>CAXBNX010000009.1:0-136933 GCA_963977275.1 uncultured Haliea sp. | reverse complement strand
CAAACTCTGGGTGCCTCCCCGGCAGAGCCGGGGGGTCTCCCTTTTGTACTAGCTGCGGTTAAAAGCTCTCTGCGTGCCCTGAAAAAACTCCCGCGCTACGCGGAAGACCGCACCGTCCAGGTAGATACACCACCGGCCATTTTCAGCTTCGAATTGACCAATCTCTGCCCCTTCAAATGCATTATGTGCCCACGCACGAATAATATGACGCGCGCCGAGGGGCATATGTCATTCGACACGTTCAAAAAGGCCGTTGACGAATTTGTCTTGCTAAACCCGGAATACGCCCGCAGCCAGGATGTCTGGTTACACGGTTTCGGCGAGAGTCTGGTCCATCCGGAGTTCGCAAAATTCATGCGCTATGCGATAGATAAGGGTGTCAATGCGGGCCTCTCGATCAACCCGCTGATGCTTACTAAGAAGGTGGCCAGTGACTTGTTGGACGCAGCGCCGGCGCATTTGTATGTTGCCCTGGACGGACATGACGACGCGTCTTTTGAAAAAATCCGGGGAGTTCCCAACGCCTACCACAAATCCCGTCGACGTCTGCTGAAGTTCCTGCGAGAGAAAGAGCGACGTGGCGTAAAGACTAAAATCTCGCTGTCGATGATCGATTTCCCCAACAACCGGCAGAGTATCGAGGAAGTAGAGAGCTTCTGGAACGCGCAGGAAGGAATAGACGACTTTGTCGCCAAACCCTTTGTCAGCTGGGACGGCAAGGCGGAAGATGTCAACGTGTTGATTCATCCGGCGCAAAAGCCCAAGCCTGCTCAGGAGAAGGTCCTCTGCGACTTCCCCTGGGAGAAAATGACAGTGTCCTGGGACGGTGACGTTGTACCCTGCTGCTTTGACTACAACAAGAAATACGCTCTTGGCAACATCAATACCGAAAGCCTTCTGGAGATCTGGAATGGGGAAAAAATGCACGCCCTTCGGCGGGAAATGATCGCAAACAAGGTGACCAACCCGCTCTGTGAGGGCTGCGAGTATTTGTACCAAGACGTCGTGCCGTGACCACGGAGGCTGCACCCTCCCGCAAGAATACTGACATCGAAATCCTGCGGGCTTTCGCTATACTGTACACTGTCATTTTACACTTCCGGGTATTGTTGCCCGCTGACAGTTCGTGGCTTATCCCACTCAATTACCTGGAACTGAGCGTTGGCGTCGATTTGTTCCTGGTGATCTCCGGTTTTGTAATCACCGGCTCTATCCTCGATTCTACCCACCATGGCACCACCACCCGCCGTCCGTTGATGTTTTCCTTCTGGATAAAGCGCATTTTCCGCCTGCTTCCGGCGGCATGGACCTGGGTTACTATCGCCTTTGTGCTGCAGTTGCTGATTATCCGCCTCACCGATATTGACTACCCCTTAAAGAACGTACTGCTGAGTACTGCTGCGGCGCTGGGCAATGCTATGAACGTGTATACACCGCACTGTGTTGCCAGCGGTGGTGGGCAGCCCTGCATAATCGATAACTTCCTTGGCCACTACTGGAGCCTGTCGCTGGAAGAGCAGTTTTACCTGATCTTCCCCTTCCTGTTTTTCTTTCTCAGCAGAAAATCCCTGGTGACCCTGCTGATAGTGGCCATCCTGGCACAGTTCATGTGGCACAGGCCGTTTTTCACCTACGCCTGGTATTTTAAAACCGATGCTCTGTGTTGGGGCATCCTGCTGGCACTGCTGGCCCAAACAGCATTCTATCGAAGGCACTTTCCCGCGCTGCTCAGGTATCGATACCTGACAGCTACCGCCGGTCTGGGCCTGCTGGTGCTACTGCCACTGTTGGCCGCAAATATCCAGGGCATCTCAACCGCGATGAAACCTTATGGTGTGGCGGTCGTTGCACTGGTCTGCGCAGCAATCGTCTGGCTGGCTTCCTATGACAGGAATGTGTTTACTATCGGCCGGCGCTACCGGCGTATCATGTTGTATCTGGGCAGCAGGTCCTATTCCCTGTACCTGGCGCATCTGGTGATGTACCTGGGCACCCGCGACCTGCTGGGCTATTTTGGCCAGGGGTTATCAGCCACTATCGGGCCGGCAGCCTTTAATATACTTCATGTTGGAATCGCTTTAAGCCTCACTCTGCTGGGGGCGGAGCTCACCTATCGCTTTGTGGAGACCGTGTTGCGCGCAAAGGGACGTATAATTGCTGCGAGGCAATTACCGGTCAATGCGTGACCCCGTGTTCGCCGATTCTTCCCTGAGTCGAACAGGCCCTACCTTGGCGGGAAATTTCCCCTCCATTGCGGCGTAAAAATCACGAAAGTACTGCATATCTTCACCGACTATCCCACCGGTGACAAGCGCGGGACCAAAGCCTCCGCGCTTGCGCTCGAAATCAAGAAAAGATGGCACTATGGGGACATCCGCCTGCCGGGCGATGTGATAAAAGCCCGACTTCCAGTACTCGGTTCGCTCTCGCGTACCCTCGGTAGGCACCACCAGCACTAATCCCGCTATGCGCTGAAACGCCGCCACCATCGAATCCACTACATTATTGTTTTCATGCCTGATAATCGGCATTCCACCCAGCCTTCGCATTATCCAGCCCACGGGCGGAAAGAACAGGCTGTGTTTGGCCATCCAGGTCACCCTGATATCAAAGGCCGCCGCGAAGGCAAGCATCAGGGGGAAATCCCAGTTGGACGTGTGGGGGGCGGCGATGAGCACATAGCGGTCAAAGTCCGGGCGCCCTCCCTCCAGTTGCCAACCAGCACGGTGCAACAGCCATCGGGCGAAGCGTTGTTTCATGTAGGGGTCTTATGGGCTAAAAAGGCAGCTCCCAGCTTACACAGGAGATATCAAAAGTCCAACGACTCCAGTCCCGCACTGTTCTCGAACAAGCGGGAATGAGGCAGCATTTCACCCAACTCCTTCTGCTCGCCCGGACCCAGTTCCCGCCAAATTCCGCACAGATCACGCCAAACCCCACCTGGAAGGTTTTTACATCCGCCTCATACTCCTGTGGCGCAACACTGAAGAGGTAGGGGAGGCTTCAACCCCACACATCAAGCTGCGTCAACTGAAGCGCTTACCCGCATCTGCGAGGTCTACCAGGTACTGGCTGGGCTTCCAGAAATCGTCGTCGCTGCTCTGCTGGTAAGCCCGCAGTCTGGCGACCACCTTGTCCAGCCCCAGACTGTTGGCATAGTGCATCGGGCCACCACGATATACCGGCCAACCATAACCGTAAACATACACCACATCGATATCGCTGGCGCGGATGGCGATACCTTCGTCCAGTATTTTGGCACCTTCATTAATCATCGGCAGAACGCAGCGCTCCAGGATTTCCTCGTCGGAGATCTCACGCTGGGTAATACCCGCCTTGGCCGCAAATTCAGCGAACAGTTCACTGGCTATCGGGGCGGGTGTAGCTTTGCGATTCTCGTCATAATCGTAGAAACCGGCACCATTTTTCTGCCCCCGTCGATCCATCTCACAAAGCCGATCTTTAACCGTAGCCCCCTTGGATGTCTCGGCATTCCAGCCCAGATCCAGACCTGCCAGGTCTGCCATCTGGAATGCACCCATGGGAAAGCCAAAGTCGTATAAAACCTTATCTATCCGATGTAGCGGCGCACCCTCGAGGGCCAGTTGCTCGGCCTGGCGCTGGCGGTAAAAGAGGATGCGATTACCCACAAAGCCGTGACAGACGCCAACCAGAACCGCAACTTTGCGTATACGCTTGGCGAAAGACATACTGGTTTTAATAACCTCTTTGGACGTTTTTTCACCGCGCACCACCTCCAACAATTTCATCACATTGGCGGGAGAGAAAAAGTGCAGCCCAACAACTGATTCCGGACGTTTGGTGACCGCCGCGATCTCATTCAGATCCAGTGCTGAGGTATTGGAGGCGAGGATGGCACCGGGTTTGGCCACAGCGTCAAGACGGGTGAAAATATCTTTCTTGACTGCCATATTTTCAAATACGGCCTCGATAATCAGGTCGCAGTCCGCCAGATCGTTGATATCCAGCGAACCGGTAATAAGCCCGCAACGCTGTTCGACATCCGCCTCGCTGATACGGCCCTTACTCGCTGTATTTTCATAGTTCTTACGAATGACACCAAGGCCGCGATCCAGCGCCTCCTGCTTTACTTCTACAATGGTTACCGGAATTCCCACGTTCACCATGTTCATGGCGATACCGCCGCCCATGGTACCGGAGCCAATCACCCCCACCTTTGCGATGGGAATCTCCGCTGTCTCCCTGGGTACATCGGGGATTTTTGCCGCCTGGCGTTCAGCAAAGAAAAAGTACTGCTGAGCAGCGGACTGGGGCCCGGTCATCAGCTCCATGAACAGCTTGGACTCGGTTTTCATACCCTCGTCGAAGGGTTGGTTAACCGCCGCTTCTATGCAGCGAATATTGTACTCTGGCGCGAGGAGACCCCGCGCTTTGCGGGCAATAGCCTTGCGAAACTGAGCGAAAATGCCGGGATTTTCCCGAGCGCTCTGCAGTTTTTCATCGGTGTCGCGTATGCGTTTTAACACTCCCCCCTGAGCCATAGTCTCCCGGACAAAAGCCAGCGCACCTTGCCGCAGTTCGCCGTCGACAATGTGATCAATCAGGCCGACCTCCAGTGCCTCCTGCGCGCTGATCGGAACGCCCAGAGCAACCATCTGTAACGCCTTCTCCACACCCACCGCACGTGGCAGACGCTGGGTGCCACCACCCCCGGGCAACAAGCCAAGGTTCACTTCCGGTAGACCCAGTTTTGCGCTGGCGACGGCCACCCTGTAATGACAACACAGTGCCGTCTCCAGGCCCCCGCCCAGGGCCGTGCCGTGAATCGCTGCGATAACAGGTTTGCTGGCGTTATCCAGATCTTCAAGAACACCGTGCAAGCCGGGCTCCTTAGGCCCACTGGCAAACTCAGTAATGTCTGCACCGGCGATAAAGGTGCGGCCCTCGCAGATAAGCAGTATTGCCTTCACTACATCATCTGTCTGGGCCTTGGCAACGCCCTCTTTCAGCCCCTTGCGCACGCCCTGACTAAGTGCGTTTACAGGCGGGTTATTGAGCGTGAGTACTGCCACGCCATCCTCGACCTGGTAGTCGACCATGTTAGTAAGTTGTACCATGCTAATTTCTCCTTTCGATTAATTTTGCGCGCGTCGCAAGACAGTCAAGCTATTTACTTCCACTGCAACTCAGGAAGCATAATCCCTCGCCAATTCACTCATAACCTGCCGAAACCCTGCTATTGTTTCATCGATCACCTGCTGCGCACTGATCACATCGTCAATACGCCCGCACACCTGCCCCGACAGCGGGATCGCCGCCTCCATGTCGCCGCCAAAATACAGCTGCGCAATGCCGGACATATTCTCCATCACATTGAACTTGCCCTGCGGCTCGAGTGCCGCAGTGCGTTCAGTTCGCAGAGCGCGAAGCGCTGGACGCCCCTGCTGATTAAGAAATACCGTATCTGTTTCCCGGGCCGCCACAACCGCCTGCTTCCAGTTGTCGTGCACGGGCGACTCCAGGCAGGACAGCATACGTGTGCCCATCTGCACGCCCTCGGCACCCATGGCAAAGGCAGCCGCCATGGAGGGGCCATCGCTGATACCGCCCGCCGCAATAATCGGCACATCAACGCGAGAGCGAATCAGCGGCAGTAGCACCATGGTAGACACCGGACTTGGGTTTTTGAAACCGCCGCCCTCACCGCCCTCTACCACCAGGCCATCCACGCCGGCGTCTATGGCCTTAAGGGCCATCTCCAGGGTGGGCACCACATGAAACACGGTAATACCGGCAGACTGGAAATCCCGCGTGCAGACACTGGGGCTGCCGGAGGATGTGGTGACAAATTTAATACCCTGTTCAATCACAAAATCAATGATATTGGTGCCCTTCACATAGGACAACGCCACGTTCATGCCAAAGGGTTTATCCGTCTTTTCCCGCATCAACTGAACTTCACGCTTGATATTGTCGAGCTCCCCGGAGGAGGTTTCGATGATACCGAGCCCGCCCGCATTGCTCACTGCGGAGGCCAGCTGGGAACGCGCGATCCAGCCCATGGGAGCCTGAATGATAGGGTACTGGGTGCCGGTCATTCTGGTGACACGGTTATCTATACGCATTGTGCAAAGCTTCCTCTGATGGTCGTTGGTATGGGGGGGCCTCTCAGCCTCCGGAGAGCAGCATTCTCTCACAACCCGTTCCCGACAGCAGCTCATCAACGCGCGCTCTGTTCTCCTCGTCAAGGGCGCGATATGTCTCGTTAATCCAGCCCAGACATTTGGCCTGGTAGGGAAATGCCTGCTGGCTCCATTCACCACCGTCAATTTTCGCCTGCCAGTGTTTTTCGCCTGCTTTTACTGCCAGCGCATTGGCCAGCAAGGCGGGGGCGTAAACGCGCCCTACCTCCGTGAGAATGCCGCGCAGCGACTCCGCTATAGCACGGGTGTCCTGCCAGCCACCGTTCTCAGGTTCAAGCCCGGAGTGATCTTCCATAAGGTCTACCCAGGCCACCGTACGCGGCGACATGTCATGAGCAATTGCCCGGGGCGTAGGATCAAAGCCGACCAGCTGGCTGAACTGGCCAAACAATGCAAAATCACCCGCGCCGGGCCTGTGTCCCAGCAGGAACGGCACATCGGCAAAGTGCTGCTCCAGAGCAAGTAACAGACGCCTGTAACTCGCATCGATAATGGGCGCTGTTTCCTCGTTGGAACCGACATAGCGCAAACGCCCTATCTGGCGCTCGCTGAAAAAGGTCTTGAACTGCTTCCAATTTTCCTGCGGTACACTCAAATCCATATACAGCGGCAGCAAACTGCCGGCATTGTCGGCGTCTTCTTTGGGGTGCCAGCGATAGTGAAACATATATTTGGTACACCACTCGTCGGCAAAGTCTTCCAGCAGGTAATCTATGAAACCCAGCGCGGGGTCCGGGGGAAGCACGCTGCGCCCCGCAAAAGCCTGCTCCAACTCGCGAATAATGGGTGTTGAATCGCTGCGGGCCACCAGCTCACCAGCCTCGTCCTTGAACAGGAAGGTTGGCAGGAAAACCAGCTTCGGCACAGCCACCCCTCGCTGCTGCAAAACCGCCGTGGGGTCACCCCATATCATGCGGTGAGGAATACGGCGATAGCGCAGCAAAGCCAGCATTTTTCGGGTGTAGGGCGAGCCTGGCGAACCTATCAGTTCCACTACTTGAGGTATGGTCATGGGTAATCTCCTGCGGAAATCGGGCGAACAGAAAACAGCACTGGGATCTACGAACATTCAGCGCGTTGTCACGTATTAAGGACGTTTAATCTACAGCATATAATATTGGCATATTGACTGCCATTATGTCACACTTTTTCGCTTGTTCAGACTCATGTGCAGGTGCGCCAACCGCAACCTGCAAGTGTCATAAATATTTCGGGAGGCATGTCATGCGAAAATTAACCATCGCCCTGCTGGTTGCAGTTATATTGGCCGTGCTGGTGTACACCCAGAGAAGCACCATCGCCAAGCGCATCATGAGCCGCGGTGTAGAGACTGTAATGGCTAGTGACGCGCTGACTCAACTGGGTGACGGCTTGCATCTGGCTATTTGCGGTGCCGGCGGCCCCATGCCGGATATCAAACGCTCAGGCGCCTGCGTCGCTATTATAGCGGGAGACAAAATCTTCCTGGTGGATACCGGGACTAACGGGGTGCGAAACCTGGCCCGTATGCGCTATCCCCTGGGTAATGTGACCGCCGTACTACTGACCCACTTCCACTCCGACCATATCGATGGCCTCGGCGAGGTGGCAACCCTACGTTGGGTGTCTGCAGGCAATACAAGCCCTCTGCCAGTGATTGGTCCACAGGGAGTGGGTCGGGTAGTGGCCGGCTTCAATACTGCTTATGAGATGGATACCGGCTATCGCCACGATCACCACGGCGATACCGTTGCCCCACTGTCAGGCAAGGGAATGGCAGCGATCGAGTTTCCACTGCCAGCCGCGGGTGACCTCACGACGGTATACGACGAGGACGGCCTGAAAATCCAGATGCTGGCAGTGGGACACGCCCCCATAGACCCCGCCGCCGCCTACCTTTTCAGTTATGAAGGCAGGACCATACTGGTATCCGGCGATACCGTGAAATCTGCCAACCTGCAGCATTTTGCCAAGGGTGTGGATATTCTGGTGCATGAGGCGCTTTCACCCGAGTTGCTGGGCATAATGCATGACGGCGCTGTGGCAACAGGCAACGATGTTATGGCCAAAGTTACCGTGGATGTAATCAATTACCACGCCAGCCCGGTGGAAGCAGCCGAAATCGCCCGGGATGCTGGCGTGGGTGAGCTGGTGTACTACCATATTGTGCCACCCCTGGTTTTACCCGGAGCCGAGGCGGCGTGGCTGGAGGGAGTGGACGAGGTGTTTGAAAATTACACATTGAGCCAGGACGGAACATCCTTCACGCTGCCACCCAACTCGAAAGACATTATCCAGACTCGGGATAAAATCTAGCGCGCCCCGGTATCATTTGGTAAAGGAGAAAAAGTATGATCGATCTGTACACAGCGCCTACGCCCAACGGCCATAAAGCTTCCTGCACGCTTGAAGAGCTGGGAATCGCATACCGCGTAAAAGCAGTGGACATTTCTTCTGGCGATCAACACAAACCCGAATTCAGGGTGATCAATCCCAATGGCCGGATACCGGCAATTGTGGACAGGGCCAATGACGATTTTGCGGTATTTGAGTCCGGCGCGATTATGATCTATCTGGCAGAGCAAGCCGGCAAGCTGTTGCCAGCCGATGCCAAAGGCCGCTCTCGCGTCATCCAGTGGCTGATGTTCCAGATGGGTGGAGTGGGCCCCATGATGGGCCAGGCCAACGTATTCTTCCGCTATTTCCCTGAGAAAATCGAACCGGTAATCCGTCGCTACCAGAACGAGAGCCGCCGCCTGTTCGAGGTATTGGACACACGGCTGGGCGAAAGTGAATGGCTGGCCGACGACTACTCCATTGCCGACATAGCCAACTGGTGTTGGGTGAGAACTTATAAGTGGTCGGGAGTCTCCCGTGCGGGCCTGGAAAATCTGGATCGCTGGATGAATGTAATGAAGGAAAAACCTGGCCTGCAACGCGGTGTCAGCGTGCCGGTCAGGATTGAAAGCATCCTCGAAGACAAGGAAAAGTCGGCGGCATTCGTCGACAACGCACGTAATTTCCTGCAAACCTGAATAACCAATGACTCCGCGCGGCAACGGGGGCCGCTGTTGGCAATTCGCCTACTCCACACCGAATGCCAGTCGCAACATCTCATACACCACCTCCATACTGGTCTTTTTACTCAGGCCCTGGTGGTTCCGCAGTCGGTTCCAGGTTTCAAAGGACGCCGCCAGGTCAACCGACTCCCTTCTCACTGTGTCGAGTGACGCCATCTCGGGCAGCCAGTCTGCCAGGTCTTTACGCAGGGCACGCTGGTTTCTGGCGTAGTTTTTTTGCAGAGTTGGCGAGCGCCACATCTGGGCACGGGTGGATAACATCAGGAAAGACAGCTTCTCATAGGCCGTCGCTCGGCGCTCGATCGCGTGCTGGATACGTTCGGACAGGGTTCCAGCACGGTCCCCACCCAGGAACAAATCCTCATAGGTTTCCCGCAGCTGGTTATCCATGCTGGAGAACAGGGTTTCCATATCGGCAAAATGCCGAAACACGGTACGAATACCCACTCCGGCCCTGTCTGCGACATTTTGTGCCGTGGGAACCAGCACTCCCTCGTTCACCAGTTCCTGGGAAGCGTCGATAATGAGCTGCCTGCTGCGCTCGCTGCGCAGCAGGCGCCCATCGGGCTTTTTGGCGGCTGCGCCGGGCTCCAGCTTACTCACAGAGTCACGCTTGGTGGCTGTAGTCATATATTCCCTGAAAACCCTCGCTTGAATCACAAAATGGTCGCTATCGAGCGATAATAGACCAACAAAATGCAGAGTGTCTATTGTTTAGCGGGCAGGTGTGAGTCTTGCACGCACACTTCGATAATGGCATATTAACTGCCATTATATCTCCCTTGGACGAAAAGACAAAACTCTGACTGCACCCTGCGCAACATCATTTCACCCTCTGCGAAATCGGGACAAGCGACTATGGAATACCAACTGAATGGACACACCGCGTTCCTGCGGATCGATGACGGCAAGGCCAACGCGGTAGGCCATACCTTTTTGGATGACGTGAATGCCGGACTGGACCGGGCCGGGCCGGAGGCAAAAGCCGTTGTACTGCGCGGCCGTGAGGGGATGTTTTCTGCGGGCTTCGACCTGAAGGAGTTCCAAAAAGGGCCGGAGGCGACAATCGCTCTTGTCCGTCGCGGCTTCGAGTTGCTGCACCGGCTCTATAGCTACCCACTGCCACTGATTGCCGCTTGCAGCGGCCACGGGGTTGCCATGGGAGCCTTTATCCTGCTGGCCTCGGACTCACGATTGGGTGTACAAGGTGATTTTCGCATCACACTTCCCGAAACGGCGATAGGCATGGATCTTCCGCCTTTGTTAATGGCACTAACCCAGTCCCGTCTGTCCAGCCGACACCTGACGCGCGCCGCCATACAGTCTGAAGTCTATACTCCCGAGGCCGCCATAGACGCAGGCTTCCTGGATGAAGTGGTAGCAATGGAAGATCTTGACTCCCGCGCCCTTGAAGTTGCGGAAAAGCTGGCGCAACTGCCACAACAATTCTATTCAAGAAACAAGCTGGCCGCCCGCAGTGCGCCGCTCGCCGCAATGCAGGAATTCCTGGATACCATGCCGAAGGCCTGACCACAAGGAGACGTCAATGACAGCGGTAACAATCTGGGTCGCGGCTGTGCTGACATATACCGCTTTCTGGTGCTGGTATGTCGGCTTTCGTCGTCGCATCACTCCCGCCGAAGCCGAGGCAACCATGGATCTCCTCGATAAGGCAGGTTCTATGACACCCAAACAACGCGATAGCCTCGCCCACTTTCTGGCCAATGACGATGGCAGGGATTTCGTTATGGTTAATCTGCTGGAACTGAAAAAACCGGTGAGAGAGTCCCGTAAAAATCTCGACAGCTACCAGAAAATATTTCTCGGCGGCCTGCTACGCAAGGCAGGTCATCCCGTGATGATTGCAACTGCGGCCAGCGGGAATGTCGAGAATGTGGCCTGCGAGCATGCAGATGACTGGATGGCGGCGGGCATGATCCGCTATCGAAGTCGGCGGGACCTCATGGAGGTGTTGCCGACAACGGTTGGCAGCGAACATCACGGCCTGAAACTGGCCGCGCTGGAGAAAACTTTCGCGTTTCCCGCATCGCCCTGGTTTATGCTCGGCGGCCCACGGGTGGTGGTCGCACTGGCAGTGGCGCTGATTGCGGCCCTTACCCAACTGGCTATAGCCGGCCAGTAATCTCTAGAATGGCTTTAACGCAGGCCTCCGGTGCTTCCTGCTGCAGGAAGTGCCCGGCACCCTCAATAGTGCGATGCGCTACTCCCTGACAACCCGGCACTTCTTCCTGGAAGCGTTTGTCACCGCCTGCGGTGACCGGATCTTGGTCGGCAAAAGCCGTCATAAACGGCTTGTCGAAGCCGTGCAGGACTTCCCAGGCCGCCTTGTTCTCTTCCACTTCCGGTTCATTGTGAAACAGCGGTACCAGACTGGGAAACCGGCGTGCTCCAGCCATGTAACTCTGGTCCGGGAAAGGAGCCCGGTAGGCGGTAACGGCCGCGTCGCCCAATGGTGTGGAGGATACGACACGCATCAGATGACCAATCTCCAGGTCAGGGCTTTCGGCACAGAATTTTCGCCAGTACAGAAAGCCCGGAATGCCTGAAGTGTCAGCGAAGCGCGCGCCCAGTTCCTCAGCCTTTACCACGGGCAGGGTTTCGTAGGCCGCCTGCAGTGGCAGGGTAAATTCCTCTGGAATCATACCGGCAGGCAAGCCACCGTTCGCCAGCACCACGCGAGAAAATCGCTCGGGATACGCGGTCACCAGACGCAAGCCAATCAGGCTGCCCCAGTCCTGACAAAACAGTGTGACCCCACTCAAGTCCAAAGCGATCAGCCACTCAGTCATCCAGGCAATATGGCGGGCGTAGGTGTAATCCTCCATGCGAGTGGGCTTGTCTGACCGGCCAAAGCCGATAAGGTCAGGAGCAATAACCCGGAAGCCCGCATCGATCAACGGTGGAATCATAAAACGATAGAGATAAGACCAGGCGGGCTGGCCATGCATCAACAACACCACCTCACCGTCTGCCGGGCCTTCGTCCAGGTAGTGGACACGCAGTTCACCCCCCTCCCCGTCGCCAACCTGCAGGTAATTCGGCTTGAAGGGATAGTCCGCGAGGTCTCTAAAACACTCGTCCGGCGTGCGTTTGAACTCCATTATCAGTGACCCGTCGCTGTTGGTGTAACCGCTATACCCCACAGCGACTCTGTCACAGCAGCCGCCATATATTATGACATAATATATGTCATTTTTAAAAAAACGGCAACTCTACCGGCTGGTCTCCACCAATTCGAGCTGACCCGGTTTACGCGCCAGCCAATGCTTGATCTCGACATTCAAGGCCTCATATCCACCTGCGGAAGTCAGCAGCAGGTCCGCAGCAGCGCGCTCTGCGGATGACAGCGCGTGATAATGGCTATAGGGGCGCTGGAACATCCACTGCGCGTAACTGTGAATATAGCGCTCTCCCGACGCCGGGCCGGTACTAAACGGGTGCATGCCGAGTACGCGGGGAATGTTGTCCCCAGGGTGTTTTTCGAGCCAAACCGCATTGTGGCGAATGACATCCAGAACATCGGGGAGCTGATCTCGACACATGGTTTGTAATACGGGCAGCAGTGTCCCCGGTATTTCATCGTCAGCGAGAAATTCGCCGGACAATGGCGCAGGGTTGTTCATTCTTTCCACCCAGGCAAACACGTTGGGAGCCCGTTCCTGCATCAGAGCTTTGGGCACCGGATCGCGTCCCAGGTGGGCATAAAGCGGCCCCATAAGACCGAAGTCGCCTATGCTGGGGCGGGAGCCGAAGAGGAAATCGTACTGGCTGAAATGGGCATCCAGTTGGCCCAGCATCTCAAGATACACCGCCTCTATTGCGGGGATAGTTGCCGCTGTAACACCCAGCATAGGCACCGAGCCACTGAACATGCGGGAGGTACGTTCACCTATTTCCACCTGCTCCTCCAAGCTGGCCCCGGGGGCGCTCATTTTGCCAAACTCTGAAAAAATAAACTCACGCTGCTGATCAAGAACGCTCCAGCGATAGTGCATAGCCGGTATCACCAGCCACTCGTCACCGTAAAGCTCCAGCAGCAGCGCCACCAGTTTCTGTACCGGCGTATCGGGATAAACTGAGGCTTCGGGATGAGCTGCCTCGAGGAAGTCGATAATATCCGTAGTATCCTGCAAGTAACGTCCGTCAGACGTCTCCAGAACCGGGACGATCGGAGCTCCAATCTTTGGCAGGATGACCGATTTGTATATTTCCCGCGAAGCGGTCACCTCGCGCCAGTTGAGATTCTTGTAGCGCAGATACGCTCGCGCTTTGCCTGTGTAAAGCGAGTGGTCAGCACCGTACAAAATATAATCTGTCGACATTGGGAAATCCTTGCATTCTTGCACTTGTCCCCGGGAGTTGCTCGCCCCGGAAGATTGCCAGCTATGATAAACCAGTTATTTAATTGGCATTTATTATGTCACAATATAGCTGCACCAGCATCCGGGTGCTCAACTACCGCAAGCATAGGAGGTGTCAGGGATTATGACGTTTTTTGAAAAGATACTACCTGCCAGCGCAAATAATGACTTCAGGGGCAGTCCGATAGCGTTCTACGCTTTTATAGTGCTGAGCATTCTGTACACGGGCCGCAGCCTCATCCATTTTCTCAAAAATGACTCCGGCGTCAACTCCATCGCCAGTTTTATCAACTTCGGCGGCACACCGGATCCCGACCGGCTGGTCTACATGTATAGCTCCCTGTGGGGCTCGCAGCAATTGATCACGGTGGGTATTTTCTGGCTAGTCGCCTTCAAATACCGCTCGCTGCTACCGTGCATGTATCTGATGGTTATCTTCGAGCTGCTGCTGCGCTTCGTACCCGGCAGGCTACACCAGATCGGTCCGGAATACTTCGAACACACGCCTCCGGGAAGTGCGGGAAACCTGCCACTCTTGCTTGTAGCCTGTGTGATGCTGATCCTCTCGCTACGCCACAGGCAAACGCCGAAGAGTGCTGTCGATGATGGCCCCTGCTAAAATCGGGTAAACTGGATTATCACTTTGATAAAGGAACCGCAGCATGCCGGAACATGACGTCGATATGTTTTTTTCCTTTCGCAGTCCCTGGTCCTACTTCGGCGCGTCGCTGATGTACGACCTGCAGCAGGAATATGCCCTGCGGGTTAACCTGCGGGTCGTCAATCCTATTTTTATTCGCTACAACGACTTTTTCGACAAGGCCCATGAGAAATGGCAACCTTACTTCCTGACTGACCTGCTGCGCTATTCAGAGTACCGGGGCCTGCCGCTGGGAGCACCGCGACCGGACCCGATCAACACCGGATTGGCGGCGAATGACCCGGGCCACCTCGTACTCAAACTAAACCCACTGGGGCTGGCGGCCACGGCTGCTGGCCGGGGTGTCCAATTTGCACGGGAAGTGTCAGCCATAGTCTGGAGTGGCGAGATCGATGGCTGGGACCAGGGGGGTCATCTAAAACTCGCCGCCAGACGAGCAGGCTTGGAACTGTCTGTACTGGAACAGTGGGCCAGCGATAACGCTACTGAGTGGCCGCGGCAATTACTGGCCAACGATACTGCCTTGGAGAAGCACCACTGGGGTGTGCCCACGATGGTGTACGACGGCGAGCCATTTTTTGGCCAGGACAAGATCGAACTGCTATTGTGGCGAATGCAGCAAAAAGGCCTGGTCAAACGCCACAGTTGAGCAGCTAGCGAAATTCACTGAAGGGCACAACCAGCAGGCGATCCCCAAGAAATGAACCCACGTAAACTTTCCCGCGATTAACTGTAGCGACGGTAGCGGCGCCCATAGGCGGCCCCTGATGCTGGAAAATAACCCGGCTTTGCATGGTCTCCGGGTCAAGCGCGACAATATCAAAAGCCATCCCGCAGGTAACGCTGTAGTCCCTGGAACAGGCCAGGTAAACAGGCAGCTCGCTGGACTGGCTGGCCAGCCATAACTCACCACCGGGACCCCAGGCGCTATTGTCTGCATGGGCAACCTGACCTACTGCAACCCGTTGCTCTGTCACAAGGTCGTACTTGTGAATTTCCTTGTCCATATACTGGTTGATGAAGACAAAGCGTTCGTCCGGACTAATTTCAACCCCATTGGTCATGCTGCCGCCGGTGCCCGGCAGCAGCCTCGTTCCGGTCTCTTTACTCCAGCGCCAGACATCGCCAGTTTCAAACCCCAGCATACCGCGCCACAGCCCCAGGAAGTCCTGCGGGCGGTACATACGGGTATACACCACATCTCCATTGGCCAGGCCCACAACGTCATTGATAAAGGTGTTGCTCACAGGGAAAACACAGCCCTGCCATTGCAATTGCGGCTCACCATCAGCGGGGGCCTGCAGAGCAAACAGCTCCACCGCTTCGCGCCCACCGTGGTTCACCACAAGATAGCGCCAACTGCCGTCTTGCAGCTGCACCAGATGGCTGCCATGGGGACTCATTTCCGGTCCTGGAGACTCCGTGCAGCCGGATAGCACCGGGGCCAGCACTAATGCAAGAAGGAAAGACATATGGGAGTAAACACTTTTCACAGCTTTTCTACCTTTTACATTATTTTTAATTTGCAGAGTTTCACACTATTAGCGCGTTCGGCCCAGTGAGATTGTTTTGACATGATTTATGCCATTATATATTATTCCCACTGCTGGCGGCACAGCCAGGGCCAGGGCACAGACCCATCTCTAATTATAATCAGGCAGGTTACCTATGTACTCACTTTCGCGCTTGTTCGCGCTGCTCATACTTACCGGCACAGGGACAGTGGCACTGTCCCAGACCGGCACCCTTGAAGAGGTTATCGTTACCGCCACCAAGCGAGCCGAGAGCCTGCAGGATGTCCCCGTGACGGTAAATGCCATTTCGGCTACCACGCTGAAGGAAGCAGGAGTGGTGGATCTGGGCGATATCGCCCAACTGGTGCCGTCACTCACTGTATCGACAAACCTGAGCCCTTTCGCTACCGGAATACGCATTCGCGGCATCGGCACCTCCCAGAACAATGTAGGGCTGGAGGCATCGGTAGCCTTTGTCGTAGACGGCGTCTACATGGGGCGATCAGGTCTGGGCATGTCTGACCTGACGGATATAGAGCGGGTCGAAGTGTTACAGGGGCCCCAGGGCACACTGTACGGCAAAAACTCCAATGCCGGCGTTGTCAGCGTAGTTACCAAAAACCCCAATTTCGAGGAAGCCGAAGGCTACCTGGAAGCCTCCCTGGGCGATTATGGCCTGCAGCAATACACCGCAACAGCCACCGGGCCGATCAATGATGCCACGGCCTACCTGCTCGCAGGCAACTGGCGTGAACAGGACGGCTGGCTGAAAAACAACAGCGGTCCCGACGAGATGTCATTTGAGGACTGGAACTTGCGGGGAAAACTGCAGTGGCGCCCCTCGGATGCGTTGAGCATCATGCTGACCGCCAGCCACGTAGATCGCAGCGACAGCTGCTGCGGCGCGGATGCTCTGCAGTCAGACACTTTCCTCGAGCTGCTGGCAGCCAGCGACTTCCCGTTACCGAAAAATGATGCTTTTAATTGGAAGAACAACAGCAACCAGAGCAATGATTTCGACATGAAATCGGACACGGCCATCCTGACAGTAGACTACGACCTGGCTTCTGCGCAGCTGACTTCCCTGAGCTCCTACAATGAGTACGACTACAAGACATCCACGGACGCAGATCGCTCCGAGTTCGATATCCTCGCCATCGTCGAGGACCGCTACAAAGGCCATGCCCTGTCACAGGAGTTTCGCCTTACCAGCGATCTGGACGGACCCTGGCATTACCTCGCTGGCCTGTACTACCTCCGGGAAACAAACAAACGAGGCAATGGCACACCCTTCACTTTCCTGGGCCAGGACATCCTGACAGTCGGAACGGTGACATTGGGGCCGCAACTGGCATTAATTGCCGCGCCCGGGGACTATATTGCCGCCAAAAGCATCTGGGAGACTGAGACGTCAGCCGCCTTTGGCCAGACCACCTACAGCTTCAACGAGGAGTGGTTGCTGACTGTCGGGCTGCGCTACACCAGCGAAAACAAATCTATCGACGGCTACAGTATCGCCGAGTCCACCGCCCCCGCCGCCAACATTCCCGGCATACCCACCTTCGTCGAGATCATCGCCACACCCGGTGAGCTCGATGAAAAAACCGGAGAGGACGGCTTTACCTGGCTGGCCAACCTCCGCTACTTCCTTAATACCGACACCATGGTCTTTGTCTCTGCCGCCACAGGCAGCAAATCCGGGGGCTTCAACAGCTCGCCTGGCGAAGGGGTAAGCGGCACCTTTGACGAAGAAACCACCACCAACTACGAACTGGGTATCAAAACACAGCTGCTGGAAAACCGCCTGAAACTGAATGCCACGGCCTTTTATTCCGAATTCGATGACCTGCAGTTCCTCGCCCAGGCACCACAAGGGGCCGGCACCTTTATCAGCAATGCCGCCAAGGCGCAGACCCAGGGCATCGATCTCAGCTTCACGGCCCTGCCCCTGCCCAACCTGATTCTGGATGGCGGCCTGCAATACCTGGATGCGGAATATTCGAGCGGCGATCTTGAGGCGTTCGACGTCGTGTACGCCCCCGACTGGAGCGGTAGCCTGGCGGCCACCCTGTTGTTATCGCTGGCGGATGGCCACATCTACCTGCGCACGGATTACAGCTTTATGGCTAAGCACTACACCAATCCCACGTACCAGGCGGCAGAAACGAAACAGGACAGCGAGTTGCTCAACATTCGACTGGGCTGGCGCAACAATGACTGGGATGCCGCGCTCTGGGTCAAGAACGCAAGCGATCAGGCCTATTCCTCACTGGCCGGCGCACCTCTGCTCCTCACCGGGATGAAAGCGCAATGGCTGCAGGCACCACGAACCTATGGCGCCACGCTGCGCTTTAACTTTTAGGCTGTAGGCGTCTCACCCCGGTTCCGACCCGCTACTTGCAAGCTGTCACAAGACGTGCAGAATAGGCGATTAACTCGCAGCGAATACCCTTTTTCGGAGCAACCATAATATGTATAAAGTACTGAAGGAAACCATTGCCGAGATGACCGCCCCCGGGCAAATGTTTGCCCTCACTGAGGTTGAGGTCAACGGTCAAATGTTGAAGGCCTGGGCCTCCGCCCCCAACTCACTGCGCGATATCTGGCTTAGCACTGTGGGCCACGCCGCCGCGGACTACCTGGTATATCAGGGCGAGCGCTGGACTTACGCCCAGGCCCACGAAGAGGTGTCCAGGATTGCCACCTGGCTGGTAGGCCAAGGTATACAGCCCGGCGATCACGTGGCGATCGCCATGCGCAACTATCCCGAGTGGATACTCAGCTACTGGGCCATTGCCTGCGTGGGAGCCGTGTCGGTCGGTGTCAACGCCTGGTGGGTTCCCGAGGAACTCAAATTCGGCCTGAAGGACTCCGGGACGAAACTGATGATCTGCGACAAAGAGCGTCTGGCACGCTTCGCCGATTTCCAGACAGAGTTTCCCGACATAAAGATAGTAGCAGTACGGGTGGATGACGTGCCGGACTGGGCCACCCCGTGGAGCGAGGTGCTGAAGGCCGAGCCGGTGCTGCCTGAAGTCGCTATCGATGCAGACGACGACGCCTGTATATTTTATACCTCCGGTACCACCGGCAAGCCCAAGGGTGCGCAGCTCACCCATCGGGGCTGCGTCAACAATATTCTCAGCGTGATTTTTGGCACCATGTCCCAGGCTGCTGCACAAGCAAAGGCCCAGAACAAAAAGGCACCCGATTTGCTGGGGGGCGGAACAACCCAGGTGGCATCGATTGTTGCCACCCCCCTGTTCCACGTAACCGCGAACAACTGTTTGGCCCAGTCGGTGACCATTGGTGGTGGAAAGCTGGTCCATATGCACAAATGGGATGCGGGCGAAGCGCTGCGTATTATCGAAGAGGAGAAGATCACCGTCTTCAGCGGCGTGCCCACCATGAGCCGCGAGATCATTATGCACCCGGACTTTTCCACGCGGGACACCTCCACCCTCACCGCACTCAACGGTGGCGGTGCCGCGGTGCAACCCGATCTTATCGGCAAGATCGATCAGGGCGCGCGCGGCGCCAAGGCCGGCCAGGGCTATGGCATGACCGAGACATGTGGGATGATCAGCACCTCCGCCGGTTTCTTTTTGTCCGACAAGCCCAACAGTGCCGGGATGGTGTTGCCTATCTATGAGGTAAAGTGCATTGATGCCGATGGCAAGACACTAGCCCCGGGTGAAACCGGTGAAATCTGTGTGCGAGGTTCCCAGGTCATCAAGGGCTACCTCAACCGCCCCGAAGCCACTGCCGAAACCATTGTCGACGGCTGGCTGCATACAGGCGACATCGGTTATGTCGACGAGGACAACTTCATCTACCTGGTGGACAGGGCCAAAGACATGGTCATCCGGGGTGGCGAAAACGTGTACTGTTCAGAGGTAGAGACAGCACTCTACAAATATCCCAACATTGCCGAATGTTCTGTTTTTTCAGTGCCGGACGAGCGTTTGGGCGAAGAAGTCGGCGCCGCAATTTTTCCCAACCCCGGTACCCGACCATCGGCGGAAGAGCTTCGTGAGTTCTGCAAAACCCAGCTGGCAGCCTACAAGGCGCCGCGCTACATCTGGATTCTGGATGACCCCCTGCCGCGCAATGCGAGTGGCAAATTCGTCAAGCGCACACTGCAGGAAAGCCTGGACCTCGCCGACGCGGGTTAACAGGCGCGCGTCCGGGGAACCGTTTACTTCAGTTCGCTGGAACTCTTTCCCAACACCTGGCGCGCAACAATCAACTGCTGAATTTGTTGCGTGCCCTCATAGATATCGATGATCTTGGAATCGCGGGCAAATTTTTCCAGCAAATGGGCCTTGCTATAGCCCAACTGTCCGCAGATCTCCACGCACTTTAACGCCACCTGATTACCCATACGGCCGGCCTTGGCCTTGGACATGGACGCATTTTTTGAGTTGGGTTGTTTATTATCCGCCATCCAGGCAGCTTTCAAAACCAGCAGCCGGGCGGTCTCGTAGTCCGCTTCCATATGATACAAATCGTTCTCCACCGCACTCATCTGGTGATAGCTTTTGCGGTAGTCCAGCTCAACTCCCTCCTCTTTCAATAACTCCTGGGTCATATCCAGGGCGGCCCGCGCCAGACCCACGGCCTGCGCTGCCACCATCGGCCGCGTATTGTCGAAGGTCTGCATAACGCCGCCAAACGCTTTCTTACGCGCATCTGCGGTTTTCGCAATCTCGGGATTACCTAGCAAATTTTCCTTGGGTACACGACAGTCCTCCAACACTATTTGCGCCGTATCAGAGGAGCGTATACCCAGCTTGTGCTCTACCCGGGTAACTGTCATGCCCGGAGTGCCCTTGGGTACGAGAAAGGACTTTATTGCCGCCTTGCCCAGCGCAAGATCCAGCGAGGCCCAAACCACTACCTGCTTACTGCGATAACCGTCGGTCACAAATATTTTTGTGCCATTGAGCACATACTCATCCCCATCAATTTTCGCAGTTGTTTTGATAGCAGCGGAGTCAGAGCCGGCACCTGGCTCGGTGATGGCCATGGCAGCAAACAGATCGCCCCATTCTGCTTTTTGTTCCTCTGTGGCAACCGCACTCACTGCCGCATTACCCAGACCGATACTGGGCAGGGCAAGAAACAGGCCAACATCGCCCCAGCACAATTCAGCGGAGGAAACGACCATGCTGAGGTTGCTGCCGTTGACGTTTCCAGTCTCGGTCGCTGGTTTGGTGCCAGTTTCGGTTCGATCGCGGCCCACCCTTAACAGTTTCGCAAGGTCGTACAACTCTTCGGGCATTTCCTTTTGCTCCAGAAGATCGTACTTGCGCGACAAGGGCCGCAAACCGTCGCGAGAAAACTGGCGCAGCAAAGCACGCGTACTTTCTATTTTCTTGGGTATCTCGAGATTAATCACAGTCTCACCATTGTGGATGCTCGTTGAAAATCATGCCTGCTGTCAGGCCAGTAACATACCGTCCAGTGTCGCCAGGGCGCGCAAGTTGCGATACCACATTTCTACCGGGTGTTCGCGAGTAAAACCGTGGCCACCCAGAAGCTGAACACCATCAGTGCCCACTTTCATGCCGTATTTGATAGCATTGCGATGCGCAAGAAACGCGCTGCGCGAAAAATCCATACCCTGTTCTGCCTGGGCTGCTGCGCGATATGTCATCAGCCTCAAGCCCTCTATCTCCGTCGCCATGTCGGCGACCATAAAGGCCACTGCCTGGCGATTGGAAATAGGCTCACCGAATGCCACTCGCTCATTGACGTAGGGCACCACATAATCCAGCATCGCCTGGCAGGTACCCACCGCCAGCGCTGCCACGGCTATGTTGCCAAGCGAAATCATGCGCTCGATATCAAAGTTCTCAGTCAGCCTGGCAGTAGCGGCTACGTTCACACCATCCAGCGCCATCGCGTATAAAGGTAATGGACGCAAGCCCATGTAGTCCTCTTTCGCAAAACTGACACCAGCGGCATCGGCCTCCACGAGAAAACCCTGAGTGCCGTCGTCTCCCATGTCGGCAAACACCACGACTATTTCTGCCCCCGGCCCAAAGGCGACCATGCTTTTGGCGCCACTTAGAACATAGCTGCCATCCGCCTGCACCAGCGCCTTTGTTTTGAGCTGTCGCGCGTCGAAGGCCATGCCCGGCTCCATGAGAGCCAGCGCTGCAGCTGTGAAATCCGCTGTGGCCAATGCCTGGCTGATTCTCTCCTGCTGTGCGGCTGTACCAGAATCCATAATACAATTAATAACTGACAGGGGCGCAAGCGCCGCTATCGCCATGGACATATCGCCGCTGGCCAGATCCTCGATGTTCAATACGTTTGACACCGGACACCGGCCGGCACCCACGCCGCCCAGTGCTTCTGGAATAGGCATGAAATTAAGGCCCAGATCGACGGTTTTCAACAGAAAACCCTCCGGTAGTGCGCCGGCCTCGTCAGCGGCACGCGCTCCCGCAGCCATTTCCTCCCTGGCAAAACGCTGTACGACCTCGCGCGTCATCTGCTGTTCTTCTGTAGGGGTCAGATCAAATAGAAGTTCTGTGCTTGTCATATTTTTCAGTTTTTCCCGCAGTTCCGGCCTATAGTTTCCGAAGTGTAATACGTCGTGAGTATTTCTGAGCGTCTTCACCATGTTCGATAAATCGACTATGGAAACCTCGCACCGCTACGAACGAGGAGCCATACCGCGCACCATGGTCAAAAACTGCAGGCTGGTTCCAGCTCTGCGAAATTCCGACAGAGATTGATAATCAGGGTCAGCGTACCAGTCCTTCGCCGCCTGCTCTGATGGAAACTGAAAGATGATCATACGGTTTTCACGGGGGGCATCACCCTCAAGGGTAAGCGGCTGGTCGTCAAAGGTGAGAAACTCGCCCCCATACTTCTTCAGCAACGGGAAAAACCCTTTCTCATATTTGCGGTAGGTTTCTGCATCAGTCACCGCGAGGTTAACAACCATATACACCGGCGTATTCGACATACGTATCTCCTTTAGTTAATTAAAACCCAATAAAAAGGATTAGCTGATGCTGTCCATCCAGCGTGCAACAGCTTGGCCAATCTCCACCGGTGAATCCTCCTGGATAAAGTGCGTACCTCTCACCGTGACTTCACTCTGGTTGGGCCAACTGCGACAAAACTCCCGGGGCTTTCCAGTCAGAATCGAACCGGGATCTGCATTTATAAACAGTTTGGGCAGCGCGTGGTTCGACGCCAGCCACTGGCCATAACTGGTGACCAGTTCCACCATCTCGGGCGGCTCACCACTAATCGGTATCTGCCTTGGCCAGTTCAGCATGGCCTGCCGATCGTCGGGCGTGGTAAACGGTGCGCGGTAGTGCTGCATTTCCGCCTCTCCCAACCCTCGCATTACCGAGCCGGGTAGCACCGCCTCAATAAACATATTTCGCTGGAGAATCAGGTCTTCTCCCTTGGACGACCGGAAACCCTGAAAAATCCCACGGGCGCCCTCGGGCCAGTCCTCCCAGTCCACGGGGCATACAATGCCTTCCATATAGGCAATGCCGCGCACCGCGTCGGGGTGTTGTTGCGCCCAGTAGAAGCCCAGCGCACTACCCCAGTCGTGTATCACCAGCGTGACATTATTATCGGCGCCTATCGCCTTCAGCAAGCCGTCGAGATATTGATAGGCGCTGTGGAAAGTATAGCGTTCAGGACCGTCGCTGGCGGGCAGTTTCTCCGAATCGCCCTGGCCGATGAGATCCGGCGCAATAACACGGCCCTTGCCTGCCAATTCGGGGATGACGTTGCGCCAGAGGTACGAAGAGGTGGGGTTGCCGTGCAGCAGTACGATCGGCTCGCCCTCCCCCGCTTCCACATAGGCGATTTTCTTGCCATCTACATTCTGATATTGCTTTTCATAGGGCATTTTTGCAGAGATCACGGTTTTCGCTCCTTGTTATTTTGCAAGTTAGATTTCGTCAAAAACAGCTTTGCCGTAACGAAAATGGAAAAAGGGGCCGGGGTCTTCGGGGCACTGCCCCTCTCTCAGGCGACGATCAACCTCAGCCAATACTACCCGGGTAATACTGGGTAGTTCCAGCGATTCCGAATCCTTCAGGGTAACCCAGTGCAAGCGGAGTAATTCGCCTGAGCCCAGAGGCCGTTCGTGCACATCGCCCTGAATCTGGTCTGCATCCGCCATAAAGAACCGGGCATCAAAGCGTCTGCTCCGGTAGGGCGGAGTGATCGCCCGGGCCACCAGATGCAGCTCATCCAAACGGGGATTGACGTCAAACTGGAGAAAGTCACGCCAGTGGCGTGAGCGGGTTTTCAGCGTAGGCGTATGCGGCTCACCCAGCACCAGCCCCGTTTCTTCGTAGGTTTCACGTATCGCCGCCATTGCCAGTGCCCTGGCCCGCGTTTCCGAACAACCGCGTGCCAGGCGAGCCATCACCGCTGGATGCAGGTCATGGGGCGGTTGCAGGCGATGGTCCCCTGCATCGACCTTGCCACCGGGGAATACAAACTTGTTGGGCATAAACTTGTGGCCTGCCGCGCGCTGGCCCATTAATACACGCGGCCGGTGACCATCGTTGCGCACGATAATCAGGGTGGCTGCATCCCTGGGCTTGACTGCCCGGCCCCCGGAACGAATCTCGCTATCGGCCATATACTTCGGATCGTATACAGATTTTACCGCCACCAATCCTCCATCAACTTCTAGTTAGGCCAGTAAATGTATTCATCGCCCTTTTCATAAGGCACGCCGCCGGGCTTATCAATCAGCTGCGGCGACTGCATTACACTGGGCCACATGGGGCTCTCCTGCTCCGCATTGTGCGCTGCCAGCAGTGCTTCCAGGGCCGCAACTTGATCTGGCATTTTTCCGGCAAGATTGTGCTGTTCCGTCGGGTCTGAGGCGAGGTTAAACAACCACTTCTTCTGTCCTGTCCCAGCAGGCTTATCGGGCTGGTCAGAGCGTATCAGCTTCCAACCCTCGTGCAAAACGGTCTGCTGGTACCCCTCGCGCCAAAATAACGTTTTATGTGGCGCGCCATCCTGCTCCCCCGTTACAAAGGGCAGCAGATTAACGCCATCGAGCGTGCGATCTGTGGGGACCGAAGCACCCGCGGCCCCCGCAAAGGTATGCAACAAATCTATATGGTGAATCGGTTGCGACATGACGGTACCCGCCTCGATTCTGGCAGGCCATTTCGCCATATAGGGCACGTGGGTGCCACCCTCGAAATGGTTGAGCTTCCAGCCCCGATATGGCTTGTTTATCTCCGGCAGGCCGATATAGCCGGCACCGCCATTGTCACTGGTGAACACGATGAGGGTATTGTCAGCCAACCCAGTCTCCTCCAGGGTCTGCACGATCCGTTCAACACTGCGATCCAAAGCACGGATCATGCCGGCATAAACGCGCAGAGCGTGATCCTCAATCTGAGGAAAAGCATCGTAGTCCTCCCGCGTCGCCTGCAGCGGATTGTGCGTACCCCAATGGGCGAGATACAGGAAAAAAGGCCTGTTGCGATTGGCCTCGATTACTTTGATCGCCTCATCGGTGTAGTAGTCGGTAAGATAACCCTTTGGCGCAAAAGGTTTACTGCCATTGAACTCGGCAGCGTAGCGGGCCGTGGCCCACACCATCTTGTCTACGCCTTCATCCTCCTGCCGGGAATTGACAACATCGGGATCATTCTTTGGCAGGTACAGTGTCCCTGCCATATTCAGGCTGTCGTCAAAACCCTGGTCTTCGGGGCGCATGCCATTTATATAGCCCAGGTGCCACTTGCCAATATGGGCGGTGTAATAGCCGCGGGGCTTTAACACCTCGGCAATGGTGATTTCCTCATGTGGCATACCCAGTTGCTGGAAGGGCGGCAGTGATTTTGCCGCCGCGTGATCGATGAACATAGGCAGCGGCGGCGGCTCGATATCCACCATCCACTGGAAAATCGTCGTTCCGATATTCATGAAGGGGGTATATTCAAAACCAAATCGAGTGGAGTAGCGCCCAGTCAATGCGGAAGCCCGCGACGGCGCACACACTGCATTGGCAGCATAGCCGTTTTCAAACAACACTCCCTGGCGGGCGATAGCATCGATAGCCGGTGTCATCACACTGCCATCTCCGGCGCCACCGTTGTAAAGAGACACATCGTTGAAACCCATATCATCCGCCAGAATGAATATGATATTGGGAGGCCGGGCATCCGGCGCCTGACTGGCAATCGCTGGACCCGCAGGCCACTCGACCGGTACGTTGGGCGCAATAGGCTTGGCGACATCCATTACCAGGGGCATACCCCACACCAATAGATCGACACGATTTAGCCAGCCGATATAAGCGCCGACAGCCAAAACTAGCAGCACAGTCACAATTTTTTTCATGCAGACCTCAAGGTACGAAAAATGCCGCTCTTGCACTGGTGGCCCCGCTATTTCACCGCGTCTGGAGCAGACAAATCCTGGTTGCAAAGTATAGACGCTGGGAACGGGCGAGTACGGCAAGGGGAACAAACATTAACGCTAATAATATATATTGGCAGAATATATGTCAATATAACAAAGAGACTCCCCGCATAGCCGCGATTGCTGTACTCTTGCCGGCTGCCCAAAAGAACATAACAGGAAGACTATACAGTGCTGTATTACGCCCGCCTTTTCTTGCTTACCCTATTCTCTATATCCCCTGTAATGGCGAGCAATGCGACAGCAGATACCAATACTGCCGGACCTCCCGTTGGCCAGGGTCCCGTGGTCGTCGAAATGGGGTTCCTGCTAAGCAATATTACGGAAATCAGTGAAGAGCATGAAACCTTCGATTTCGAAGGCATTCTCAGCATGCACTGGCGGGACTCCAGGCTGGCCTACAACCCGGAAGATACAGGCTACGATGAACTTTTCTATCAGGGCAGTTACCAATTCAACGAGGTCTTCAGCGGCTGGTGGCCGCAGATCATCCTGGTCAACGAAGCCGGGCGCTTTGACCGGGAGGGAGTGATGTTACGGATCACCCCTCAGGGCGATGTCTATTACACCGAGGATATCGACGCTGTCGCAAAAGCGCAGCTAAACCTGAAGAGATACCCCTTCGACCATCAGCAGTTTGTGGCCACGTTCGAAGTACTGGGCTTTGACAATCAACAGGTGGTCCTGCGCGCTGACCAACACACCAGCGGTTTGTGGAAAGATGACGCTCACAAGGTACGGGTACCCCAATGGCGAGAACCACAAGTATCTACCTCAGCGGTTGAGTACGACCCCGTTTACATTACCGGGGATAAAAACCCCGTCACCGCTTTTAAAGTGCAGGTCGATATCAGCCGTGATCCCTTTTATACCCTGAGGCTCATCGGGTTTCCCGTGATGGTATTCGTAATGCTGTCTTGGTCTGTATTCTGGATGGATCGATCCTCCGTGGGGGACCGCATGGATATATCCTTTATCGGCATCCTCACCGTGGTGGCCTACCAGATAATGTCCAGCGGCAGTTTACCAAAAATTTCCTATCTCAGCGTAATGATGGCTTTTATGATTATCAGTTTCCTGATGATGTGCGCTACCGTGACAGTTAACCTGAAGGTAGCAAGCCTCGACAACAGCGGGCGCTTCGAGGCCGGCAATCGGGTGGACAAATACTGCCGCGTGATCTTCCCACTGCTCTACTTCGGAAGCACCGCATTGGTGTGCTCAATTATCTATCGGGCTGGCTAGCATTATGCAGTGATGTTGCCTGGCTAAGCAGGGCCAGATAGGCCCGCTGCAGGCAGTCCCGGTAAAAAACGCCATCGGGCATTAGCCGGTCACAGGCGTTAAATGATAGTGACACCCTGTCCCGACTATTGCTGACGATATGGAACAGGCCCATGTTGTCTCGCACCGGGCCAAAACCCATCGGCACCACCAGTTCGGCACTGCCCAGCCGAAGCGGTGTTAAGGGGCCAGGCACATTGGACACCATTGTGTGAAATGGTACTGGAGCAAGCGCCATGACACCGGCCTGTGCCATGGCCTTGATTCCACCCGCCAGAATATTGGGACTAACGCTGTCGCTGATGTCCATAACAGTGCCGGTTCCCAGGGCATCGATACGCTTTTTCGCCGCCACGGCATAGCGGTGAATTTGTCGCAGACGGTCCACCGGATCATCTTCAACGGTGGCCAGCCCCACCATCATGGTCGCAATACGGTTTCCCCCCGCCGAATCAGGGCCCCTGCCGCGTAAATTCACCGGCACCCCGGCAACCAGCGAACGGGCCGGCAACTGGCGATAGTGCTTAAGGTACTCTCGCAGGGCACCCGATACGACGGACAGCGCAATATCGTTGAGCGTAACGTGACGTACCGCCCGCCTGATCTTGATAAAATCTTGCCGCGGCCAGATTGCCACACCGACAGTTCGCCCCCCTCCAATCCTGTCATTGAAACGCCCTCGAGTAGCGGAGACCGGTGCCAATTCGCCAAAATTACTGCGCGCCTTGCGCGCTCGTAAAACCCCCGGCACCAGACCTCGCACAGTTTTGGCAAACTTGAGTTGGCGACCCAGGTTGTTCAGGTTAAAACGGGTCCATACGTCCCAGCTGTCTGGCTCACGCTGGCCGCCTGCTCTTTCATTGTGCACCCCTTTCGCGCGCCGGTGCACCGCATCGAGAATTACTGCAAGCGACACACCATCGATGGCGGAATGATGCACTTTCAGCACCAATGCCTGGCAGCGTGGCGGCAGCCCGGGGAGGTCCCGCAGCCCCCTGATAAGACACAGCTCCCAGAGAGGTCTGGACAAATCCATAGCCTGCCGATGAATCTCGGCCAGCACCTGCTCCAGGCCCGCCCAATCACTCCCCTTACCCAGTGACCTAACCGAAATGTGGTAATCCAAATCTGGCCGGGGCACCTCCACCCAGTACGGTGTATCCACGTCCAGGGCCACGCGGCGCAACTTGCGCCGGAACACGGGGAACTGCCACAAGCGACCGGTAACTAGTTGGCGCAAGCTGCGCCGCTGTATCGCGCCCTTTTCTCCGGCACCGATATCGTAAACCAGCACTGCGGTAATATGCATGGGAGTGCGGGATGAATCCTGGTGGACGAAGGCAGAGTCCAGGCCTGACAGTTGTTCCATAGATATGTCGCCCCTACCGCGAGCTGACCGGCGCAACAGTCTACTATATCCTACCGCTGGTTTTTGCCCGGCGAAAAAACTATGCTGGTGTACTACCCCGCCGCAGCGCACGAAACTATGAGGGTTCCGTACCCACCCGGCGTAAACAGGAGACCGACAGTGTACCAATTCAGCGAGAAATCCCAGCACTACCAGACCCAGCTCAAGGCGTTCATGGACGAGCATGTCTATCCCAACGAACATGCCTATGAAGCGCAGCTGGCGGCCTCACCAAACCGCTTCGCAGCGCTGCCACTGATGGATGAACTGAAAGCCAAAGCCCGAAACGCCGGACTCTGGAATCTGTTCATTCCACCAGGCCTGGCAGAATACTGCGATCACGGCGGCCTGAGCAATTTCGACTACGCACCACTGGCGGAGATTATGGGGCGTGTGCTGTGGTCCCCGGAGGTGTTCAACTGTAACGCCCCGGATACCGGCAACATGGAAGTCTTCATGAAGTACGCCACACCGGAACAGCAGGCAAAGTGGCTCCCGGCCCTGCTCAATGGAGAAATCAGCTCCTGCTACGTCATGACCGAGCCTCAGGTGGCATCCAGCGACGCCACCAACATTGAGCTGAGTATTGCTCGTGAAGGCGATGAATGGGTACTTAACGGCCGCAAATGGTTCGCCAGCAACGCCATGTATGAGCGCACCGGAATTTACATTGTTATGGGTAAATCAGACCCGGACAACGCCAACCGCCACAAACAGCAATCCCAGGTACTCGTTCCCGCAGGCACTCCGGGTATGACGCTTGTTCGCCCACTGACAACCCTGGGCTATGACGATGCCCCTCTGGGTCACGCGGAAGTCGAGTTCAAAAATGTCCGCGTACCACTGGAAAATATGCTGCTGGGAGAAGGCCGGGGCTTTGAGATCGCGCAGGGCCGACTCGGGCCCGGCAGAATGCACCACTGTATGCGCCTGATCGGCGCGGCACAGCGCTCACTGGAACTCGCCTGCAAGCGGGTAACAAGCCGCACAACCTTCGGCCGTGAACTCAGCCAGCACCAATCGGTGCGGGAGGACATTGCAAAATCTTTCGCCGAAATCGAAATGGCCAGACTACTCGTACTCAAGTCCTGCCATCGTATGGATGAAGTGGGCGCACAGGAGGCCCGCGACATGATTGCCGCCAGTAAAATCAGCGTACCGATAATGGTTCAGACCATCATAGACCGCTGTATGCAAATGCACGGCGCCGGTGGTCTCACCGCGGATTATTTCATGGCCGAGGCTTTCAACTACGCACGCTGGTGTCGTCAGGCGGACGGGCCCGACCAGGTTCACCAGATGGCACTGGGGAAACAGGTGATAACTGCCTACAGTGACTCATGACTTAAGCTCCGATAAGCCCGTAAAACAACTGAACAAACCTAAAAACCAAGGAGACACGCATGTCAGACGACGTTGTACTGGTCGATATAGCCGATGGAGTAATGACCATCACTCTCAACCGCCCCAAGGCCAAAAACGCCGTAAACAAAGCCGTTGCCGAAGGTATATCGGCAGCCATCGACGAACTGGAACGCAATAGCGAACTGCGCGTGGCGATCATCACCGGCGCCGGCGGCACATTCTGTTCCGGTATGGATTTGAAAGCCTTTGTAACCGGCGAATTGCCTGTAGTTGAGGGTCGTGGCTTTGCCGGCCTGGTCGAGTACACGGTGAAAAAGCCGCTTATTGCTGCGGTGGAAGGCTATGCCCTGGCGGGCGGTTTTGAGGTGGCCATCAGCTGCGACCTGATCGTGGCCGCGGATGATGCAAAATTCGGTATACCGGAGGTCAAACGCGGCCTGGCGGCAGCCGGCGGCGGTTTGATCAAGCTGCCCAAACAGATACCCTCGCGTATTGCGATGGAACTGGCCCTGACCGGCGACTTTGTCAACACGCAGCGCGCCTACGATCTCGGCCTGATCAATCAGGTCGTCGCCCCTGGCACGGCTCTCGATGCCGCGAAGGCACTGGCGACGAAAATTGCTGCCAATGGTCCACTGGCCGTCGCCCTCAGCAAGCAGGTGGTCGCGAAAGCCCAGGATTGGGACACTGCGGAAATGTTTGGCGAACAGCAAAAGGTGATAATGCCCATATTCACCAGCGAGGACGCTATCGAAGGTGCCACCGCGTTCGCGGAAAAGCGCGCACCCAACTGGAAAGGCAAATAAGGAGTTAATGATGAATGAAGCATGGATAATTGATGCCTGCCGCACCCCCCGGGGCATTGGCAAGAAAGGCAAGGGGGCCCTGGCCCACCTGCATCCACAGCACCTGGGTGCCACTGTGTTGAAGGCCATAGCAGAACGCAACGGGATCAACACGGCGGAAGTGGACGATATTATTTTCGGCACCAGTTCCCAGCGCGGTCAACAGGGCGGAGACCTGGCACGAATGGCCGCGCTTGACGCGGGCTATGACCCCAGAAGTTCCGGCGTTACCCTGGACCGCTTCTGCGGCTCCGGCATTACCGCGGTCAACCTGGCAGCGGCCAGCATTATGTCCGGCATGGAAGATCTCGTCATCGGCGGCGGCTGCGAAATGATGTCCACCTTCGGACAGGACCCCAGTCAGTCGCCTTTTATCGACAGCGATAATCTGCACTTGCGAGAGCAGCACCCGCAGCCTCATCAGGGCGTGTGTGCAGATGCCATCGCGACCCTGGAAGGTATTGACCGACAGGCGGTGGATGCACTGGCAGTAACATCCCAGCAGCGCGCAGACCACGCCATCAAAAATGGCCATTTCGATAGAAGCCTGGTACCCGTCTACAACCTGGATGGCAGCCTCGCATTGGGCCACGAAGAGTTTCCTCGCCCCCAGACCACCGCAGCCAGCCTGGCGGAGCTGAAAGCGTCTTTCGCGGCCATGGCCGACTACCCGCTAAATGAAGAAGGGGTCACTTTTGGCGCAGAGATCAGGCGGGTGTATCCAGATCTGGTAATCAATCACGTACACCACGCCGGCAATTCCTCTGGCGTTGTTGACGGCGCTGCTGCGGTCCTCCTGGCGTCACCGGAATACGCCAAAGCGCATGGGCTTAAGCCACGCGCTCGCTTTGTGGCGATGGCGAATGTAGGTGACTCCCCCACACTGATGCTGAACGCCCCAGTCCCCGCGGCAAAAAAAGTGCTGCAAAAAGCGGGCTTGCAGCTCTCGGATATCGACCTGTTCGAGATCAACGAGGCGTTCTCCGTAGTCGCCGAAAAATTCATCCGCGATCTCAATCTGGATCGAGACAAGGTGAATGTGAACGGCGGCGCCATGGCGCTGGGCCATCCGATCGGTGCCACCGGTTCGGTGTTGATCGGCACAGTGCTTGATGAACTGGAGCGCAGGGATCTGCAATTCGGCCTGGTCACGATGTGCGCGGCCGGAGGCATGGCCCCTGCCATCATCATAGAGCGCATCTAACGTACGGGCGGGATTTGTTACCCTCACGTCCCGCACCAAAAACCCCAACGAGCGAATACACGGAGGTTTCGCTCCACCCGCCAGGAAACCGCAATGCCCCAGATCATTTTTATCAGCCACGACGGCCGTGAGCAGGAAGTCGATACAACTGCAGGCACCAGTGTTATGCAGGCCGCAGTGGACAACTATATCGACGGCATTCTCGCCGATTGCGGCGGCGCCTGCAGCTGCGCCACCTGCCACTGTATTGTGGACGAATCCTGGGTAGACAAGCTACCGCCCCCAGACCCGATTGAGATGCAGATGATTGAGTGTGCAATCGACCCCCAGCCGAATAGCCGACTCAGCTGCCAGTTGGAAATGAATGACGACCTGCACGGCCTGATCGTAAGGTTACCCGCACGTCAGTTCTGACTGTCATAGTTCTTTACCACGTCAAACCTGGATTTTGACACCTTGTCCGCATAAAACTGTCGATATGTACTGTTATCCTCTTTTTTACCAAGCAGGAGATATTTCTCTACTTAACCCGAGACCCAAATGGAAGAAAGCGGAGCTAGACGCCGCTACTGTTTGGCATTGGCCTTTTGGGCCTGGCAAGATTCCGCCGCAGGCATTGTTAACCGGTTGTTGTACCCACAAAAAAGCCCGCTATACGCGGGCTTTTTTGTGGGTCGCTCTCAGAACTATTTTACATTCAGATAACGCTCGGTCAGCTTATCTATCGACCAGGAATCGGGTTTCTGGCTGGGCGGATATTCCTTGAAGGTACTCAGGAACTGCGCCATCACTGCTGTACCCATGTAACCCTGGGGTGCCTTGTCGACGACCCAATCCCAATAAGTATTGGAGTTGTGGTCCGCCCGCTCAAAAGGATCGCGCCGCAAATTAAATATCTTACCCAGACGCAGGGTGACAAAGGGTTCCGCCCAAAGCGCCATGGTCTTTGCCCGATTCTCCGCATAAACCACTTTCCAGTCGCCTACGCGAATACCTACAGGCATGCCGCTGTCTTCCAGGTAGATATACTCGCGTCTTGGAGCTTTTTCTACTTCACCAGTCAGGTAAGGCAGGAAGTTATAACCGTCCAGATGCAGCTTGGATTTTTTGCTACCTACTTGCTTCCCTTTCAACAAATCCTGTTTGAGATTCGGGTCGCCCGCCATGGCGGCGAAAGTCGGCATCCAGTCCAGATGCGCCATGACCTCGTTAGAGATTTGCCCAGGCTTTATCTTGCCGGGCCAGCGCACCATTGCCGGCACTCTGTAGGCACCTTCCCAGTTGGTGTTTTTCTCACTGCGGAAAGGTGTTATGCCCGAATCCGGCCAGGTATTGAAGTGCACACCATTGTCAGTCGAATAGAAAACCAGGGTGTTGTCGGCAATCTTCAGCTGGTCGAGTTGATCCAGCATCTGGCCCACCAGTCTGTCGTGGGCAACCATCACGTCGTTATAAACCCCCTGGCCGGAGAGCCCCACATTCTTGGCCGCAATATGGGTACGAAAATGCATGCCGGTTGTGTTCAACCAGACGAAAAAGGGCTTGTCAGCTTTGACCGCCTTGTCGACAAACTTTTTCGCCGCCTCGACAAACTCCTCGTCAGTCGTCTCCATACGCTTGCGTGTCAGGGCACCGGTGTCCTCGATACGGCCGTCGGCATACGAGTGGATCACCCCGCGAGGGCCAAACATTTTGCGAAAAGCAGGATTGGTGGGATAGTCCGGATCCTCCGGCTCCTCCTCTGCATTCAGATGATACAGGTTGCCGAAAAACTCATCGAAGCCGTGGTTGGTGGGCAGGAAAATATCCTGGTCACCCAGGTGATTCTTGCCAAACTGCCCAGTAGCATAGCCCTGGGTCTTGAGCACCTCGGCGATCGTAATATCGCGATCCTTGATGCCCATTTCAGAGCCGGGCATACCCACCTTGGTCAGACCTGTGCGCAGGCCGGACTGGCCGGTGATAAACGTGGAGCGCCCTGCGGTACAGCTCTGATCCCCGTAGTAATCAGTGAAGCGCATACCCTCGCTGGCGATGCGGTCTATGTTGGGTGTGTGATAACCCATGATGCCGTCACTGTAGGCGCTGATGTTGGTAATCCCAATATCATCTCCCCAGATCACCAGAATATTGGGTTTATCTGCTGCTTGCGATGGCATGACGAGCGTGGCGATCAGCAGCATCAAAGTCGCCAAAATGTGTTTGTAGCTCATAGTTGTTTTCCTTGTCGTGGGCTTAGGGATTGAACTTCCCAGGCTTGTATACCGGTCGCTAGCCGCAGCAGACGGCAACACACAGCGGGCCACTCAGTATCGTCTATATTTATAAAAACTCAACCGCGCGAGCAAACCGGCAAAATTCACGGAATATTATTCCGGCCTGACATTGCGCCGTCACAACCAATGTTTAACATACTCCCACCCTGGCACAGGCCTTGCAACACTTGTTGACGGGAGCCAAATAAACCTCCATTGAGGCAGAAAATGCGCCAGCATCGTGCAAGAAGCACGGTGCCCCGCCCCAGCCAGGTGCACGCAGCCAAAAGGCCTTTTTCCGGAGAACACTGCGATGAGAAACAACAACACGCCCGATAGTCTTGTACGCCAGACCGTCGATGACCTGATCATCGCCGAGTTATTCCTGGTTCAAGCAACGATCGAAAGCGCCACGGCGATTGGCGATGGCCTGTCCGCCCTCGGGCGTCAGATCACCACTGCCGACGAAATGGGCACCGCACCTGCCGCCACAATTGGCAGGACACTGCAACGCATTGCTGACAGCGCACTGGAACCCTACAGCAGTCGCTTCAAATACCTGATGGATCGCAAAAACATCGAGGACTGATCACTGCTTGCTATCAGCAGCAAACGCCGCCTGTTGCACGGCTGTCGCTTCAGTCTGGAATTGCTCTTTCCACTGTGTGTAAGGCATGCCGTAAACCCTCTCCCGCGCGTCGTCATAATCTACGTCCACACCCTCGGCCTCTGCTGCAGCCATATACCACTTTGACAGGCAGTTGCGGCAAAACCCCGCAAGATTCATCAACTCGATATTCTGCACATCCTTACGGCTGTCGAGATGCTGCAGCAGATGCCGGAACACTGCAGCTTCGATTCTCGTGTTGGTTTCGGTGTCGTTTGTCTCCGCCATTGTTCTTTCCCTATTCCAATACCTGATCCAATACTATAGAACACACTGCGCACCCAATATCTCCTGGCGGGCTTCCGAGCGAACACATCCAGCCCTATACAGGCATGTATTCACCGCCATTAACATCCAGCGCCGCACCGGTGACCACGCTGGCGTAGTCCGACGCCAGGAATACAGCCGCTTTGGCGCACTCGCCGTCGTCGGGAATCACACCCAGGGGAATATTGCGGGTCACTTCTGCAATCAGTTCTTCCTGGCTTTTGCCGGACTCGCTGGCCTGCCAGGCAAAATAGCCCTCCACAGAGGGGCCCCACATCCAGCCCATATGACAGCTGTTTACGCGAATGCCATGCTCACCCAGTTCCAGGGCGAGGTGTTTGGTGGCGCTACGCAGCGCAGACTTGGAGCTGCCATAGCCCGCCTGTGTCGCCATTGGCTTGTGCTCCACCATGGTGGCGATCATGACAATAGCGCCACCACCTGCGGTTATCATTGCCGGTATACAGGCCTGGGTAAGCTGCATCGTGCCAAAAAAATTCACCTCCATCGCCCGCCGCCAGCCATCCATGCTGGCCTCGGCAATCGGCTGAAACGTACCCGGATCATAGGCGCTGTTGAACAGCACATTGATTCGACCGAATGCTGCCACTGTCTGATCTGCCAGACTCTGACACTGGTCCTGGTTAGCAATGTCCGTGACCACTTTTAACACCTTGGTACCGAGGCCCAGGGCTTCGATATCGGCCTCCACCGAGTCCAGTTTCTTCGCCGTGCGAGCAGCCAACACCACGGCCTCTGCCCCTTCCCTGGCCGCAAGCACGGCAAGTTCCTGGCCCAATCCAGGACCGATCCCGGACACGATAACCACTTTATCCTGCAATAGCATTCAGCTTTCTCCCACTACGTTCAAACGATTGATATAATAGGTCAGACGTACTGCAGAGCGACTCGCTCATTGCCCACGCCATCTCGAAGCGCCTGCAGCAACTCGTCGCTGGGTAAAACCTGAAAACGCTCTCCCAGTTTGACGCGGGCCTGCCCACCCGCCTGCCGATAAATCAAGGACACCGGGCAAGTTCCACCCCCTGCCCCTGTAAGCGTTTGCTCCAGCCAGTCCGTCAGTTGGGGGTCCAACATCTCGTCGCTGACTTCGATAGTCAGCTCAGAGGCGTGATCCTGTCGCGCCTGCAGCAGACTGCGCACACTGCGCGCCCGCATAGCCAGCCCTCCCGAATAATCGTCATGGGCCACCGACCCTTCCACGATAACGATATTGTCCTTCCCGAGTAAATCCCGGTGTTCGGCATAAGTGTCCGCATAGACAGTGACTTCCATACGTGCACTGCGGTCATCAAGTTGCAGTATTGCCATGGTGTCACCGCGCTTTGTTTTCATGGTGCGACTGGCAACAATCAGGCCCGCTACAAACTGATTTCCCTTTTTGTCCGCACGGAGCTCAGCGATGCGTGTGCGGGCAAATTTGCGTATCTCGCTCTCGTATTCATCGATGGGGTGACCTGTCACATACAGACCCAGGGTTTCCTTCTCCCCCGCCAACCTCTGCTTCTCTGTCCATGGCCGCGCCGCCCGGAACGGGCCGTACACATCGCCAGGTCCTTTGCCCTGACTGGGCACCACATCCCCGAACAGGTCATCGATGCCACTGTCGCGATTGCTCGCACTCTGCTCGGCGGCCTTGAGGGCGTCGTCCAGGCTCGCCATCAAAACCCAACGGTTCTCGTTCAGGGAATCGAAGGCGCCAGAGCGCACCAGCGCCTCAATGGCGCGGCGATTGACCTTGCGCGGATCGGTACGGCCACAGAAATCGAACAGGTCGAGGAATGGGCCGCTCTCTCGCGCCACCAGCATATTTTCTATCGGCCCCTCACCAAGTCCCTTGATCGCACCGAGACCGTAAATAATCTCTTTGTCCGGGTTCACAGTGAACATGTACTGCCCCTCGTTCACATCCGGCAGCTTGAGCGAAAGTTCCATGGCACGACACTCTTCCACGAAAACCACGATCTTATCCGTGTTCTGCAGTTCCGAGCTCATTACCGCTGCCATAAATGGGGCGGGATAATGCGTTTTCAGCCAGGCGGTCTGATAAGACACCAGTGCATAGGCTGCAGAGTGAGATTTGTTGAAACCGTAGCCGGCAAATTTCTCTACCAGGTCAAATATTTTGATGGCCAGGTCACCGTCTACACCTTTCGAGCGCGCGCCCTCTTCGAATACAGTACGCTGCTTCGCCATCTCCTCGGGTTTCTTCTTGCCCATGGCCCGGCGCAACATATCCGCGCCGCCCAGGGTGTAGCCGGCCAGTTCCTGGGCGATCTGCATCACCTGCTCCTGGTACAGGATAATGCCGTAGGTGGGCTCCAGAATGGGTTGCAAACACTCGTGCTGCCACTGGGCATCGGGGTAGGAAATGGCCTCACGACCATGCTTGCGGTTGATGAAGTTATCCACCATGCCCGACTGCAATGGACCGGGACGGAACAGCGCCACCAGCGCGATAATATCCTCAAAGCAATCCGGTCGCAGCCGCTTGATGAGGTCTTTCATACCACGGGATTCCAGCTGGAAGACCGCCGTGGTCTCCGCAGACTGCAGCAGCTTGAAGCTGGGCTCGTCTTGTAACGGAATCTGGGTGATATCCAGTGGCAACTCACCCTGCGATTCACGCACGGTGTTGATCATCTTCACGGCCCAGTCGATGATAGTCAGAGTACGCAGGCCGAGAAAGTCAAACTTGACCAACCCCGCGTCCTCAACATCGCCCTTGTCGTACTGGGTCACCAGGCCGCCGCCGCTCTCGTCGCAGAAGAGCGGCGAGAAATCCGTGAGTTTCGAAGGCGCAATCACCACGCCGCCAGCGTGCTTGCCGACGTTGCGGGTGATGCCCTCCAGTTGCACCGCCATATCCCAGATTTCCTGTGCCTGCGGGTCATCGCGCAGGAAGTCCCTCAGCGGCTCCTCCTGCTCCACAGCCTTGGCCAGTGTCATACCGACTTCAAAGGGAATCATCTTGGATAATTTGTCTGCCAGTCCGTAAGACTTGCCCTGCACCCGTGCGACATCGCGCACCACCGCTTTTGCCGCCATGGTGCCGAAAGTAATGATCTGGGACACCGCCTCGCGGCCGTAGGTATCCGCCACGTAATCAATGACCCGATCGCGCTTCTCCATGCAGAAATCCACATCGAAATCCGGCATGGACACCCGCTCGGGATTGAGAAAACGTTCAAATAGCAGATCGTATTCCAGCGGATCGAGATCGGTAATCTCCAGCACGTAGGCCACCAGCGAACCGGCACCGGAACCCCGCCCCGGGCCCACCGGGATGTCGTGTACTTTTGCCCAGCGGATAAAGTCCATCACAATCAGGAAGTAGCCGGGAAAACCCATCTGGATAATCGTTTCCAGCTCAAAGTCGAGGCGCGCGCGGTAAAGCGCTTGCTGCTCATCAAAATCGGGCGCAGTGGAATCCAGCAATACCTCGATCCGCCGGTCCAGCCCCTCGTGAGAAAGTTGCCGGAAGAATTCGTCCATACTCATACCATCCGGTACGGGATAGTCCGGCAAATACGGCTTGCCCAGCTCCAACACCAGGTGGCAGCGCCTGGCAATTTCCACGGTATTGGCCAGGGCTTCGGGAATATCCGCAAACAACTCAGCCATCTCTGCAGGCGAGCGCAGGTACTGCTGATCGGTATACTGGCGGGCACGGCGCGGGTCATCCAGCGTGCGACCCTCGCCTATACAAACCCTGGCCTCATGCGCCTCAAATTCCGAGGCATCCAGAAAGCGGACATCATTGGTAGCCACCACCGGACAGCCCAGTTCAGCCGCCAGCGCCACGGCAGCATGCACATGTGCCTCATCACCCTCACGCCCGGTGCGGTGCAACTCGATATAAAACCGCCCCGGATAAAGATCCATCCAGTAGCGCAAGCGATCAGCGGCCAACTCAGCCTTGCCAGCCAGTAAGGCCTGCCCAAGCTCCCCCGCAGCACCAGCAGAGAGCGCAATCACCCCCTCGGCACACTCCTCCAGCCAGGATTTGTGCACATAGGGCACCCCAAGATACTGCCCCTCGGTAAAGGCCCGGGAAATAAGCAATGTAAGATTGCGATATCCCGCTAGATTCATCGCCAACAGGCACACAGGCCAGGCCCGGTCCGGATCATCCGAATCAAGCACCTTCAGGTCCACACCAAAAATAGGCTGCACCCCGGCGCCAAACGCCGCCTTGTACATCTTGATCAGGCCATAAAAATTACTGACATCCGTCACGGCCACGGCGGGCATACCCAGCTCAGCAACCCGCGCAACCAGCGGCTTGACCCGCACCAGGCCGTCGACGATGGAAAATTCGGTATGGAGGCGTAAATGTACGAAATCAGTCATGCCACCAATTCTACGCTGCTTGCCCGGCGAGTTGTATTGCCGGGTACTAACAAAGCAGACTTAGAGGGGTTTTCGATCTGTATATGACCGACCCGTAGCAAGCTGAGCAGAAACTGTACAGGGCGGATATGCCCAGCGGAGGTGTCGAATACTCGCTGGGTGCGACCTTGGAATCTAGATAACTATTTTGACTCCAACAGCGCCCGAACCGGCCCAAACGTCCGTCGATGCACCGGCGTAACCCCCAGCCTCTTCAAAGCCGCAAGATGAACCGCCGTCGGATACCCCTTGTGGGCGGCGAACCCGTAACCCGGATACACCCGGTCCAGCGCCACCAGCTCCCCATCGCGCTGCACCTTGGCCAGAATGGAAGCGGCAGCGATCGCGGGAACGCGGTCGTCACCTTTTACCACCGGCTCCGATGGATAGTCCCAGCGCGGCAACCGGTTGCCATCGACCAATACATAGGCCGGCTGGGGCGCCAGCGCCAAAACCGCGCGATGCATAGCGAGCAAAGACGCCTGCAGAATATTGTGTTCATCGATTTCGGCGACCGTAGCCCGAGCTACCGACCAGGCCAGGGCACACTCCCGAATCTCCAGCGCCAGCTGCTCCCTGCGAGTGGCACTGAGTTTTTTCGAATCTCGCAGGCCGGTGATGGGCCTGCGCGGATCCAGGATCACCGCCGCAGCCACCACATCACCTGCCAGCGGACCCCGGCCAACCTCATCAACCCCGGCCAGTCCCGGGCCCGTATAGTCCGGTTGAAACAAGTCATCCATGTCGCGGGTTCTCCAGCAAATTAGCCATGGCTGAGACTGCGGCCTCGCCGAAGCCCTGTCGCAGGCCAGTATGGATTCGATCAAAGCCCTGCCGCTGAACTTGCGCCGCCGAACTGTCGGCAAGCAGTGGCTGTAGTGCGGCGGCGAGTGCTGCCGGGGTAGCCGCGTTCTGCAAGAGTTCGGGCACCAGCGCCCCATCGGCGAGAATATTGGGCAGAGCCGCATACGGCGTTTTTACCAACCTTTTGACCAACTGCCAGCTCAAAGCCCCCATACGATAGGCCACAACCATCGGCCGCTGCAGCAACGCCGCTTCAAGCGTCGCTGTGCCGGAGGCCAGCAGCACCGCATCGCTGGCCGCCAAAACCTCTCTTGATCGACCTGCAATCAGACGTACATTCAGGTCGCCAAACCCGGCCAACTGGGCCCGAATTTCCGTCATACGCGCACTGTTTGCGGCAGGCATTACGAACCCCAGGCCTGGATGCGTGCGCCGGAGCAGGCGCGCAGTATGCAGAAACAAGGGCGCCAGGCGACGCACTTCGTCAACGCGGCTGCCGGGCAACAGTGCCAGCAAGCTGCCTGCGGGGGCAAGCCCCAGCGCCTGCCGCGCTGCAGCGGCATCTTGCTCCCGGGGGATCTCATCCGCCAGCGGGTGGCCGATAAAGCGCGCCGGAATGCCGTACTCCTCGTAAATTTTTGTCTCAAAAGGAAATAGGCACAACATCAGGTCCACCGCCCGCGCTATACGACGGATTCGTCCCTGACGCCAGGCCCATAGACTCGGACTGACCAAGTGGGCAGTACGCTGGCCGCGCGCGCGCAGTTTTTGCTCCAGTGGCAGGTTAAAATCCGGAGAATCAATACCCAGAAATAGTTCGGGTGGGTTAGCGCTGAAATGGGTAAATACTGTGTGGCGTATGTGCAACAGCTCGGGCAGGCGCTTCAGCGGTTCCACAAAGCCCATAACCGACAGGCGCTCCATAGGGAACATACTGCTCAGACCCTGAGATTCCATCCGCGGCCCGCCGATGCCTTCCACAACAAGATCGGGATAGCGAACGCGCAAAGCCTCGAGCACCCCTGCCCCCAGAATATCCCCGGAGGCTTCTCCTGCGAGCACACCGATTCTCACTACCTGACGATACCGCGTTCCGACGCGTGCAGGGTGCTGATCAGTAATTGCACCTCGGGAGAACCGCTCATCATCAGCTCCAGGCGCTGCAGCGCAATATCCAGTGTCAGGCCCTGCTTGTAGATAATTTTGTAGGCGCGTCGCAAATCGTTTATTGCATCAGCAGAAAAGCCTCGCCGACGTAAACCTTCCGCGTTTATTGTCTTGGCCTCTGCCGGTGTGCCACTGACGGTGACAAAGGCCGGTACATCCTTGCCTATGGCCGTACCCATGCCACTGAAACTGTGAGCGCCAATTTTGCAGAACTGGTGCACCAGAGTGTAGCCACTGAGAATGGCCCAGTCCCCTACACTTACATGCCCTGCCAGTGCCACGTTATTCACCAACACCGTATGATCACCGATGACGCAGTCGTGGCCGACATGGACATAAGCCATCAGCAGGTTATTGTCGCCAATGGTGGTCTCGGAGCGATCCTGCACGGTACCCCGGTGAATGGTTACTCCCTCTCGAATGATGTTGTTATCACCGATCACAAGGCGAGTGGGTTCGTTATTATATTTTCTGTCGGGAGTCGATTCGCCGATACTGGAGAACTGGTAAATGTGATTGCCGGCGCCAATCCGCGTCGGCCCCCTGATCACCACATGGGGCTCGATGACGCAACCCGGCCCCAATTCCACGTCCGGACCTAGGTAGCTCCAGGGACCGATCGTGATTCCGTCCGCCAGTTTCGCGGAGGGATCGACAATGGCCTGATCATGAATCACGACGTTTAACGACTATCTATCGGCGCAAAGAATAGTGGCGGAGGCGGCCAACTCGTCATCAACATCGGCACTGACTGCGAACTTCGCAATACCCCTGCGTTCGGACAGGAGAGTTGCACGTAACATTACCCGGTCACCCGGCACACAGGGGCGCTTGAAACGAAGATTGTCAGCGGCGGCAAAGTAGTAGATGGAGCCGTCCTCCGGTGTTTTTCCCTTGCTCTTAAAACCCAGTATTCCCGCCGCCTGCGCCATAGCTTCCAGCAGTAAAACGCCTGGGAAGATTGGTTTTCCAGGAAAGTGCCCATTGAAATAGGGTTCATTGATACTGAGATTCTTGAACGCGACTATGGACTCACCCGGGACCAGTTCGACCACCCGATCAACAAGCAGAAAGGGGTACCGATGCGGCAAGTACTTACGGATCTCGTCGATATCCATGGCTCGTCCCTTATCCTTTGTCTGCTTGTTTGCTCTTGTTCTCCAGAACCGCAAGCCGCTTATGAATGGATTCCAATTGCGAAAACCGAACCGCGTTGCGCTTCCAATCTCGGGTGCTGCTCATAGGTGTACCGGACGAAAAGGAGCCGGGCCTGGTAATAGACTTGGTCACCATGGTCATGCCCGTCACGTGGACATTGTCGCAGATTTCAACATGCCCCACGACACCCACGCCACCAGCCAGGGTGCAATTACTACCTATAATCGTGCTTCCAGCCAAACCCGTGCAACCGGCTATCGCGGTATTTTTCCCGATGCGACAATTGTGTCCGACCTGCACTTGATTATCGATGATTACGCCGTCCTCAATAAGGGTATGCCCCAGCGTTCCCCTGTCAACGGTGGTGCCGGCGCCTACTTCAACACGGTCACCAAGACGCACACCACCGAGCTGGCACACCTTCTCCCAGCCATCAGGGCCCGCAGCGAATCCAAAGCCATCAGCGCCCAGAACAGCTTGCGCATGAATCAAGCAATGCTCTCCCAAGTGCACATCGTGATAGATTACAGCATTGGGTAAAACCCGGGAGCCCGCTCCCAGCCTGCTATCGTGCCCCACATAGACACCGGCCCCAAGCACCACCCCGGCTGCCACCACAGCTCCGGGCTCCACCACGACATGGGGCCCGATCGAGGCGCTTGGGTGAATCCTGGCTTCGCTGGATACGACGGCAGTGGGGTGCACTCCCGGCCCGGACTGGGGAGACTTATCAAACAGGTGGGAGATGCGTGCAAAAGCGACGTAAGGTGTTTCTGTCACCAGGCAGGCCACCGGGCAATGGGTCACCAGGTCCGGGGACAGTATGACAGCTGCCGCCTGTGTCGATGCCAGTTGTGGCAGGTATTTTTTGTTTGCCAGAAAGGCAATATCTTCGGGCCCGGCCTCCGCTAGCGTGGCTATGCCGCTGACTGATATGCCCTCTTCACCGGTGAACTCGAGACCGTAGCGGTCAGCCAGTTCAGCCAGTGAAAACATTCAGCACTATTACTATTGAGCCATTTGCTGGTTGAGCTTGTCGGTCACCTTCGCAGTGATGCTGTAGCTTGGGTCCGCGTGTATGACCGCTCCCCGCTGAAGTAGCAGGCCAATGCCATCGGTGGTGATAAGGTCACGCAGAACTTCCTGCACCTTCGGGCCCATTTCCTGCAATAACGCCTGGGCCGCAGCCTGTTCGGTCTGCTGCACCTTGCCCACCACGTGCTCCAGATCTGCCTGCTTGCTGGCCAGTTTCTGGCGAGCCGCAGCCTGCTGCTCCTGGCTCATTACTGCGGCATCTTTTTGAAACTTCTTTACCAGATCATCGAGTTCCTTCTTCAACTTCTCAAACTCGGCCTTGTCGGCCTTGAAATCGTCCTGATCCCTGATTTCCTGCAGGCGCTTCTGGGCAACGTCTGTTTGCAGGATGGCTTCCTGCAAGTCGACTACCGCGATCTTGCCCTGGGCCCAGCCCAGGGTAGGCAATGCCAGGACTAATACAGTAAAAGTTATCTTGAAAAGTTTAGACACGGTTTTCTCCACGATAGATAAAACTAGCAATTAGAATCCACGACCAAGAGTGAACTGGAATGACTCTTCCTGGTCGAATTCACCCGCGTTAATCGGCTTGGCCAGGCTGAATGTCAGCGGGCCAAAGCCGGTAATCCACGTCAGGCCTACACCCACCGAGTAACGCAATTCATTAAAGTCTACATTGTGACAGTTGAGCTGGGTTGACCCACACTCGGTGCTGAACACATTGCCTGCGTCGAGGAAGAATGCGGTGCGCAGGTTATTCTGATCTTTGATAAACGGCAAGGGGAATATCACCTCTGCACCACCGACTACCAGAATGTTCCCACCAAAGGGGTCGCCATTGTTTATCGGTTGTTGAATACTCAGCTTGCCGGTGGCGGGGAGGTATATGTAGCTCAGCTTGTTGGCAAATTCCGTTGCCTCTCCATCTTCATTAATGGCAATGGCGGCCTGACCCACGGCGTATGGCACAGCGGGTGTACTGCGAGGACCCAGTGTGTTGCTTTGGTAGCCTCGAACAGAGCCGAAGCCACCGGCAAAAAAGTGCTCGTAGAATGGCAAGCCATTGGTATTGCCCCAGCCATCGCCGTAACCCAGTTCCGACCGCAGCCGCAGCGTCCAGCTGGGTGGCAGCAAAGGCACGGGGAAATAAATCTCAGCGTTGTATGTGAGTTTGTAAAACTCCAGGTCCGAGGCCGGGACCGCGACCTGCAGCGAGACTGTCTGGGCCGCCCCGCGGGTGGCATTGCGCCCGCGGTTCAGGGTGGACTGGCTCCAACTCCCTGTTACGGTATAGTTGAGAAAATCGTTACCATTCTCATCGAGAAATCCCACTTCCAGCGGTTCAATCTCAAACTCCGGCGGCAATTCCTCTATGGGCACCAATACTTCCGCGGCGGTGTAACGACCCGTTAAGGGGTTGAATGTATTCTGGTACCAGTCGGGTACAGACTTGGCTAGCCGGGGGCTGCCTGTGATTTCCTGAACGGCGAAGCGCCCCGCGGTGACATCGGTACTGGAAACACCAAAGCTGAACCCCAGGCGCTGGGTTTCCTTGATCGGATAACCAAAGTTGATATTGCCACCGAAGGTATTGGTGGAGTAGCTGGCGACGTTGACCTCTGACAGATCCGTGGAACGGTAAAATACATTCCAGCCGCGGCTGACCCCGTCCTCGGTAAAATACGGGTTGGTATAACTGAAGTTATACAGGTCCTGGTATTTCGACCGATTCATGCCCAGGCCGATGCGCTTGCCGGTACCAAGAAAATTGTCCTGTTGTACGTTGAGGCCGAGAATAATACCCGCATCCTGGGCATAGCCCACACTGGCACCTATGCTGCCGGATGACTGTTCCTCAACCGTAAAGTCGGCATCGATGAGGTCGTCGTGACCCGGCACCTCCTTGGTTTCGACAGTAGCCCTGCTGAAAAACCCCAGCCGCTCCAGACGTATCCGGGATTGCTCAATATTGGCCGCCGACGCCGGGGCAGACTCCATCTGCCGCATCTCGCGGCGCAACACGTCATCCTCGGTTTTCATATTGCCTATAAAGTTGATGCGCCGGACGTAAGTGCGCTTGCCCGGATCGACGAAAAACTTCATGGCAACCGTATTATCTTCCTCATTCACCTCGGGAATCCCGGTGACCTTGGCGAAATTGTAGCCATCGTTACCCAGCCGCCTGGTGAGGTATTCCTCGGTGCTGGTAACCAGCTGCTGGGAAAATATCTGGCCCTGGGACACCAACAGATAGCGCTTCAGGTCTGCCTCGGGCAACACGAGGTCACCGGAGAGATCCACGGAGCTGATTGAAAAGACCTCACCCTCGGTAATATTGGCAGTGATGTAGACCTCTTCCATGTTCGGTGCAACGGAAACCTGCGTGGAGTCGATCGTAAATTGGAGGTAACCGCGGTCCATATAGTAGGACGTCAGCTTCTCCAGATCGCCTGTCAGCTTTTCCTTGGAGTACTTGTCATCGTTGTTGAAGAATGACAGCCAGCCGGTTGTCTGGAGTTCAAACAGGTCGGCTATTTCTTCGTCATTAAAGGCCTTGTTGCCCACCACATTGATGTGCTTGATTGCCGCAACCGTGCCCTCATCGACGTTGATGGTAATGCTGACGCGGTTGCGTGGTTCGGGAATAACCTCCGCTTCGATATTGGCGTCATAACGGCCCTGTTGCACGTACTGGCGCTGCAATTCCAGTTGCATACCTTCGAGAGTGGAGCGCTGGAACACCTGCCCAACCGAGAGGCCGGCGCCCTTGAGTCCGTCCAGTAACGCCTCGGTCTCAATAGCCTTGTTACCCTCAATATTGATCTCGCTGATGCTGGGGCGCTCGACCACAATCACCACCAGCACATTGCCGTCCCGGCCTATATTAATGTCATCGAAATTACCCGTAGCGAACAGGCTGCGTGCCGCCTCCCGCATGATTTGTGCATCAACCACATCGCCAACCGCTACCGGCAAGGCAGCAAAGACGGTGCCAGCGGATACCCGCTGCAACCCCTCAACACGAATGTCTGCGATGATAAATGTTTCTGCCAATGCTAACGGCGACAAAAACACCAGGACGAGGGCAAAATATATGCTAATACGCTTAATCAAAATCCACTCGATCGACGGGTAAAGCCTGTTGACAGAAACTCACTACAGGCGTGAAAAATCGTTATATAGAGCCAGGAACATTATACCGAGTACCAGGAATAAGCCCACCTGGTAACCGAGCATTTGTATTTTCTCCGGTACCGGCCTGCCCGCCAATAGCTCCGCAAAGTAAAACAACAAGTGTCCCCCATCCAATACCGGTATAGGCAACAGGTTAAGCACACCGAGACTGACACTCAGCAGTGCCAGAAAACTCATGTATGCCTCAATGCCTGACTTGGCCGAGGCGCTCGCCACTTTAGCAATGGTGATCGGACCGCTCAAGTTTTTTGGCGAGATCAGGCCCTGTATCATCTTCTTTATTGAATTCAGTGTAAAAACTGTCAACTCGGCAGTGCGGTTCAGACTCGCCCCCAGAGCTTCCACAGGGCCGCGATCGAACTTGCGCAGAAATTCCTCCGGCATTTCCGGAAACTGCACCCCCAGCCCTACCCGGCCGATAGTCTCACCGCTCTCATCGGTAAGGGGTTCCGGCACGATTGTCACACGGAGCAGCTCCATACCGCGCTGAATTTCAAGTTCGATGGCCTGCCCGGGACGGGCACGCACATACTCAACCCAGTCCATCCACAGCGGCATGTTCACACCGTCCGCGCTGAGCACCAGGTCGCCGGAACGCAAATCTGCAGCTTCCGCTGCCCCCCCCGCAACCACCTGACCCACCACGGGCGGCACTTCCGGGGTATAAAGCGCAATACCCAGGCCACCAAACAGGTTCGGTTGTTCATCTCCCGCCAGCCAGCGGTTCAGATGCCCCTCGGATTCGTAAACCATTTCTGACCCGGGGTATTTTACGGCAAATGAGATCGTCCCGGTGTCGCCAATGCGGTCCAGCAACCGAAAACTGACCGCCTGCCAGGTGGGGGTTTCAACCCCATCAATGGCCACGATTTCCTGGCCCACCTCCAACCCCGCCACATCTGCCACGGAGCCAGCCTCAATCTCCCCAATGACCGGCGCGTACCCACTTTCACCCGCCATGAAGAGGCCCCAGTAAACCAGAATGGCCAACAGGAAATTGGCCAGCGGGCCCGCACTCACCACGGCGATGCGCTGCAATACGGGTTTGCGATTAAACGCCCCGGCCAGTTCCGCCGCCGGGACCTCGCCTTCCCGCTCGTCCAGCATTTTCACAAAGCCCCCGAGGGGGATGGCCGAGAGGGTGTATTCAGTATCCTGCCGATCGCGCCAGCGCAGCAGCGACGGCCCGAAGCCAATGGAGAACCGCAGCACTTTGACACCGCAACGTCTCGCCACCCAAAAATGCCCGTACTCGTGCACCGCCACCAACACGGCCAGCGTTGCAAGGGTAATTCCTATGGTATACAGCATGTCCATCACGCACGACCCATCATATTGCCACCCGGCTGCAGACCCGCAACCTGTTCCACCGCTATCTGCCGCGCCTCGGCATCTGCAGCTTCGACCACAGACAGTGACGTGGGTTCCTGCACCGCGACTCGACTTAAACTTTGCTCTATCACCCAGGGGATAGAGGTAAATCGAATTTGCTCCGCCAGGAACGCCGCGACCGCGACTTCATTGGCAGCATTGCATATGGCCATTGCTGTGCCGCCAGCGGCGACCGCTTCGCGCGCCAACCGCAGGCAGGGGAACCGACCCTCATCGGGTGCTTCAAAATCCAGTCGCGCAGTGGCAATGAGATCCAGCGGTGCCACACCCGATTCCAGCCGCTCCGGCCAACCGAGACCATAGGCGATGGGTGTGCGCATATCGGGGTTTCCCAACTGCGCCAACACCGAGCCATCCCGGTACTGCACCATGGAGTGAATAATACTCTGGGGATGTACAACCACCTCTACCAACTCAGGCGGCAGATCAAAAATCCAGCATGCCTCAATCAGCTCCAACCCTTTATTCATCAGGCTGGCCGAGTCGACAGATATCTTGCGCCCCATGGACCAGTTGGGATGCGCACAGGCCTGGTCTGGCGTCGCCGCCTCCATTTGGGCGTGACTCCATTGACGAAACGGCCCGCCCGATGCTGTGAGCAATACCTTGCTCACCCCTTCAAGTGACGACCTGGCACTGCCCGACTCCACGGGCATACACTGAAAGATCGCATTGTGCTCACTGTCGATAGGCAACAGACGTGCTCCAGAACGCCGAACCGCCTGCATCAGCAAGTGCCCACCCATTACCAGTGACTCTTTGTTTGCCAGCAGCAGGGTTTTGCCCGCCTGGGCCGCCGCCAGGGCTGAGCGCAGGCCCGCCCCGCCGACTATAGCCGCCATCACCGTATCGACTTCCGCAGCAGTTACTATCTGCGCCAGGCCAGCTTCGCCCTGCAATACCTGCGTTCCAAGGTCCGCAGGTAATTGCGCGCGCAGGGCCTCCGCTGCGGCCTCGTCCATCATTACGACATAGCGCGGGCGAACTGCCCGACACTGCGCCAACATCTTCGCTACCGAGGCATTGGCCGATAAACCATACACACCAAAGCGCTGGGGATGGCGCGCGATAACATCCAGGGTGTTCACGCCGATTGAGCCGGTAGACCCGAGCACACTCACCATACGCAGCGGAGCAGTCACCACTACCACCCCGCCAGCAGCAGGCCGAGGGCGAACACCGGCGCCGCACTACAGAGGCTGTCGAGTCGATCGAGAATGCCACCATGCCCTGGCAGTAGACTGCCACTATCTTTCACGCCAGCTTCTCGCTTGACCATACTGACTGTCAGGTCTCCAACCACGGATGCCAATGCCGTTACCAACATTACCACCAATACTTCCGCAAGACTGATGTGGGCCTGTTGCGGCGGCAACTGCGACCACAGTAGCAACGCCAATACGGAAGACGCGGCCATGCCTCCCCAGAAGCCTTCCCAGGTTTTCTTCGGGCTTACCACCTCGGCCAGCTTATGCTTACCCCAGGTGCGGCCAGCAAAATAAGCGCCGATATCCGCCGAGGCCACAACCAGCACCATCACCACCATCAGCCCGCCACCTCTGGGGAAACTCAGCAGATACACCGCAGCCATCCAGGCTGGCGCAAGTACCAGTAAGCCCATCAGATTTCGCATCAGCCGGGTGCGCCAGAACACCGCACTGCGGGGATAGCCTTTGATCCACAGCAATGCCAGCGACCACCACAGGCAGGCCAGACCCAGAAATGGCTGAATCTGTTCGCGCTGGGGCGTGGCACCCAATTGGCAATAGTGGTAAAGCAAACCGAGTACAACGGCGAGTACCAGCACGTAAAGCGTCCGCGACACAGGAGATTCCCAGTCACATAGCCGCGACCACTCCCAGCCACCAAGACATACGAGAATACCTAAAATAAGGGCTAACCAGGGCAGCGACAGAAACATCACAGCCGCCAGGAACAGGCCGGCCATAAGCAGGGCGGTAATGACTCGCTGCTTAAGCATGACCACCCTCTCCCACCAGCAGTCCGGTAGTGTCCCTTAGGCCGAAGCGGCGCTCCCGCAAGCTGTAGTCCGCCAGGGCTTTGGCAAACGCGGTTTCATCGAAGTCCGGCCACAAGGTATTGGTAAAGTACAGTTCGCTGTAGGCAAAGTGCCACAACATAAAATTGCTCACCCGGGCGTCGCCGCCTGTCCGGATACACAAATCCGGCCTTGGAAGATCACTGATTGAGATGTTTTTATCTATCAGCTCGGGAGTAATCTCCTGCGGCAGCAAGCTTCCCTCCTGTACGCGCTGGGCCAGTTTTTGCGCTGCCTGGGCAATATCCCATTGGCCGCCGTAATCAACCGCGATAACCACGGTGGCGCCGGTGTTGCCACTGGTAATCTGTTCCGACTGCAACATAAGTTTACGCAGGCGCTCACTGAATCGGGTGCGCTTGCCGATAAAACGCAAACGGATGCCATCTTTATGCAGTTCCCTGACTTCATTGCGCAAATAACGTGACAACAGAGCGAGCAATGCGCGCACCTCGGGTTGCGGGCGGCCCCAGTTTTCGCTGCTGAAGGCGAACAGTGTAAGCACCTCAACACCGTGCTGCCGGCAGGCGCGCAATACACCCCGTACCGCCTCCACGCCGGCGCGGTGCCCGGCAGGGCCAGGCAACCCCCGGCGTTTTGCCCAGCGATTATTGCCGTCCATGATGATGGCAACATGACGCGGAATCGCCAGCTCCAGCTCACCGCCTGTGGCGGATGAGATATTGTTAATCTGCATTCTGGAGCGCCAGGTGCGAATTAATCGAACCGGACACTAAATTTCCATCAGGTCGGCTTCTTTGTCCGCCAACAGCTTCTCAACCTTGGCGACAAAGGCGTCGGTCAGTTTTTGCACATCTTCCTGGCCACGCCGTTCGTCGTCTTCACCGATCTCCTTGTCCTTCACCAGTTCCTTCAGCATAGCCATTGCATCGCGGCGCGCATTGCGCACAGAAACACGCGCAGATTCCGCCTCGTGCCTGGCCTGTTTGGTAAAACCCTTGCGGGTTTCCTCGGTCAGCATGGGCATCGGAATACGGATAACACCACCCGCTGTGGAAGGGTTCAGCCCCAGATCAGACTTCATAATGGCCCGCTCAATTTGTGGCACCACGGATTTGTCCCACGGCGTGAGCGACAAGGTGCGGGCATCCTCTACAGAAATATTGGCCATCTGGGACAGGGGCGTGTCCGCGCCATAGTATTCGACTCTCAGGCCGTCCAGCAGGCTGGGGTGAGCGCGGCCGGTGCGAATCTTGTTGAAATTATGGGCCAGGGCCTCAAGGCTCTTTTCCATCCGCTCCTGAGCTTCATTTTTTATATCGTCAATCACCTTACTGTCTCCTCCTGGGCTCCGTTGCTACTCAATCCCGCTGGACTGAATAAGGGTGCCTTCATTTCCGCCCCTGACGATATTGAGCAGCGCACCGCGCTTTTCCATTTCAAACACACGCACAGGCATATTGTGGTCTCGGCACAGACAAATAGCCGTCAAATCCATAACTTCCAGCTTTTTATCCAGCACCTCATCGTAGCTGAGGCGGTCGTACCTGATCGCGTCGGGGAATTTCTTGGGGTCTGCGGAGTAAACGCCGTCGACCTTGGTCGCTTTTAACACCAGCTCTGCATCGACCTCAATACCCCGCAGGCACGCCGAGGAGTCGGTGGTAAAAAACGGATTCCCGGTACCGGCAGCAAAAATAACCACATCACCATTGCTCAGGGCGCGAATAGCCTTGCGCCTATCATAGTGATCCACCACGCCACTCATGGGAATCGCCGACATAACCTGGGTGGAAATATTGGAACGTTCCAACGCGTCACGCAGAGCGAGGGCGTTCATTACGGTGGCCAGCATGCCCATGTGATCCCCGGTAACCCGGTCGAGACCAGCGGACTGCAGTGCCGCACCGCGAAACAGGTTACCGCCACCCACTACCAGGCCAACCTGTACACCGATACCCACCAACTGACCTACTTCCAGCGCCATCTGATCCAGGATTTTCGGGTCGATCCCGAAGTTCTCCCTACCGGTCAACGCCTCTCCGCTGAGCTTGAGCAGGATGCGTTTGTACTTTTTGTCACCCAACGACTGCGGCATATTTGTCCTCTCCTGAGCTGGCCAGTATCTTACAGGAGTCAGGGCCAACACCCTAGCGTGAATCGGCCAAAAAAAAAGGGCCTAAGCCCTTTTTTCCTGATCCTGTGACGCTCAGTCTTTGGGTTTTAGCTGCGCCGCCACTTCATCTGCAAAGTCTATTTTCTCAACCACGATACCCTCGCCAACTTCGAAACGAACAAAGCTCGCCACACCGGCACCGGCGCCCGCAACCAGCTTGCCAACCGTTACATCCGGGTCCTTGACGAAGGCCTGTTCGAGCAGGCTATTCTCTGCCAGAAACTTCTTGATGCGGCCGCCTATCATCTTCTCGACAATTTCGGGTGGCTTACCCGAGTCCGCTGCCTGGGCAGTGTAGATTTCTTTCTCCTTGGCAATGGTATCCTCGGGCATGTCTGCGGGAGATACCACCTGCGGGCTGACCGCCGCCACGTGCATCGCAATATCTTTCGCGAGGTCGCCGTCACCGCCAGTCAGAGCAACCAGCACCGCTATACGGTTGTTGCCGTGAACATAGGCGCCAACTACACCGGCGTCTGCACTCAGCAGTTCTACACGCCGCACACTGATATTCTCGCCAATTTTCTGCACCAGAGCTTCACGGGCCAGCTCCAGATCACCTGCCATCAGCGCCGCGACATCAGTCTGCCGGGTAGTGAAGGCCGCATCCAGCACCTGGCCGACAAAAGCCAGGAAGCTTGCATCTCGCGCAACAAAGTCGGTCTCGCTGTTGACCTCTGCCACCACCGCGTAGCTGCCATCGTCGGCAACCCGAGCGGCCACCACACCATCGGCAGCTGTACGGCCAGCTTTCTTCGCCGCTTTCATTCCGCTGGATTTGCGCAGCTCCTCAATCGCCGCTTCGACATCGCCACCACAGGCCGCCAGAGCTTTCTTACACTCCAGTAGACCAAGACCCGTGCGCTCGCGTAACTCCTTAACCAGTGCTGCGGACATTACTTTTCCTCCTATAACACCCCAGTCAAGCTACCGACTACTGAGGCCAAAAATAAAAACCCCGGGGGTTTATCCACCAGGGGTACTGTGATTCCGGAGCCGAACGCCTGTCGTCCCCGAGCGGCAATTGCCGCTTACTTTTCGTCAGCAGCGGCCGGAGCAGCCTCAGTTGCAACAGTCTCAGCAGCTACAACGGGCTCTGCTGCCACGGCCTCATTGGCTGCAGCGGTTTCGGCAGCGGCCTCACCAGCCTCTTCAACAAACTCATCTTTGGCCGCAACCACTTCACCTGCCTCGACCTTGCCCTCAAGGCAAGCATCTGCGACTGCCACGACGTAAAGCTTGATAGCCCGGATGGCGTCGTCGTTGCCGGGAATAACGTAGTCCACGCCATCGGGATTACTGTTGGTATCAACTATACCGATTACGGGAATGCCCAGCTTGTTGGCCTCAGTGATCGCAATGCGCTCATGGTCAACATCCACCACAAAGAGCGCGTCGGGTAAGCCACCCATGGACTTGATACCACCGATACTGCGTTCCAGTTTTTCCATGTCGCGGGTCCGCATCAGCCCTTCTTTCTTGGTCAGGCTGGCGAAAGTACCATCGGTGATCTGCCCCTCGAGGTCGCGCAGGCGCTTGATCGAGGCGCGGATGGTTTTATAGTTGGTGAGCATGCCACCCAACCAGCGATGACTGACATAGGGCATGCCAGCGCGTTCGGCCTGCTCTTTGATGATCTTGCCCGCAGCACGCTTGGTGCCCACAAACATTATCTTGTTTTTGTTTCCAGCGAGCCGCTTGACGAGATCCAGCGCTTCATTGAAGGCGGGAACCGTATGCTCGAGGTTGATGATATGGATCTTGTTGCGGGCACCAAATATGTACTGGTCCATCTTGGGATTCCAGTAACGGGTTTGGTGTCCGAAGTGCGCGCCCGCCTGGAGCAGTTCGCGCATGCTTACTTGCGACATAATATATACCTTGTATGGGGGTTAGGCCTCCACATATCCCTGCCACCAAACCAGATTAACCGGCACCCTGGAGCAGGTGTTGATATGTGTGCGTCGTTTTCCTCGCAGCAGCACCGATAGACCGGCCCAACCGCGAGAAGGCGCGCTTTATACCACAACAGGACCGGGGTTTAAAGGCTCCCGCAGCATCACAGTTGACCCCAATTACTCATTTACCCGCTGAATAGGGTAGAATACGCCTCCCAAGAGTGAGCTCGTTTTAACAAATTTTTCTTCTTTTCATTATTTTTCAATAGGTTATAGATGGCTGTATCGATCAAATCCGCCGCCGAGATAGAAAAGATGCGCGTCGCGGGACGCCTTGCCGCAGAAGTTCTCGAGATGATTGAGCCGCGGGTCGAGGTCGGCATAACCACCGGCGAGTTGGACACTATCTGCCACGAATACATCACCAAGGCACAGCAGGCAATACCAGCCCCGCTGAATTACAACGGGTTCCCGCGCTCAATATGCACCTCGGTCAATGACGTGGTCTGCCACGGTATCCCGTCAGACAGCCGCAAATTGAAGAACGGCGATATCATTAACATCGACGTGACGGTAATCAAGGACGGTTATCACGGCGACACCAGTATCATGGTGCCGGTCGGCGACGTGGCGCCCCATGCCCAACGCCTGATCAACATCACCCAGGAATGTTTGTACCAGGCACTGGAGCTGGTTAAACCGGGTACCACCCTGGGTGACATCGGCCATATTATTCAGCAACACGCAGAGAAAAATTACTATTCCGTTGTCAGGGAATACTGCGGCCACGGTATTGGCAAGATCTTCCATGAAGAACCTCAGGTTCTGCACTACGGGCGCAAGGGCACTGGGCTGGTGCTGGAGCAAGGCATGACCTTTACCATCGAGCCAATGATCAACGCCGGTCGGCGCCAGACGAAACTGAACCAGAAAGACGGCTGGACCGTAACAACCCGTGATGGGCGGCTCTCCGCCCAGTGGGAACACACAATCGGTGTAACGGACACCGGTTGTGAAGTATTTACCCGTCGCAACTCGGAATCTCTGCCTTTTTGAATATGCCCACTCACACCGGGGCCCTGCCCCCTGCAATGTTTGATGCTGAAACCTTCCACAAGTCGCTTGACGAGGGTGTAACCCTCGACTGCTGCAAACTGGCAATTACCCAGGCCACCGAATTCCTGCACATGCAGTTTCGCGGTGGCGCCAGCGCCGGCGACCTGATACGCCTGCGAGCCAGCTTTATCGACACGCTGCTTGGCGCCCTCTGGGACCGTCAGAAATGGGGAAAAACAGCCCTGGCGCTGGTGGCGGTTGGCGGCTACGGCCGAGGTGAGCTACACCCCCATTCGGACATCGACATACTGCTGCTGCTTGACGACAACGACCACGGCTGCGAAACGCAGCTGGAAAAGTTTCTCACCCTACTCTGGGATATCGGGCTGGTTATTGGACACAGTGTGCGCACGGTGGCGGAATGCGGGCGCAAAGCCGAAGCAGATATCACAATTTTAACAAACTTGATGGAAGCCAGGACCATTCGCGGCCCGCAGGATCTGCTGGAGCAGGTAAGGGTAACTATTGCCCCCGACAAAATGTGGCCAAGTGCGGATTTCTTCCGCGCCAAGCTTGAAGAGCAGCGCACGCGGCACACAAAATTCGCCGACACCGAGTACAACCTGGAACCCAACGTCAAAAGCTGTCCCGGTGGGCTGCGCGACCTGCAAATCATCGGCTGGCTGGCAGAGCGACATTTCGGTGTTGAGTCACTGGAAAGCATTACGTCATCCGATTTCCTGGATACCGAGGAAATGGAAATACTGCGTCGCGGCCGCGACTTCATGTGGAAAGTGCGCTACGCCCTGCACATGATCACCGACCGCGAAGAAGACCGGTTGTTATTCGACCATCAGCGGACTCTCGCAGAACTGTGGGGCTTCGAAGACGGCGACCGCCTGGCAGTGGAGCAGTTCATGCAAACCTACTACCGCTGGGCGCTCTCACTTGGCCAGCTCAATGAGCTGTTGATACAGAACTTTGACCAGGCCATTCTGCGAGCGGACACCGCTGACGTCATTCATATCATAAATGATCGCTTTCAGCTGCGCAGCGGCTATGTCGAGGCCCGCAGTGACGACGTATTCGACACGAACCCGGCCGCGTTGCTGGAGGTTTTCCTGCTGTGTGCCAACCTGGATGAATCCGAGGGTATCGCGGCGCCCACTATTCGCCAGATTCGCAATCATCGACACCTGATCGATGACACCTTTCGCGCAGACACCGCCAACCGGGAAACCTTTCTGGCCATACTGGACTCGCCAAACAAAATGGCCCGACAGCTCAGGCGCATGGCACGCTATGGCATTTTAGGTGTTTATCTTCCGGAATTCGGCCGCATAGTGGGCCAGATGCAACACGACTTGTTCCACACGTATACCGTGGATGCCCACACACTGGAGGTCGTGAAGAACTGCCGACGATTCCTCTACCCCGATTTTGAGAAGCGTTTCCCTGTATCGAGCAGGGTTGCGAGACGTCTGCGCAGACCCGTGCTGTTGTATATCGCAGCGCTTTACCACGACATTGGCAAGGGCCGTGGCGGTGATCACTCCGAGCTGGGAGCGGTAGATGCGGAAACTTTCTGCGGCAATCACGGCCTGGACCGACGAGATACCGAGTTGGTGGTCTGGCTGGTGCGCAACCACCTGGTTATGTCCGCCATTTCTCAGCGCAAGGACATCTCCGATCCTGACGTAATACAGCAATTTGCCGAGCATGTAGGCGACCAGGACCACCTGGATTACCTGTTCACGTTGACCGTAGCTGATATTAACGCCACCAACCCAACCCTCTGGAATGCCTGGCGAGGCAGCCTCCTGCGCCAGCTCTACACCGAGACTCGCCGCGCCCTGCAGCGCGGCCTGGACAATCCCGTGGGCAAGCAGGCATGGGTTGATCGCAGCCGCCGTGCGGCCTGCGAGATCCTGGAAGACAGAGGCTTCACCGTAGAGGAACTGGATGAGCTTTGGCAACAGCGCGGCGAGGATTACTTTTTGCGGGAGCGGGCCGAGGACATCGCCTGGCACACAGAGTCCATTGCCAGCCACCACGAGCGCGACAAGCCTCTGGTTCTGATCCGCAATAATGTTGAATCTACGGTGGCGAACACAACACAGATTTTTATTCACGCCCGCAGCCATGTGCAGCTCTTTTCGACGATCTGCGCCGAGCTGGAGCAACTGGACCTCAGTGTCCACGATGCCCGTATCTACAATGCCAATGACGGCATGAGCCTGGACACCTTTTTCGTACTGGATTCTGCTGGCAAGCCCATTGCAGAGGACGGCACCAGGATCAACTTCATCCGGGCTCAGCTCACCGAGTGCCTGGTTGGTGGGCCGGATGGCCCGCAAATTGTCCAGCGCCGCACACCCCGGCGGGTAAAGTCTTTCTCGGTGCCAACTGAGACTAATATGTATGTCGATGATATCAAGCAAGTCTCAGTGCTCGAAGTTTCCTCTCCGGACCGCCCCGGCCTGCTCGCTCGAATTGGCAAAATCTTTGTGCAGTTTGACGTGGAAATACAGGCAGCCAAGATCCAGACATTGGGGGAGCGAGTGGATGACGTGTTCTTCATCACCGATGTTGAACACCGCCCCATCACCGACAGCAATCTCTGTAAAGCGATACAGCAAGCTATCTGCCAGGAGCTGGATGAACAGGCGGCCTGATTGAAGATGAATCCGAACCTGCAAAAGCTCCAGCCCTACCCGTTTGAACGCTTGCGCCAGTTGTTTGCCGGAATTGAGCCACCCTCCGGGAAATCGCCGATCTCCCTTTCCATCGGTGAACCACGCCACACGGCACCCGATTTCGTACTGGCAGAGATCGCTGCAAATCTTCAGCGACTTTCCAGTTATCCTTCCACCACCGGACTACCAGAGCTTCGCCAGTCTATTGCCGCATGGCTACAACGCCGCTTTCACCTGCCCGGTATCGATGCCGACCATCAAGTCCTGCCGGTCAGCGGCACGCGTGAAGCCCTGTTTGCTTTTGCCCAGGCAGTAGTGACGCCAGACCCACAGGCATTGGTAATGAGCCCCAACCCGTTTTACCAGATATACGAAGGGGCGGCGCTGCTGGCGGGTGCGACACCGCACTTCCTCAACTGCACGCCCGAATCAGGCCTGCTGCCGGATTTCGCCAGCGTCAGCGAACAGCAATGGCAGCGCTGCCAGTTGTTATACATTTGTAGCCCCGGAAATCCCACTGGCGCCGTTCTGCCACTGGCACAATTGCAGCAGCTGATTACGCTGGCGCACGAGCACAATTTCGTCATCGCCAGTGATGAATGTTATTCCGAGATCTATTTCGACGAGAACACACCCCCCGCGGGTTTACTTGAAGCCTGCGCGACCCTGGGTGATAGCACTTACCGCAACTGCGTGGTTTTCCACAGCCTGTCCAAACGCTCCAACCTGCCCGGGCTCCGCTCGGGATTTGTCGCCGGAGACGCTGAGATACTGAAGCAATTTGCGCTCTACCGCACGTACCACGGCTGTGCCATGCCCGTGCACCACCAACTCGGCAGCATCGCCGCCTGGAATGACGAGGCGCACGTACAGGCCAACCGCCAGCTCTACCGCGACAAATTCGCCACTGTACTCGCCCAGTTTGACGGCAAACTGGACGTTGCCGCACCCGATGCCGGCTTTTACCTGTGGCCAAAGCTGGACACCAGCGACACAGCGTTCGCCCGCAAACTCTACGCCAGTGAACATGTCACCGTGTTGCCGGGCAGTTTTCTGGGGCGCGAGGCCCAGGGCATTAACCCGGGAGCCAACCGCTTGCGCATGGCCCTGGTGGCCGAACATGAACAGTGCGCCGATGCAGCCAGGCGCATTCTGCGCTGCCTGGAAACCCTCTAGCGTGCTCAAGGCCGAACGCGCCAACTACATCCTGCAACGCTTGCAGGAACTCTACCCGGAAACACCGGTACCACTTGATCACCGAGACCCGTTCACGCTGCTGATAGCCGTACTGCTGAGCGCACAGTGTACCGATGAACGGGTCAATCAGGTCACACCTGCCCTCTTCGCTCTGGCGGACAACCCGGTGGACATGGCGGCCCTGGAAGTCGTTCAGATCCGCGCCATTATTCGCCCATGTGGGCTGTCGCCGCAGAAATCGAAGGCGATCAAACGGCTGAGCGAAATCCTGCTGGATGAGCACGGCGGTGTCGTGCCAGCCGACATGGACGCGCTGGAACGGCTGCCCGGTGTCGGGCATAAAACTGCCAGCGTGGTCATGTCACAGGCGTTTGGTGTTCCCGCCTTTCCCGTGGATACCCACATCCATCGCCTGGCCCAGCGCTGGGGTCTGTCCAACGGCAAGAATGTTGTGCAAACCGAAAAAGACCTGAAACGCCTGTTTTCCGAGGAGTACTGGAATCGGCTGCACCTGCAGATTATTTTCTACGGCCGTGAATACTGTACCGCGCGCGGCTGCGACGGCCGCACCTGCGAGATCTGCAAAACCTGCTATCCGGATCGCAAACACCCCAAGAAGACGCGCAAGGCCTAGAACTAACCACGGTTGAATCGCAATCGTGCCGATGCCTTCCCATCGTTCTCATAATTCGCATTCTAAGGGCTGCAATCAGCTGCTTTCGCACCAGAATTGGCGACACCCGTTATTTAAAGGCACTCAAGACTTAGAAATAAGCTCCAAGTGAATGTCATGCATTCCGAGAACAGTGTCAGGGCGTGGGATCTAGTATGGATTGACGGGATCGTCTGAGGCCATGGATGGCCGAAACGAGCCTACATGGACGTACTTGCGGCGTGTCCCGTCAGTCCATACTAGATGCTACGCCCGTTTTCTCTATCACCGAACCGATACAACACACTGCAACCTCGAACAAGCATCAAAGCGCCGCGAGAAACGCCCTGACCACCATGATCCAGAGCGCAATCCCCGACAGTAGATAAAGCGCAAAGCGGTGCGCCACCTTGTTATAGGAGCAGTGAACAAAACTGTGCAAAACGCGCAACACCAGAAACGCCCAGGCACAGTTCACGTAGAGACTATCCACCTGCAGCGTAACAATAAGGTAGATACATATAGCGTAAAAAATTACCGGCAGTTCGAACAGGTTTTTGAAATTGTTACTCGCCGCCGACTCATCCCCCGGCATCAGCGCCTGAACATCCGCGGGAGTCTTGAAATCCTCGATATCGATCTTATTGTCCCGGGCAAAGCTGACACGCTGGATAAACATGGACACCCACACCAGCAGGGTCAGGATCATCATTCCCAACATAGGCAGCGCAAGATCAACAGATGGCATAGTCATGGGTAAACACCTCTAGTTATTGTGACGGGACTATTGCGCCAGCAGCGGCGCTGCCAACAGTTTACCCGTCCGGACTCGCTATATCTAACCTGGAGTATTTGCTATGCTAGCCGCCCTCTGAAACAGCGGGCAACCCCTCGTGATTACGCTATACGGCATAAAAAACTGTGACACTGTGAAGAAGGCCCGCAAATGGCTGGACACACACGGCATCGAATATCAGTTCCACGATTTTCGCGAAGACGGGCTGGATCGCAAAGCGGTTGTCGGCTGGCTCGACGAGTTGGGCTGGGAAACGCTGGTAAACAAACGCAGCACCAGTTGGAAAGCCCTGGATGCAGCGAGCCGGGAATCCATGAACGATAGTACGGCACTACTGGCCATAATCGACCAGCCAACACTGATAAAGCGGCCGCTACTGGATACTGGCCACGAGCGTCACACTGGCTTCTCCACTGCCAACTACCAGAAAATATTCAACCGACACACTCTTTGAACAACAAGGATCAACCATGACAGACAGCGCATTTGCTTTTGGCCTGGGCGTGGGCACCCACAACAAGCAGGGAGAATGGCTTGAGGTGTTTTTTTCCCGGCCGCTGATGGCACCTCCCGCCAGCCTGGTTAAGGCGGTTACCGATACAGACTCGGGCACCGCCCTGAGCAGCGAACAGCTTCAGACTCTGCATAGCGCACTGACCGCCGCCGGGCTTACCGGTCAGGCCGAGCTGGCAGGCCAGCTATTGGCGAGCGAGCGGCCGGCTGTCGCTGTACTGCTGAGTGCCGACGCGCCACCCGTCAATGTACCCGAGGGCTACCTCAAACTGCACTTGCTGTCGCACCGGCTGGTGAAACCTCACGGCACCAATCTGGAGGGGCTGTTCGGCGTTCTCCCCAATGTGGCATGGACAAGCGAAGGCGCCATTGACATTGCTGAACTGCCACAGCGTCAGCTGGAGGCACGTCTACGAGGCGAAGTGCTGGAGGTCAGCTGCGTTGACAAGTTCCCGAAGATGACCAACTACGTGGTTCCCGGAGGCGTGCGCATCGCCCACACGGCCCGGGTACGACTGGGCGCCTACCTCGGCGAGGGTACCACCATCATGCACGAGGGCTTCGTCAACTTTAACGCTGGCACCGAGGGGCCCGGTATGATTGAAGGGCGTATTTCGGCCGGTGTTTTCGTCGGCGAGGGCTCGGATCTGGGTGGCGGCTGTTCCACTATAGGTACTTTGTCCGGTGGCGGAAATATTGTCATATCAGTGGGCAAGGAATGTCTGATCGGCGCCAACGGTGGCATCGGCATACCGCTGGGGGATCGCTGCACAGTGGAAGCCGGACTGTTCGTCACCGCCGGTACCAAGCTCACCATGCTGGATGCGGAGGGAATGCCCGTGGAAACCGCTAAAGCTCGTGACCTCGCGGGCAAATCAGACCTGATGTTCCGCCGCAACTCAACCACTGGTGCGGTGGAGTGCCTGACCAACCGTACTGCTATTGAACTGAATCACGAACTACATGCACACAACTGAGCCGGAACGCAGGGACGCACTTTAATGGAAAAGACTCTCGCTCTCGCCTGTGAACTCATGCGCCGGCCCTCCGTCACTCCCGATGATGCCGGGTGCCAGGGCCTGATGATGGCGCAGTTGGATGCTCTGGGGTTCAATTGCACCCCTTTGCGTTTCGGGGATGTCGATAACTTCTGGGCGGAGCACGGCGATTCTGGCCCGATTCTGGTATTTGCCGGCCACACGGATGTCGTCCCCACGGGGCCAGAAGAGCAGTGGCACACCCCACCCTTCGAACCCACACTGGTTAACGGCTCCCTCTACGGTCGCGGTGCCGCCGACATGAAAGGGAGCCTGGCGGCTATGCTGGTGGCCTGCGAGCAGTTCATCACAGCACACCCGGAGCACCCGGGCCGTATCGGTTTCCTTATCACTGCTGATGAGGAAGGTATTGCGGTCAACGGCACCGTCAAGGTGATGGAGTATTTGCAGCAGCAGGGTAAGACGATTGACTGGTGTCTGGTGGGCGAGCCCTCCAGCAGTGACCGCCTTGGCGATGTCATCAAGAACGGCCGCCGCGGATCACTGGGCGCCAAACTCACTGTTCACGGCACACAGGGCCACATCGCCTACCCTCACCTGGCAGACAACCCGATACACCGGGCCCTGCCGGCACTACAGGCACTCACCGGCGAACTGTGGGACCAAGGCAATGCATTTTTTCCGCCCACCTCCATGCAGATCTCCAATATCGGCGGCGGTACCGGAGCCACGAACGTGATTCCCGGCACCCTGGAATTACTGTTCAATTTCCGGTTCTCCACCGAGGTCACAGAAACTGAATTGCGGGAGCGCACGGAAGCCATCCTGAATGCTCACGATCTGGAATACGAAATACAGTGGGCACTGAGCGGTCAACCCTTTCTGACAGATAGTGGCGAACTGGTGGAGGCAACTCTGGCCAGCATCCTGGCGGAAACGGGGCAGGCCGCCGAATTATCCACTGCCGGCGGCACCTCTGACGGACGTTTTATCGCACCCTCGGGCGCCCAGGTGATTGAATTGGGCCCCATCAATGCAACTATTCACAAGCTGAACGAGGTGGTGCTGGCCAACGACCTGCCACGGCTGGCCGGCATTTATCGCGGCATTATTGAACGGCTGCTACTGGCGCGCAACAAGACTAGCTAGGGCAGCGCCGCCAAGCTGTCCACCTGGTTTTGCAAACCCATACGGGCGAGACCAACATTGGCCTCACCGGGAATAACCAGTACTGTGCCGCCACCCAGTGAGGCCAGACTGGCGGCGACCACCGCATCGGCATCCATCCACATATCAGCGGGAATTCGGCTTTTATCAAAGCCCTCCTGCTCGATTTCGGCGTGAAACTCGCTATGGGTATATCCCGGGCACAGTGCCTGCACCTCAATCCCGGTATCCGCAAGTTCCACCTGCAGCGACTGCGAGAAAAAATTCAGGAAAGCCTTGGTGGCGCCATAAACGCTTAACCCCCTGGAGGGAAGAAAAGTACCGATCGATGACACGTTGATAATATGCCCGCCGCCACGTTCACGCATAAAGGGAACAGCTGCCCGGCACAGGGTGATGGTGGCATCAATATGCAGGCTGACCATATCGCGCTGGCTCTGTATTTGCTGGTCGGCGAAGTCCCCGTAAGTACTGAAGCCCGCGTTATTAACCAGGAAGTCCACAGGGCCCAGTTGGCGCAATGCTTCCATCGCACGGGCCAGGCCTTCCACAGTATTGAGGTCGGCCTCTATCGGGTGCACCTCGACCCTGCTGGCGAGTTCCTGCTGCAGCCGCTCAAGCCGCTCAAGCCGCCGCGCCACAGCAATAATAACGTCGCAGCGATCCGCCAGCTGACGACAGAACTCTGCCCCCATACCGGCGGATGCGCCGGTAACCAGCGCTGTCACTTTTTGTGCTGCCATCGAACTCCCCTGTTGTCACGATTCCTGTATCGGCTGCCACACATGATAGCCTGACAGAGCGAATGCTACACCCGCCCCTTGTGCTGTCCTGCGGCCTCAATCAGCGCAAGGCACGCTTCACATAGACATCAAACCGGACGGCCTTACCACTCACAGCATGAGAGGGCTCGACCCCGCCGAGAAATGGCGCACGCACAGGGCGTTTGACAACCACACGGGCCACGTCCTGAAGCAATGCCCACTGCAACAATTGGCCGGCAGCTTCCGGGGATGCGTCGGCCTCCAGCAATGCCTGGAATAAAGCCATTTCTTTCTTCACGGCTGCGCTCTTTTCCCGTTGCGGAAACATGGGGTCCAGACAGATAACATCCACGTCGGCAAGAGCGCCTTGATCCAGTGACCGGGCATTCCCTACTACCAGTTGCATGCGTGCTGCCACCTGGAGCAACCAGCCCTCCCCACTCGCGCGGGCAAGCTCCAGACCACTCGCCAGCAACGCCGCGATCACCGGCTCACGCTCACACAGTGTCACCGAGCAGCCCATATCCGCCAGCACGAAGCCGTCACGGCCCAGGCCAGCGGTGGCGTCCAGCACGCGGGGATGTCGTGTGCCAGAGACACCCACCGCTTTGCCCAATAACTCATTGTGACCAGAGCGGCGTCTATGGCGCATGGTGTTGCTGCCGAAATCGACACTCACCGGTCCCGGCAGCGCGCCTCCAGCCTGGCGTCTTCCCGGCTTTTCCCGCCGGCCGGAGCCGGAAACGACAGACATGCGTATCGTCTGCTGCAGTGATAGCTGCGAGTCCGACACCACCAGCAGAGCATCAAAATCGACACAGGTAGCAGGGTCGGTAAACGGTGGCACAAGCGGCAACCCGAGTTGCTGCGACAACTCGGTCGCACGGGAAAGGTCGTCATCGCCGGCTGCGATCAGCGCCAGGGAAGGTCGCGGGGGGTAATTCGGAGTCAACGGGGTCAAGGCAGGCGGGCGGAAGTCAGCACCGGTGTATCGCCCGACAACAGTGCCTGGAGGCGATGGCAATTGTCGAGAATAGCGTCCATATAGAGATGGGAGCCGCCAAAAAAGCGGGCGGCATACTGGTGGGCGCCGGCAAATTGACCATCGAGTCGGACTTCGATGGTTTTGCGAATGAATTCCGGCGTGGTTTCCAGAAGATGCTCTGCGGATCGAATCACCGTGCCATCTTCAAGACCATCGCCGCGTTCACCCGCGATACCGCCGATCTCAAATTCCTCGTAGAGGTGATCCCGACATTTCCTGACATATTCGACATCTGCCATCTGCGCGATCAGGTCTGCCGTACCCAACAGCGCACCAAGGCAACGCTCCTGCTCATTGGCTACAGGCAAATTACGTGGATCTGTCTGGTAGCCGGTAAAGTGAATAATACGGGTACAAACACCTACCAGGTCCTGCAAGCCCACCCCGGGGAGATAGTCGGCGAGAAACCGGGCACCTCTCTTGACATGAATGCGCGTATAGGCCGCACCGTTTTTGTTGCGGTTATCCCGAATACGTCGAATGTAGCCTGAATCGTGAAACAACGCCGCAGCAATACCTGCCAGAGCCAGATCGGGACCCAGCGGCCCTTCTTTACCGGGCGCCGCCTCATGCCCATCCAACAAACGCGCCATAGCCAGCGTGACATCAAGCACATGCTGACTGTCGTGATAAGGCAGTTCACAAGCCCTGAAACCTGGAAAGGTGCCCCCGTACAGACGGGAAAAGTCAGCGACCAGCACGTCGATCAATGAAAAATCGTAGTGCACAAAGCGCTCTCGTAAAATCGCCTGCACCGCCGAGCTCACCGCTGCCGGATCTGTAACATCGACAGTATTACTCACATCCATGCAGCTGGCGCGCCGTATCTGGACCATTGGTTTGTCAGTCCTCGGTCATGGTTTTATTGCTGCGTTTTTTAAGCAGCACGGCCAGGTCGCCAAACAGTTCATCAGGACTGGATGCCGCTCCGCCACTCGATAGAGTCGCTTCGCCAGAGGGGTTGTGGGCACTGCGGTGGGGCAACTGGCTATCGTCCAGGCCCAGAGCGAGGGACTGCCCTTCCAACTCAATGGAAATTTGCAAATTATAGGCATGTCGCGACAGACCGTGCTTGTCCACGATACGAAACCGACGGGGGCCACTCTTGTCTACCTGCTCTGCGCCCTCAGTAAGATGACACGCCAGGGAGTTTACGGGCTTGCCCGACAGCTGGATACCCTGCAACACGGGCAGGCTTCTGCTACAACTGCCGACATACGCAGGGGCAGACACCATGGGTGCTACCCGACTGCTGTTTTGACTGTCTGCAGCCGGCTTCCAACTAGGGCTTTCACAGTGGAAGTCGCCGATAAGTACCTGGTGTGGTTGCGCAAGATCCACCATACGAGCCAACTCAATAGTGACATCACCTACAATATAGCTGAATACGGTCGGGTTCACGCCCTCGGCCTGATACAACTCGTAATGGCCACCAATATGATAAGCGGTGCGAATGACCGGCACGGTATTGCCCTGTGACGCCGCCCGGGCCACAGAGTTGTCCGCTACAATAAGTAGCATAAAATAAAACAGATCCTGATTGGCCGCAGGCCCGAGATTCCTGTTCCATATGTAGTAACCATCACCCGTGGTAGTGCGCGCAAAGTTGATTTCAATTCCCTGCGTCTGCAGCTTGTTGTAAGCCGAATTCAGGGTGTAGGAAAGACTGTTGAGCTGGCTCGCCTGTTCGAACGGCGTATACAAGGAAAACTCGACAATATCGAGTAGCAGAACCGCCCTGCTCTCCACATAACTAAGACCATAACGCTTTATCAGCTGCTCTACCGCTTCCAGCACGTTTTTATCTTCGGTCAACGCGGTATTGAGCTTGATGAAGGTGGGGGCCACATCAAGTCGCTCACTGACCTTGAACAGTTGTTCGCGTGTTTTGCGCCGCCTGCCGGATATCAGTTCCCGCACAAAGGCCTCGTTCTCTTCCCCTATCGCAGTTGCCGCATCACCACTGGCGCAGTAGTTGCCAAGAAAGTAATGGGGTACAAAAATAACCAGCAACCCGCGCTCATCCGCGCTCCAGCACAATACGATATTCTGACCCAGACGCCACTGCCGCCGCAGTGTGTGCTCCAGAGTCTTGAGATTGCCCCGCTGAACAATACTGATGGACTCAGCCGATTCCTGATCGCCAGAGGGTAGATCTGTAATGTTGGATTCAGCCATTTCCATGCTCGTTTTTATCAGCCTGACACGTTAGCATTATAGGTGCCCTCCCTCCCGGGAGCCACACTGTCCAGACCGCACAGGCGGGCGACCCGAAAATACGCTGCCCTAACGCTGCCTGCATTGCAGGACCTCTCTAAAACCAGGGAAATATCGACCATGAACAACTGCTTACGCTCCTGCATGCTCTGCTTGCCAGTTCTGTTGACAACCGCCTGCGGCAGCTACGATTTCACCGTCAATAACCGGGTGGTCTATACGCCGGACCCGCTGTTTACCGACTTCAGTGTTGCCGATAAGGCCCTGCGCGAATGTCTGCGCGAGGCCATCAACGACCAGAAGGCCTCCAGCGCCAACGAACTCTCCAGCCTGAGCTGTAGCCAAGCGGGCATTGAGACGCTCGCCGGTCTTTCTACGTTTACCGAACTGGAGCAACTGACCCTGTCATCCAATAATATCGTGGACATCAGCGAACTGGGCGCTCTCACGGTGCTGCAGGTACTTTATCTGGATAACAACCAGATCATCGACGCGGTTCCACTCTATCAACTGCCCACCCTGCGGTTGGTAGATCTTTCCAGCAACCCGCACCTGCTGTGTCCAACCAGCGGCGGCCTGCTGAGAGTCAGCGAGGTCACTTTGCCCAGCCACTGCCGCTGATATGGGCTTTCAGAGTTGCCCGGCAGCTGACGATCCACCTGCGGCGCAACCGTGTTCTATCGCTTCCTGAGCTGGTTACCGCTGCCGTTGCTGTATGCAATAGCCTGGCCCGTTTATCTGGCGCTTTATTATGTTGCAGGCTATCGCAAAACGGTGGTGCAGCAGAACCTCAGCCACGCCTTTCCGGACAAAAGCGCGAGAGAGATCACAGTTTTAGCAAAGAAATTCTATTTGCAGCTGGTGCAGGTGGCGCTGGAAATACTCAAGACGCGCCGAATGAGTGCCGCGGACGTCCAGCGCCGCGTTCGCGTGGTCAATCCGGAGCTGCTAAGGGATTATTCCGGAGACTTCCAGCAGTCGGTGATCCTTCTCTCCATACACCAGGGTAACTGGGAATGGATGCTGCATGGGGTAAAGCTTGCACTGGATATCCCGATCGACCCGGTTTACAAGCCCCTGCACAACAAAGCAGTGGATCAGCTGATATTCGAGATTCGCAGTCAGTTTGGCTCACGCCCCATCAGTATGGCCTCCGCCGCCAGGGACATCCTGCGGCGCCGGCATGAATTCAGGTTGTTTGTGCTGGTGGCAGATCAGGCGCCCATAGCAAGTGAGCGCAGCCACTGGGTCTCATTTATGAATCGCGATGCCGCTTTCTACGAGGGGGGAGAGATTATCGCCAGGGCCACAGACTACCCTGTGCTGTTTGCCCAGTGCCGCAGGCGCCGCCGAGGATACTACGAGGTAGAATTCAGGGAAATTGCTCGACCACCCCATGACCGGAACGGACATCATATTATCGAGGCGTATGCGCGCCTGGCGGAACAAGCGATAAGAAGTGAACCGGAAAGCTGGTTGTGGAGCAATCGCCGCTGGAAAAGACAGCCGCCACCGACTTCCGGCAATTAGCAGAAAAGGCGTGGTGCCGTATTCATCCGGCCGCGCTGCCTGAAGCTGCCGCCGGCGCACTCTGCAACACGGACAACCAGTCAAACCCCTCTTTTTGCTGAGCCCACACCACCCCTTCCAGGGAATCCAGAACCGTCCGCAGTGCCGCCTCAGCGCGTTCCCGGCTGTTGTTGTTTTCGCTGATGTGGGCGACAACAAGGTGGCCAGCAGGTGCGCCTCCAAGCTGGCGCAGCAGCTCCGCCGCCTGTCCGTTGTTCAGGTGGCCCCAGTCCCCCCCCACCCGGCGCTTTAACGCTGGCGGATATCGCCCGGCCTGCAACATGGAGACATCGTGATTGAATTCCAGCAGCAGGCTGTGGCAGTCACGAAAACTATCGATAACATGGGGTGTCACACTGCCCAAGTCAGTGAGAATTCCGAGGGTCTGCGCTTCCCATGACAATAAAAACTGACAGGGCTCCGCGGCATCGTGTGGCACCGTGACAGCGCGAACATCCACACTGCCCAGGGTAAAGGCATCCTCGCTGTTGAAGCAGTTCAGCCTGTAGCTGCCATCACAGCGCCCCGTCTCTGCGGTGCCGTGGGAAAGATAAACGGGGATTTCGTACTTGCGCGACAGCGCGGCCACTCCCGCGCAGTGATCCGTGTGCTCATGCGTCACCAGAATGGCGCTCAACTGCTCGGGCCGCACCGACAACCGTTCCAGTCGCCGCCGGGTTTCCCGCAGCGAAAAGCCGCAGTCGACCATAAGAAGCGTATCGCCAGCCCCCACCAGGGTCGCGTTACCTTTGCTACCGGACCCCAGCGAAGCAAAACGCATTCTAACGCCCTGCCCGGTTAATCTATATTGCCTTTGAGCAGTGCCAGCAGAGCCTGTTCGTCGCGTTTTTCCATGGCCCGGAACTCGGTTCCCTCCAGTGCTGCCTGTTGCTCAATTCTGATCGCAACGTCCAGTGTATCCATGGATTCAACCGAGATAATGAATGACTGGTGGGCCATGGGCTCATCATCACTGCCCATCATCCAGTCAAACCAGCCCGCTTCCTCCTCGGTTTCGACCCCGAGGAAACGCACGTAATATTGACCTGCGCTGCGGTCCCGGTCAGTGATCTCGAAATTGGAATCCTCGATGGCACGGCCCACAGAAGCCCATGCCCGATCATAGGGCAGGCTCAGGCGGATATAAATATCATCGTCAGGGCCTTCCTGGATCGATATCTTGCCCACCGCGCTGATCGCCTGGTCCGCGACCATGGATACCGGTGTGGAATCCGCACTATTGGCGATAAACTGTGACACCGCACGCAGCATCTCGCTTTCCTGGGAAGGGCTGCTCGAACTCTCTGGCCAAGTGTTTACATCCCCAACCTGGTTCATTTGCAGCACGTGCAGTTCGCTGGTGCCACGCTGCACACCCTGGTCAATGCGGAACTGGAAACGGCTGGCCATGGACTCACCCTCCAACGTAACCCAGCCGGATTCAATGAGCCCCAAACGGGCATCCACCCTGGCGACGGCTATCTGGGAAACGGACAAAAACGCACGAATCTGGGGCCAGACCTGACCGGGGGCCGTATTCACCACGGCCCAACTCTCATCACCCAGGGTTTGAATGCGAACCTGTTCATCCTGAACACCCGCAAGCAGGGACGCGGGGCGCGGCACCTCAAACTGGCCGGCCAACAAAACGTTGTCTGTGATCGGCGGAATCGGATAAATCTCGCCGATAGACGAACTGTCTTCCCCTTCGGGAACCGTAATGGGTGCCACCTCCCGAGACTTTTTGTAATCCTGCGATTTATCGCGAAATATACCTTCGTCACCAAACAAGTAGCCACAGCCGGTACCAAAAGAAACCAGTAGTATGAGCAGTGCCAGCTTTATCGATCTCATTGAAAAACCCATCAGACTCCCGCCACTTCCAGGGCCGCTGTTACCCGATTATAAAAGGACTCATCCAGCGGGGTGAGTGGAAGGCGAATCCCCTCCTCTATCAAACCGCGATGAGCCAGCGCCCATTTAACCGGTATTGGATTGGCCTCAAGAAAGAGTGCCGTATTCAGCGGTGAGAGTGCCTCGTTTATCTCCGTGGCGCCGGGCCGGTCCCCCGCCATCGCGAGGCGACAAAGCTCGGCCATTTTGACCGGTGCCACATTCGCCGTAACCGATATATTCCCGTGGCCGCCGGCCAGCATGAGCTCCATCGCGGTGGGATCATCACCTGAATAGATGGCGATACGGCTGCTGCAAAGCTCAATCAATTCGCGCCCCCGTGGAATTTCGCCGGTCGCGTCCTTGATGCCGACCACAGCGTCCAGATCGGCCAAGCGCGACACGGTTTCGTTGCTCATATCCACACAGGTTCGACCGGGCACATTATACAGTATCTGGGGCACGTTAACGGCCAGGGCAATCGCCCGAAAATGCTCGTAAAGACCCTGCTGTGTAGGCCGGTTATAGTAGGGCGTGACCAGCAGACAGGCCGCCGCGCCCGCCTGGGCCGCGGCCAGAGTCAATTCAATGGCCTCGCGAGTGGAGTTGGAACCGGTACCGGCCACCACAGGCATACGCCCGGCCAGATAACGGACGCAGTGCTGGATGACTTCGCAGTGTTCCTCAACGCTCAGCGTTGCGCTCTCTCCAGTTGTGCCCACTGCCCCGATAGCGCTGGTGCCCGCGCTGAGGTGCATATCCAGTAGCCGCTCCAGCCCTGCCCAATCAACACTGCCATCGGCATGCATTGGTGTAACCAGGGCGACAATACTGCCGGTAATCATTCGCTGTCTCCGAAAACTGTGGGGGTCGCGAGCCCTGTTTACCGTGGGCTCGGGGGAAGTCCGCCATTATCCATGACCATGGCCGTAAGACAACCAAATTGGGTAAAATGGTCGGTCTCTACCGCCACAAAGGAAGAAGGCCAATGACATTGGGAAGACTCGCTAGCCAGGCAATTCTGCTGCTATCAGCGCTGCTGCTGATGGCCACTGCCAACGCACAGCAGGAAGCCAGAATAAGTGACCTGTCCCGGCTGGACAGGCAATATATGGCGCAGCAACGCGAGTCGCTCGATGATCTGGCATCGGCAAATCTCGGGCGCCGTTTCAGTGGTAACAAGCAAAATGATCTGGAAATACTCCAGCTGCTGCTCGACCGCCGCCTGGTGCGGGCCGACCAGACCCGAGAGTTGCAGGCAATGGGGGTCATTATGGGCGATTTGCTCGCCGCGGACCTGAGCATGCACTGGGTGATCTACGAGGATGCCGTAGGCCGAACCCGCGCGCTGCGCTACCGTCAATCGCAGGAGTACCTTTTCCCCATTACCATGATAGCAAGGCGTCAGGAGGCAGATAATCAAACGCCCGTCGCCATGATCTATCAGAAGGCTTACGATATAATCGATCCCCTGCGGCCGGAGCTGCCCTTTCGCTAGCCTGCAATTTGCGTCCCGCTCTCAGCAGCTGTCCGCCGCAGACAAGAAGGGGTCTTGGTCTTTAGCCCGTGATACCTATAAACTCCGGATACTACTTTTCTTTCCTGCTGACCCCATGAGCGACCGGAACGCCGCATTCAAACTAGTTCATAGCGATGACCAGAACGCGATACTCACGCTGTCCGGGACCTGGTTACAGGGCGCCAGGGTGCAAGAGTTCTCCGCCCTGTCCAGGGAGATACAAGCGGGCAACCTCTCCCACCTGACAATTGACGGCTCGGCGTTGGAAGAGTGGGACTCCACGCTTATGGCTTTCATGCTGCAGTGCTATAACCATTGCTGCGAAGAGGGAATCACCTTTGACACCCGTGCACTGCCTGCCAGTGCACAGAAACTGCTGACACTGGCAACCGCCGTGGCACCACTTAAGCCAAGCGAGTCACCTCAGGAGCATTGGCTGACAAAACTGAGTCCGCGCCGACTCGCCAACCACTCGGGTGACATCATCCGGCAGTCGCTGGGGTTTACCGGCGAGGTCACCATCGCGCTGGGGCGCCTGGTGACGGGGAAATCCAACACCCGCTTCGAAGATTTCCGCCACTTCTGCTACCAGGCTGGGCCCAGTGCACTGGGTATCATCAGCCTCACCAGCGTACTTGTGGGCATGATTCTCGCCTACCTGGGGGCAGTACAGCTGCAGCAGTTCGGCGCAGAAGTCTATGTGGCTAACCTCGTAACTATAGGGGTTCTGCGGGAGATGGGCGTGTTGATGACGGCCGTTGTCATGGCCGGACGCACGGGTGCGGCCTATGCTGCACAGTTAGGCACGATGCAGACCAACGAAGAAATTGACGCCATCACCACGCTGGGAATATCCCCCATCGAATTCCTGGTAGTACCACGCATCCTCGCACTGGTGGTAGCAATGCCATTACTGACGCTGTACGCCGATATGCTGGGCATTGTCGGCGGCGGCATCGTGGCGGGAGGCATGGGAATTTCACCGCTGCAGTATCTCAGCCAGACAGAGCAGGCCGTAGCGATCCATCACCTCGCTGTAGGCCTGATAAAAAGCGTTATCTTCGCCGTGTTGATTGCCGTTGCGGGCTGTCGCGCCGGCATCAATGCCGGCAGAAGTTCCGCCGCCGTAGGCCAGGCCGCCACCGAGGCGGTCGTCACGGCCGTCGTGTACCTCATCGTGGCCGATGCCGGCCTGAATATCCTCTTCCAGGCGATAAAATTCTGATGCCCTCTCCAGCCCCAGAGGCCCATATCAGCGTTCGCCACCTTACCATGGCGTACGGGGATTTCGTAATCCAGCGGGAACTCACTTTCGACATAGCACGGGGCGATATTTTTGTCATCATGGGAGGCAGTGGTTGCGGCAAAAGCACCCTGCTAAGACACATGGTGGGCCTGCTCAAACCCGCTGCCGGCGACATTTACTTCAGCGGTAGCAGTTTCCCGGGTGCGAGCGCCGAAGAGCAAGAGACCATGCGTCGCCGCTGGGGTATCAGCTACCAGACCGGCGGCATGTTCAGTGCGATGACGCTGGCAGAGAACGTAGCGCTGCCGTTGCAGTTATACGCCAAATACGACAAGGCTGAAATTGCCGACATCGTCGCCTACAAACTCGCACTGGTCGGCCTCGGAGGATTCCAGGCGTATTACCCCTCAGAGATCAGCGGCGGCATGCTTAAACGCGCCGCGCTGGCGAGGGCCATTGCGCTGGACCCGGAAATACTGTTTTTTGACGAGCCCTCTGCCGGATTGGATCCCATCAGTTCCAGACTGCTGGATGACCTGATTATGGAGCTTCAGCAATCGACTGGCGCCACGGTGGTTATGGTCACGCACGAACTGGCCAGCATTTTCGCCATATCCAACAACGCGGTTTACCTGGACGCCGGCAGTCGAACCATGATCGACTATGGCAATCCGGTTTATCTCAGGGACCATAGCAAGCAGGCGCTAGTGCGACAGTTTCTAACCCGAGGCGACAGCACAGACACGGACAGCGAGCAACCAAAGAGGCCAGGCCATGAGTGAAAAACCCCATACCGTCGCCATCGGCGCTTTCGTTATCGGTGCCATCCTGATCGCCATCACGATCGTGATCTTCGCCCTCGGATCAGGGTTCGGCCAGCAGCGGGAAAAGACGGTAATGGTATTTGACGGCTCGGTCAAAGGTCTTGTAGTCGGTGCGCCGGTAACGCTCAGGGGTGTACAGATAGGCCAGGTAACCAACCTGGAACTTATGTTGGATTCGGACACCATTGAACTCATCATGGTGGTGGAAGCTGAAATCAGTGAGAAAAATATCAGGCGACTGGGCAGTAACCCGGAAGACGTCACCGATCAACTGATCGCCAGGGGATTGCGCGCGCAGCTTAAAACCCAGAGCTTGCTCACGGGATTGTTGTATATCCAGCTGGACTTTCACCCGGATAAACCGCCGGTTTTTGTCGACCTCAAAACTGAACACCTGCAGATTCCCACCATACCCACAGAGCTCGAGATGCTGACCCAGAAACTCGATGAACTGAATCTGGCAGAACTCGCAGGCAAAGTAGAAGGCACCATCAGCGGACTCAACCGCTTTTTGACCAACAAGGATTTTCAGGCGCTACCAGAAAACCTTCAGTCTACCCTGGCTTCGGTGACACAATTGACCGAGGAGCTGCGCATACAGGTGGCGGCAACAGGGCCAAAACTGGATACTGTGCTCGACGATGTCTCGACAACCGTGGCCGGCGCCAATAAGGAGCTCCCACAATTTTCCGCCCTCGCAAAGAAAAACCTGGCTGTGCTGGACAAGGCCATCGATGGTTTTGAGCAAACCATGACCAACATCAACAGCATGGTGGAACCGGGTTCGGCCACGACTTACCAGTTGAACAAGACGCTGAAGGATCTGGGCATGGCTGCTGAAGCCATCAAGCAGCTGGCCAATACCATCAACGAACAGCCGGAGTCCCTGCTCCGCGGCAAGCGGGAGAATTCGCAATGACCGGTACCCCTTTAAGGATCGCAGCCAGCCTGAGCCTGTTACTGATGCTCGCGTCCTGCGGCAGTTCACCCGCCAGTCATTTCTACCGACTCACTCCCGGGAGCGGCGCCCTTGGCAACGAGCAACAGCCCTCACTGGGTGTTGGACCAATCGAAGTACCCGAGTTTCTCAATCGCAGCGCACTGGTATACACCCGGGGCGAGAACCGCTTACTGGTTTCAGGCACCGACCTTTGGGGAGAACCTCTGGCGCAGGGCGTACAGCGCATACTGGGCCTCAACCTGGCACAGTTACTGAGCACCCAAAACCTCAGCTACTTTCCCTGGGATAGCCGTCATCCACCCGAATACGGGGTCCGGGTCAGCGTGCTGGACCTCGATGCAGATGAGCGAGAGGCCACCCTGACAGCGGATTGGGTGCTATTTCGTCCCGCCACAGGCGACGTTATCAGCAAGCGCATCAGTCAGTACACAAACCCGCTGCAGGCGGGCTCATTTGCGCCTTCGAATCTGCCCCCAGCCTACAGTGCGCTGTTGTACCGGCTGAGTGAAACCATCGCCGCAGAAATTCGTGAGGAGCAGCGAAAATCCGCCAAGGATCAGGGTGAGCAGTAAGTCAGTGGCCGCAAGAAAATCCTGCCACCACGGTGGAAACTGTTAAAAACAGGGCAGCGGTCTGCGCTACCCCCCCCCCGGCCTTACTTGAAGTTGTAGCGCAACTCTACCCCATACATACGCGGCTCCTCGGTACGCGGGTAAGAGGGTGAACCATCGGAAAAGTTGGACGCGAGTTCTTTGCCAAGACTGCCGGGCTCTTCACCTTCCAATCTCTTGGGTGTCCAATTGGTAGCATTGGTGATAAATGCCGCCAAGGACCAGTCGCGGTCCGGGCTGTTGTATGCAAGACGCGCGTTGAGCTGTTCCATATTGTCTGAATCGGGACAACTGTTAAACGGCGGCTCGGTCAGGTTACCCGTGGCAGAGGGGTCACTGATGATCAACTTGCCATCGACTTCGGTAAAGGTATAGACATCAGACGACCGGCCCTCGGCCTTGTTGTCTACCACATAAACGCAGCTGTTCTGCTGGATGCCCTCTGTCCAGCTATAGGCCACCGCAAATACCATCTCGCCGCCGTTGTCGAAATCCATGCTGTAGTTGGCGCCCAAGGTGTAGCTGAAGTCCGGTACCGCCGTATACTTTTCGTCAGAGCGATCTGTTATCACACACTCGCCGTCAATGACGCGACGCTCTTCTCTTCTCTTGTACTTGGCATCGAGGTAGCCGGCACTTAGTGTCAATTCCAGCGAGGGCAGCGCTAGCCAGTTGACACTGAGTTCAGCGCCTTCGCCCTCTACATCGGAGGTCTCGAAAAGATAGGCACCCAGATCAGAGTTGGGTAAGCAGGGGCCTTCGATAAACGCAAGTTTTTGCAGATTGTCATAGTCGTAGCTGAAGAGTGCGGCGTTTACCCTCAAGGTGTTGTCCAGCCAGCTGGACTTCATGCCCACCTCATAATTAGTGACTTCCTCCGGATCGAAGGCCGGCGCAAATAGTTCGCCGGCACTATTGAATCCACCCGCCTTGTAACCCTCTGAGTAGGAGGCATAGAGCATTACTTCCTCCTGGGCCTGCCACTCCAGCACCACCCTGGGGGTCCACTTCGACCAGTCCTTGTCTGACTGCAAAAAACCCAATTGACCGCCCGAATCGTAGTTGCCGCTGGCATCGAGGCGGGTCTCTGTGGGAAAGGCGAAGGCGATGACATAGTCGTTATATTCCACATAGCGACCGAATTTCTTGTCATCGTAGGTGTAGCGAATACCCGCGGTCAGCGACAGTGTATCGGTTATATCGTAGGTTGCATCGGCAAAACCGGCATAGGATTTGTACTTCGCATTGATGCGTATCTGCTCTTTGTACTGAACATTATCTTCCAGTGCCTGGGCACCACTGGCGACTGTGCGCTCGCCAAACGGGTCTGGAAACTGGGTGAAGGCGAGAGTGATTGGAACGCCCGCTGGCAGTGCATCGTAGGGCACGCCGATCTCCGCCTCCGCAATCAGTTTATCGAGCGACTGGGGCGTCAAGTGAATGCCACTGGTCTGTCGCGCGTGCTCGTAGGTGGCGTTCAATCCCGCCGTCCAGCGAAAACGCAAGCCGGCCTCACCATCCAGGCGGAGTTCCTGCGCAAACTGGTCGTTCTTTTCCTTGTTGAGATCGTTGAAAAAATAGTAGAGCTCAGCCGAACCGTCCTTTTCCTCCGGGTTCTTCGACTTGTAGTAACGGTAGGAACTGATAGAGGTCAGTGTGGCCCAGTCCATATCGTAAGTAAGATGATAGGCCGCCGCCCAGAGATTGCGTTTTTCCGACAGATCGGAATCGCTGGCCACCTTGTTGAAGCCAGCACCATTATCTCGAGGCCCCCATACCGCACTTGATCGAACCCTTGAATCCTCATCGGTCTGGTCAAATTCCAGCCGCAATATTGAATCCAGGCGGTCAGTGGGCACCCAGCGCAATTGAGTGACTATGGAGCGGTTACCCTCGCGGGCCAGGTCCTTACCGTTGTACGTGTTGTCAATCCAACCGTCCCGCTGGTTCCAGAGTACCCCGGTACGCAGAAACAGCGTATCCATCAAAGGTACGTTGGCAACACCGTCGAACTGGTAGCGGTCATAGTTTCCCACCGTCGCTCGCGCCCAACCGTATAGCTCTTCATCGGGTTTATTACTCACATACTGAATAGCACCCGCTGCCGCGTTGCGGCCGAACAAGGTTCCCTGGGGACCGTTGAGTATTTCCACCCGCGCCAGATCATTAAAAGCCACTTTCGAGCCGCCGGCTCGGCCAATATAAACGCCATCCTGATACACCCCTACTGCGGGGTCAGCGCCAATGCCAAAATCCTCCGTGCCGATGCCGCGGATGAAATACTTGGGCTGGTTAGCCGCTCGGGAAATCGAAACATTGGGGGTAAATGCGCCCAGATCGCCGATATCCTGTGCCGACAGGTTGGTAATCTGCCTGGCGCTGAATGCCTCTACCGCTATGGGCACATCCTGCAGTCCCTGCTCGCGCTTCTGGGCGGTAACGATCACCTCTTCAAGCTGCGCAAACACCGGCTGATTGGCCCATGCCAAACTGGTAGCCAGGACCGTCAATATCGATTTTCCAAGGGTGATGGCATTTATGCGCGACATAATAATCCCCACTACTTGCCGGGCTGTAATTACACAAATCCTTTACAGCCATGGTATTTATTTTATGGCAACAATATGCCCCAAGCACCCCCACGAGACAATAGCCCTGCCGGGATATTATGGTACACCTGTACAGTTAGGCGATTATTGGGCTGCCAGTACCACCGCCTCGCCAACCCCTTCCAATAGCGCCGGATCCTTGCTGCGTGCATTGCCAATTGTTCGCGATAAGGCTTGCAGACGCAGTGGGTATTTCAATTCGCTACGAAACAGCGGGTCGCCAGCCTCTACCTGATGACTGCAATCCAGCCAGCGATCGCACTCATCCGCCGACAGCATCACCGGCATCCGTCGATGCCAGGGTTCGAAATCCGGTGCAGCCGCTGTGGTCACCAGTGTGCAGGACAAGAGTGCCTCGCCCTCACCCCGCCATACATCCCACAGTGCAGCGATGGCCAGAGCCTCCTGTTCGTTGCTTATCTTCCAGGGCTGTTTTACACCCCCCTCCTGACGCCATTCGATAAAGCTGCTCATGGGCACAATGCCACGCTGGGATTTGAACGGGTGGCGAAATGCCCGGCTGCTGGCCAGTGTCTCGCTGCGGGCATTGAACATAGCATATTTCTGGTCGACAGCTTTCGCCCAGGACGGTGTCAGCCACCACCGTGCGGGGCCAGCCTGCCGCTCCCCGCCGATGTCCCACACCATGTGTATGTGTTCAGTAGGTGCCACATTTGCCGCCTGGGGCAGCTCGAGATCGATGCCCAGATCCTGCAACAACTGTTGCAGCCCGGGACTGTCGATCACATTAAAACGACCGCACATATATGGTATTCCCACATAACATTCAGAGAGCTCAGACCAGGCGACACTGTGCCGAAACGGGCGGCCCCGGGCAATGGCGCAGGTCTGCCATAGTAAACTCACGGGCGCCGTTGACCGCAGCGCGGGTAAGGCAGGTGAGGATTCCTTGCCTGTGTTCGCCTACCGATAGTACTCTGTTCGCCGCTCTAACCCGGAGATAATTATGCGTGACAAACCCCTGGCGCCCGCTATTGATGGCTGGCACACCATGGCCGACAAGCCGCACCTGATAGGCAGCCAGTGTACCGACTGTGGGACCTATTTCTTCCCACCCCAGAGTCAATACTGCCGCAACCCGAACTGTGACAGCACGGACTTTCGCGAGGTCGAACTGAGTAGAACCGGGCAGATCTGGAGCTATACCAACGCCAGCTACAAGCCGCCATCACCCTTTGTGGCACCCGAGCCATTCGAGCCCTACGCTATTGCAGGTGTGCAATTGCAGCGGGAACAGATGGTGGTCCTTGGCCAGGTAGTCAAGGGCGTGACCGTCGAGGAACTGAAGGTCGGGATGCTCATGGAATTGGTGCTGGAAACCCTGCACGAGACCGAGGACGACATCAAAGTCACCTGGAAATGGCGGCCCATTGCCGCCGACACAAAAACCGGAGCCTGAACCCATGTCCAACGAAATAGCGATTATCGGTGCGGGCATGCACCCCTGGGGCAAATGGGGGCATAACTTCGTGCAATACGGCGTGGCCGCCGCCAGAGAAGCCCTTGCCGATGCAGACATACCATGGCGGGACATCCGCTTCGTCTCCGGCGGGGCCACAGTGCGCTGCGGTTATCCGGGCTACGTGGCCGGCGCCACTTTCGCCCAGGCTTTGGGCTGGCAAGGCGCTGAAGTCAACACCTCTTATGCGGCCTGCGCTTCAGGCTCCCAGGCCCTGGCAGCCGCGCGCAACAAAATTCTTGCCGGCGAGTGCGAGGTTGCCCTCGTTGTGGGCGCAGACACCACTCCCAAGGGCTTTCTTGCTCCTGCTGGCGGCTATCGCCCGGAGGACCCCGACTGGGTGCGATTTTACCTGGGCATCACCAACCCTACCTACTTCGCTCTGTATGCCAGGCGGCGCATGGATATCTACGGCGACACCCTGGAAGACTTCGCTGCAGTAAAAGTCAAAAACTCCCGGATCGGCGCAAAGAACCCCCGTGCCCGCTATCGCAAGTGTTTTACTGCCGAGGACGTGGCGGCATCCGCCATGGTGGCCGACCCACTGCGCCTGATGGATATCTGCGCCACCAGCGACGGCGGCGCCGCGCTTATCGTCTGCAGCCTGGATTACGCCAGAAAAATTGGCAAAGCCAATGCGCCGCGGGTAGCCGCCATATCAACCGTCACTCCCACCTTCGCCAGCGGCGTTGTGGAGATGCCAGACATCGCCACTGATTCGGCAGCAGCCGCCGGTGTGGAAGCCATTTCCTACCGCTCCACCATACCCCTCAAGGCCTATGAAGAAGCGGGTGTCGGGCCGGAAGATATCAGCCTGGCGGAGGTGTATGACCTGTCCACCGCGCTGGAACTCGATTGGATAGAAGACCTCCAGCTGACCCCCAGAGGTGAAGCCGCCGCTGCGCTGCGTCGCGGTGACACGGCGCTTGGCGGTAAATTCCCCATCAATGTCTCCGGTGGACTGGCCTGCTTCGGCGAGGCTGTTCCCGCCCAGGCGATCGCCCAGGTGTGTGAGCTGACCTGGCAGTTGCGTGGCGAGGCGGGCGACCGGCAGGTCAAGGGTGCCCGGGTTGGCATCACCGCCAATCAGGGGCTGTTTGGGCATGGTAGTTCGGTGATCGTCAAGCGATAGTCAATGCGAGAGTGAGCCGGTCCCTGGGATCCGGTGCCAATCCGAATATAGACCCTGTGCGCAGCGATCAGTACTCGCGCAGGTACTCCAATTGCCCGTCGATCATGTAGGTGCGATGGCGGCCACCCTCCGCGTCCAGATCCTCTTCGGCATACCCGGCGTCGCCGTCGTACAGAAAGCATATGCCGTCTTCGACAAACACCATGCGCGGGGTGTACTGGAAAGCCTGGCGAGCGCCAATATGCCCTAGTGCTTCCTGACAGCTTCGGCAATCGGCGATATCCACCAGGCTAATAAAAGTGGGCGGCATCAGGCGAAAGGGGTGCTCCCGGTCTTTAATCTCGGCAAAGGCGACCTCGGGTCTGACCCAGCGATGGTGGGCGATTTCACCACCATCCACTGTCACTTCCTGCGCGTCTTCCAGCACCGCCAGGAAAAACCAGGTTGAAAAACGTCTCTTGGCTCCCTCCGGTGTTGTCCAGTGAGACAGGTAGGCCAGCTGGCCGGTGTGAATTTCCAGCCCGACTTCCTCCCGGGTTTCGCGAATGGCGGCATTGAGAGCGGCACCGTAGTCATCGCGGTCGGGTGGATAATCTGCCTCGTCTATCCGCCCACCGGGAAATACCCACATCCCCCCCATATGCGCTAAAGCTTTGCTGCGTTGCACCAACAAGACTTCCAGTCCCTGCTCACCATCACGCACAAACACCACTGTCGCCGCTGGAAAGATCGGTTCAACAGATTTGCTCAGTTCCAGCATCTAGAGTACCTCGCCAATCACGGATAAAATCGGCTGATAGTGTCGACAACGCAGGCCGGTCGGTCAGCGCCCTCAATCTCAATGGTTATGCGTACAACCACCTGCACACCACCCTTTACCTGCTCTGCACTGACTACCTCGCCGCCGCCCCGAACTCGACTGCCCACCGACACTGCGGCTGGAAAGCGTACTTTCTCGCAGCCGTAGTTAACCCCCATGGAAACGTTGTCAACCCGCATGATCTCAGGCAGGAACTGGTTGGCCAGCGACAGTGTCAGGTAACCATGGGCGATAGTCTTGCCGAAGGGTCCCTGCGCTGCCCGCTCGGGATCTACATGTATCCACTGGTGATCACCAGTCGCCTCGGCAAACAGATCGATACGCTTCTGGTCTACCTCGAGCCAGTCGCTGTAGCCCAGGTGAGAGCCCGGCGCAGCCAGCAGTTCTCCCGGATTGTCAAATATGCTGGTCATGGACTGTGGCTTCTCCCGCTTGATTTTTGTGCAGCGGCGACTATACACCGCAGGGGATTTCGATTCATCCGACCCGGGAGAAAATTCGCAGCCAATATCAGCAGCGTTGGCAAATCTGAATCTGTTGCTTATAGTGCTGGATTCAAAATTTCCCGAGGAAACCTTTCATGGAAAATATCGACATTGCCGAGATCGTACAAATTTACGTCATTCCCTGGGGTATCAAGCTGGTATTTGCGCTGGCCATTTTTTACATTGGCCGAATCGTTGTATCAGCTGTCGTTGGCTTCGTTAAAAAAATGCTCACCGCCCGCGGCATGGACGCAATTCTGGTGGACTTTGTCATCGCTATTCTGCGCTGGTTACTGCTGCTGTTCGTGGTTATCGCGGCGCTCAGCCAGCTCGGCATTAACACGACGTCACTGGTAGCTCTGCTGGGTGCCGCCGGCCTGGCCATCGGTCTGTCACTGCAAAGCTCTCTGTCGAACCTGGCAGCAGGCGTCATGCTGATCATATTCCGCCCTTTCACCAAGGGTGATTTTGTCGAGGCCGGTGGCGCCACCGGGGTCATTGACAATATCAGCATTTTCACCACGACCATGACAACGCCAGACAACAAGGAAGTCATCGTGCCCAACGGCTCCATCATCGACGGAAACATCACCAATTACTCCGCCCGGCATACCCGCCGGGTTGATATGGTTTTCGGCTGCTCCTACGATGATGATATCCGCAAGGCCAAACGGATTCTGGAGGAAATTATTGCAGCGGACGAGCGCGTACTGGAAGAACCCGCACCTGTCGTGGCCCTGAGTGCCCTTGCGGATTCAAGTATCAATTTCCTGGTTCGCCCGTGGACCAAATCCGCGGACTACTGGGCCGTACTCTGGGACACCACGGAAACCGTCAAACTGCGCTTTGATGAAGAGGGCATTTCGATACCTTACCCACAAATGGATGTGCATTTCGACAAGAGTGAATAATGCTGTACCGGGGGGCGTTTACCGCCCCCATAACGCCATTTTACCAGTAATTTATCACTGGCCCGCAGCGCGATGTGGTATAAAAGGCGCAACTATATCGCGCAAGTTCCCGCCAACTAAAACACGCATACGGGTACTGCCCCCAGCGGGACCATCACAAAAGTGGCTAGCAAGTCGAAACAGGCAGTTATATCTCTGATAATGCTCGCAGGAGCAAGCGCCATCAGTGCCCTTCTGTACTTCACCCGTCCGGCAGCAGAAATCTCCGAGCCTGTGTACTCGGCGGTAACAGTCGATGTTGCAGAAGTCGTGAAAGAAAACCTGCGCATCGAAGTGCAGGCTCAGGGTACTGTTACGCCCGTTCAGGAAACAACCATCCTGGCGGAAGTGCAGGGCCGGATCGTCGAGGTCGCAGAGGCGTTTCACGTAGGCGGATTTGTCTCTCGCAATGATGTTTTGCTCCGTATTGATCCCCGTGATTACCAAACCCGCCTGCTGCACGCCAAGGCCGCACTTGAGTCAGTTGAGAGTATTCTGGTTCAAGAAAAGGGCCGCGCACAGGTGGCACAGCGGGAGTGGGAGAAACTGCCAAAAAACAGCCAGCGTACCGAGGAGGCGAAAAACCTTTACCTGCGCAAGCCACAGTTGGAAGAGGCGGATGCCAATCTGCTCGCCGCGCAGGCAGAGCTGAATACCGCCAGGGACAACCTGGAACGGACCATTATTCGCGCACCCTACGATGCGCTTATCCGACAAAAGCAGACCGACCTCGGCCAATTTGTCGGGGCCGGGACGCCCTTGGCCGACATATTTTCCGTGGAAACCGCTGAGGTGCGACTCCCCATCCCCCAGAGCAAGCTGGACTACCTCGAACTTCCCGGCCTGGAGGGTTACGAGAACGGTTCCGGCATTGATCTGTATACCGATGTGAGTGGTGATATCAAGCATTGGTCTGCCCGCCTGCATCGCACCGAAGGGGTTTTCGATGAACGCTCCAGAGTCCTGTTTACCGTCGCCCGAATTGATGACCCGTATGGCTTGCGCCACCCCGATCGCCTGCCGCTGAGGGTAGGTACCTTCGTCAACGCAAATATTGAAGGCCGCGTGCTTAACGATGTTGTAGTACTGCCGCGATACCTGCTACGCGCCGGTGGATATGTCTGGGTAGTCGATGAGTCCATGCACCTGCGCAACCGCAAAGTGACCAGCCTGCGAACTGGCGGTGACCAGATTTATATCAGCGCCGGCCTTGCTGACGGCGACCTGGTGTCTCTCACCAGCCTGGACGTGTCGTTTGCGGGGGCCAAGGCTGAAATCATCTCCAGCACCCCCAGCAACGAATTGTTCGATTCCTCGGGGCAGTTTCAGGAGCAACGGGCCGATCGATTGGAAACCGGAACCGCGGGCACAACCCAGGGCGGCGCCGTGGCCGGCGCCGAGTGAGCCCGCAACACCCCAATGGGGTCATCGCCTGGTTCGCCTACAATCCTGTCGCTGCCAACCTGCTGATGCTTTTGATCATGATCGTAGGTCTGGGCGCAGCCTTTACTATCCAGCGCGCCATGTTTCCAGCCATCGAACTTGAGGTCATTTTCATTACGGCACCCTATCCGGGCGCAGCGCCTGAGGAAGTCGAACAAGGGGTAGTGCTAAAGATTGAAGAGGCCATTAACGACCTGGATGGCATTAAGCGGGTGGAGTCAGACGCATTTGAATCCTATGCCAGGATAATGATAGAGCCCAACGAGGGAATGGACCTGGGCAAGCTGCTGGACGAGGTACAAAACCGCATAAATGCTATCTCATACTTTCCCGATGGCGCCGAGGAACCCATAGTCCGCCAGCCCGAGTTGCTATTCCCAACGCTTACCCTGCAGCTTTCAGGCAGTGTTGACGAGCGCGCAATGAAATCCCTGGCAGATAACATGCGCCGTGAGCTACTCGGCCTGCCGGAAGTCTCCGCCGCGACAGTGGTCGGTGCTCGCGAATACGAGATATCAGTAGAAATATCCGAACAGCTACTGCGTGAATACCACCTGACCCTGGGTGACGTCGCCGATACTATTTCCGCCTCGTCACTGGACATTCCTGCAGGTTCTGTGCAAACCCGCAACGGCGATATCATGTTACGCACGATTGGCCAGGCCTATGTGCAGCGAGACTTCGAGAATATCTTGCTCAAGACCTGGCCCGATGGCACACGCTTGATGCTGGGGGATATCGCCACCATCGACGATGGCTTTGTGGATGGCCGGGGCTTCACCATATTCAATGGGCAATACTCCCTTGGCATCAATGTCTTTGCGATGGGCAAGCAGGACATCATTGACACATCACAGGCCGTCCGCGCTTATATGGCCGAAAAACAGGACCAGTTGCCCGACGGCGTCACGCTGGAGGCGTGGTCGGACATCACCTACTACCTCGAGGGCAGGTTGTGGATGATGATGAAAAACCTGGGTATGGGGGCGCTACTGGTACTAATCGTGCTGGCCCTGTTTCTTGAGATCAAACTGGCCTTCTGGGTCATGCTGGGAATTCCGGTGTGTTTTCTGGGCACGATGGCAGTGATAAGTACGCCCATGGTAGATGCCAGCCTGAATATGCTCAGCATATTCGGTTTTATCATCGCGCTGGGCATCATTGTCGACGATGCAATTATCACGGGGGAAAGCGCTTATGCCGAACAGGAACTCCATGGCCACAGCGCGCAAAGCGTAGTCACTGGGGTATACCAGGTGGCCACGCCGGCGACCTTTGGCGTACTGACTACCGTTGTGGCTTTCGCACCTACACTCTTCGTCGAAGGCGTATTCGGCGCATTTCCACAAGCGGCCGGGACTGTCGTGGTGTTGTGCCTGGTGTTTTCGCTAGTGGAATCCAAGTGGATTCTGCCTGCACATCTGGCCCACAGTAAACCAGCACGCCATCCCCTGCTACTAGCCATAAATCGCCTGCAGGAACGCTGCAACAGTCGCCTGCGCGCGTTTGTCGAGTTCCGCTACCTGCCGTTCATGCAACGATGCACTGCCAATCGCTATGCCACGCTGGCGTTCTTCCTCTCACTGCTGATTCTATGCGGCGGCCTCCTCGCGGGTGGCCAGGTACGCACCATCCTGGCGCCGGAGGCACGTGGCGAATTCCTCAAGGCGGAGCTGCGGCTCGCACACGGCACGCCGGAGGAGCGCACCCAACTGGCAATAACCGAAATAGTTACCGCACTGCACAAGGTGGAGGCGGACTACCAGCGCGAAACCGGCAGCGATGAAAGACTGCTGGAATACATCGCGGCCTACGGCTTTGACCAGATTAATGGTCTGGTATCCGTTGAGCTGACCAAGGACGATCAGCGCGGTATTTCTACCCTGGAAGTGGAACAGCGCTGGCGGGAGCAGGTCGGCAGTATTCACGGCGCAGAGGTGCTTGCCATCAGTGGTGACGATGAAGGCGGCTGGGGCCCCGCTATAGCCTTCGATCTCATGCACCGCGACTTTGACACGCTCAAGGTCGCCTCGGATGACTTGGAGCAGGCTTTGCGCCACTACGCAGGCCTCTATGACATTCGCAATGGCGCCGGTGACACCGCTGACGAGTTTCACCTGGATATCATGCCTGAAGCCGAATCTCTGGGGTTGACACGCTATGCCCTGGGCAGCCAGGTGCGTTACGCGTTCTACGGCGCGGAGGCACAACGCATTCAACGCGGTACCGATGAGATCAAGGTAATGGTTCGCTTTCCAAAAGCGGACCGGGAATTGACCAGCACATTAAACAATATGTTTATCCGCACGCCCCAGGGCGACGAGGTACCCTTCGACACGGTTGCCAACCTGGACGTCACTCAGGGTCTGTTGAAAACTACCCATATAAATTTTCAACGGGCTTCTGAGGTTACCGCTGAAGCGGACAGAGTGAGGGTGCAGCCTTCAAAGGTGATAGAAGAGGTCGAGAAAAACGTACTCCCCTCCCTGCTGGAAAAGTATCCCGGGTTGAGCTACAGCGTCTCCGGAATGGCCGACGAGGAGAGAAAGCTGGGGGTGAGCCTGATGGTGGGGTTCGCCCTGGCACTGCTGGGTATCTATGCGTTGCTGGCCATTCCCACAAAATCCTACCTGCAACCCCTGATCATCATGGGTGTGATCCCCTTCGGCATTATCGGTGCCATAGTGGGCCACTGGGTCACCGGGTACGCCTTCAGTATGATGTCGGTCATTGGCGTAATCGCGCTCAGCGGGGTGGTCGTGAACGACAGCCTGTTGCTCGTGGACTACACCAATAGCGCTATGGCCAGGGGCGCAGACCGTTACACCGCTATAACCGAGGCCACCTCCCGCCGCTTCCGGGCGATCATGCTGACCTCCGTAACCACTTTCATGGGGCTGGCGCCCATGCTGCTGGAGCGCACAGTGCAGGCGCAGGACATGATACCAATGGCCATTTCTCTGGCCTTCGGTATTGTCTTTGCCACGGTTATTACCTTGTTGCTGCTGCCCTGCCTATACCTGATGTTGGACGATGTCACACGCTGGTGGGCCGGCAGCGGTGACCACCACAACCCGGCCGCAGATAATAGCGTCATCGCTAGCGAATAGCCCCGCAGGGCAGACAGCGCGCGTAAAGATGGCGCGGGTCTTTCAGAGCAGCCAATTCGGCGGCAGCATCGGCTACCGGTGCCAGCAGGGGCTCCAGCGAAGCACTCAAACCTGAGGCAGACCATATCCGCAAGCTGCCCACTCGATCCGCCAGGGTCTGTAAAATCAATTCCCGCGGCGACAGTGGAAGCGCTACATAATCCACTTCATAGTCCTCCAGCCCCGCTCGGGCCGCAGCGGCATCAATAGCATCCGCCAGCGAGCCGATACCATCCAGCAACCCATTTTCAAGCGCGTCCGGGGCACTCCAGACCCGCCCTTCGGCGAGAGCATCGACTTCTTCGGGGGTCATATCGCGCCCCTCTTGTACCAGATGCCGGAAATTGGCGTAGCTGAAATCCACTCCACTGCGAATAATCGCTGCCACCTGCGGGTTCAGTGGCCGGTCGAGTCGCAGCGACCCGGCCAGATCGGTAGTGCCAACGCCATCCGTGTACACACCGATACGCTCCAGCAGGCGTTCAAAGGTGGGGACCGCCGCAAACACACCTATGCTGCCGGTGATGGTGCCGGGTGTCGCCCAGATTTCATCCGCCTCGGCAGCAATGTAATACCCGCCGGAGGCTGCCACAGCCCCCATCGATATCACCACGGGAATACCGAGCCCCTGGGTTCTGAGCAATTCCTGGCGAATGACTTCTGAAGCGAACACGCTGCCACCACCGCTATTGACCCGCAGGACTAAAGCGCGGACCCCTTCCTGCTCGGTGGTAGCGGCAATAAGATTAGCCAGTGAGTCACCACCGATAGTGCCCGGGGGCTGGTCACCGGTAACAATGTTGCCTACGGCGGTGATCACCGCTACCCGCTCACCCTCCATACCGGTTAGCTGACTGGGGCGCTGGTGGCGCACGTAGCGCTCGAATAGCCTTGCTTCATAGAGGCCATCCTCATTACTCGCACCCACCACTTCCACAAGATAATCATTCACCTCGCTGCGGTTCAGCAGGTCATCCACCAGCCCCGCCTCCAGTGCCAGCGCCGCTGCATTGCCACCCTGCTGTGCCAACAGCTCGGCGAAATTGTTAGCATAGTGATTGACACTGCCCGGCGGCAATTCGCGCTGGGCTTCCACCATGGCGGCGTATTGGCCCCACAGCACCTCCAGCCAACGCTCTGTCACCCGTTTTTCTCCGGGGGACATATCATCGCGCAGAAAGGGCTCTGCGATAGACTTGAATTCGCCCGCATGGAAGACGTGAACATTGACCGACATCTTCTCCAGCGTCTCGCGGTAGTAGTTGCGGTAACTGCTATACCCTTCCAGACCGACACCACCGTAGGAGTTCAGAATAATACTGTCCGCATAACTGGCCAGCAGAAACTGGTCCTGCGTAAAATAATCACCGACAGCAACTACCGGCTTGCCGGTCTCTTTAAATGCTTCCATCGCCTCCGCAATTTCCTGGGTCTTACTGATACCCACATAGCGAAGGTTATCCAGCTCCATCACCAGTGAATTGATCGCCGGATCGTCCTTCGCATAATGGATGGCATCGATGATGTCGCGAAGAAGCATTTCGCGGTCCTCTGGCGCTGGCTCTCCCAATAACGCCTGCAGCGGCTCCACCTGAGACTTCTGGTCCACCACTGTACCGGCCAGGTTGAGCAGGAGCGCGGCTTTCTCCGGTGGCGACTCCTCCCCTCCACCCAGGTAAACAAAATAGACCACAGCAATAAACAGCAAAAACAGTATATTGGACAGTGCCAGCCTGACCCGGGTAATACCGTTCCAGATTGCCGAAAACACCCTGCGCAATAGGGATGGTTTACTCATATTTCAATCTCCTGAACCGATTGGACGAGCGCTGGCCTCGCGAAGTTCCCTGGCGCGCCACCGTACATACATCATCGCGGCAATAAACAAAGTGACTACGGCGGCAGTGCCTATGGCGGCCGGAATATTCCCCGGCAGGGCGAAAAGGCGCTCCACCAATGCTATAAAATACAGCAGACTGACAAAACACAGCCAGATATAAGTCCGCAACCTGTCGCGCAGCATACCCGGTAGAAAAATCAACAGGGGCAGCAGTTTGCCTAGCCAGATTATCCAGGGCAGCTGCATCTGCCAGGCATCAATCAGCTGCTGCACCAGCAAGACCGCCCAGGCAAACCACAGCAAACCGTGCGCTATGGCGCTGGCTGTCCCGCGCTTCACGCTGCGCCACCGGCGGCAAGTCTAGCGACCCGCTCCCCGAGGGCGCGACACAGTGCCGCCTCCCCCTCGTCAAGGGACCGACTGTTGTCAGGGCCGGCCCAATGGGAGGCTCCGTAAGGTGTTCCTCCCGAATTCGTACTCATCAGACCGGCCTCACTGTAGGGCAGGCCCGCCACCACCATACCGTGGTGCAGTAGCGGTAGCAGCATGCTGAGCAGAGTTGACTCCTGGCCACCGTGCAAACTGGATGTCGAGGTGAAAACCCCAGCCGGCTTATCGATCAGCGCACCGCTGAGCCACAGTGCGGAAGTCTGGTCCAGAAAATATTTGAGCGGGGCAGCCATATTGCCGAAACGGGTAGGGCTGCCCATGACCAGCCCGGCGCAGCCACGCAAATCGTCCAGTTCGCAGTAGAGTGGACCGTCACTGGGAATACCATCCGCAGATTGTTCACTGTTCGCGGACACAGACGGCACCGTTCGCAACCTGGCGCAGATGCCCGGAACAAGCTCAATGCCGCGCGCAACCTGCGCAGCCATGGCTGCGGTGGACCCGAGGCGGGAATAGTACAAAACCAATATATAGGATTCGGCCATCAGCCGATCAGTTCCAGCACGTTTTCCGGCGGACGCCCCAGTACCGCCCGCTTGCCCTTAACGACAATCGGGCGCTCGATCAGCTTGGGGTGGGCAGCCATCGCTGCCAACAATTCTTCCTCGCCGGAGTCTTTGCTCAACCCGCAGGCCTTGTAGGCATCCTCTCCCCGCCTGACAAGTTCGGCTGCGGTCAATCCCAACTTGGCCAGCAGCGTCGCTATCTGAGCCGAGTCTGGCCGTGTCTCCAGATAAAGTACAACCCGCGGCTCAATGCCATTTTCCTGCAATAGCGCGAGAGTATTGCGGGATTTCGAACAGCGGGGGTTGTGATATAGGGTGTACTCACTCATGGACTCTTTCCTGAAGTAACAATTACGGCGGCATTAATTCAATCGCTTTTGCGAATGGTCACAGGCACTGATCTCCTGTCCGGTATATCACGCCTCTTCGGCGTAGCGGACAGGGGAGCAGAGTATACCAAAGCCGGAGGCCTGCGACGCTAAACTCACCTGCGCTTTTGGCAAATGTCACTCTCGTGCAGAGGATCAATTGTTCATGCCATAATGCCCGGTATGAATCTTGACTGGCTAAATGTATCTGAGCTCTGGCGGCGCACCCGATATTTACTGTCGCGTTTCAACGCCGATCGGTGTTCGGAAAACTCGGCAGCCCTGACCTACATGAGCCTGTTTGCCCTGGTACCGCTGCTGACGGTGGTGTATACCATGGCATCGGCAGTACCGGCTTTTCAGGGTCTGGAAGTCAAAATGCAGGCCTTCATGTTCGAAAATTTGATGCCGGATACCAACTCGGAGATCAGGGGCTATCTGGACGAATTCTCCCAGCAGGCAAAAAACCTCACCGGGCCGGGCATCATATTCCTGGTAGTAACGGCTGTGTTAATGCTGCGCAATATCGAGAAGGCCTTCAACCAGATCTGGCGGGCCAGCGAAAACCGCAGCCCGGTATCCAGCTTTATGCTGTACTGGGCGGTATTGAGCCTGACGCCGGTTACCATTGGCGCGGCCCTGGCACTGAGCACGTACCTGTCTTCTTTTGCCCATGTACTGAAAGATTACGACGTAATAGGCATGCAGGGATTCATGCTCAAAATCGCCCCGCTTGCACTGAGCACGGCCGGCTTCAGCCTCATATATGCCGCTGTGCCCAACTGCCGGGTGCCGTTCAAACATTGCCTGGTGGGCGGCTTCGTCGCTGCGGCGGCTTTCCACATCGCCAAATCGGTGTTTACCGTCCTGGTGGTGGGGTCCAGTTACACGTTCATTTATGGCGCCTTCGCTGCCGTGCCGTTGTTTTTGCTATGGATATACCTGTCATGGAATATTGTCCTGATGGGTGGCATTCTGGTGCACAGCATGTCCGCGTACCAGAACGAGGAGCAGGCCAACCGCCCACTGGTGCTGAAAGCACTGGATGTGCTCTATCTGTTCTGGCAACGGCAGGAAACAGGACAGGGCGTAGGTGAAATGGAGTTAGTCAGTCGAAGGCACGATATTACCCGCGGGCTGGACAGCGACAGCTGGCAGCAGCTGCGAACGATATTCATGGAGAAAAGGCTGATCGCGGAAAACGATCGCGGTCAATACCTGTTAAGCCGTGATCTGCACAGTGTCAGCCTCAGCCAGCTGAAGGAGTGGGTCAATGGCGAACAGCCCCTGAACGCTGAAGAACCACCGGGAGACCTCGCCTTTCGGCTGGAGGCCTACCGCTTGCTGCAACAGCAGCACAATCAACAACAAAACACCCTCGAAATCAGTCTGGCGGAGCTATTTTCCCGATGAAAGCATGGTACTTTTTACTGGTATTATCGGCACTCTTTGCCTGTAGCCCCGCAGAAAAACCCGGAAATACACTGCAACTGGAAGCGTTGCGCGGCCAGTGGGTTGTCATCAACTACTGGGCTATCTGGTGTAAGCCCTGCATCCAGGAAATTCCCGAACTGAACAAGCTGGCTGAATTGCCCCAGGTGACCGTATTGGGCGTGAACTACGACGGCATCAGCGGCGAGGAGTTGGACCAGCAGTTGCAAAAACTGGGCGTGGCATTCCCCACCTTGTCCACCGACCCGGCGGCCCAACTGGGTGTGCCGCGGCCGGTGGTCCTGCCTACGAGCCTGGTGCTGGACCCCCAGGGAAAACTGCGCCAGACACTGATCGGCCCGCAGACTCTCGAAACCCTTGCCACGGCGACAATCCAGGGTAAGGCATCTGAAAATAAGTGAAAAAAAAGCCGGCCCATTGGGCCGGCAATACAGGAGTCTCACTTGGGAGATTACACTTAGACCTGGATGGAATCTCAAGTGGCGGCGGATGTACCGGCTCTCACCGGTAACAGACGCACGCTACGGCCACAGAAAATAAGACCCGGGTATCATGGCAAAAGTTCCGGCGGCACTAAAAATAAATTTCCGCGTTCACTTTGACAGCGACAACGACTGGAAACAGATTGAAACAACGCTGGGCATAGACAAGAGCTGCAGAGGATACTAGTCTTCATCAGCGAATGCCCGGACTCTCCCCAACAAACCAAGGATAGCCAGTATGAGCAAAATCTACGCCGACAATTCAGCAACGATCGGGGGCACACCGCTGGTCAAAATCAACCATATCAGCGACGGCAATGTCTTCGTTAAACTGGAAAACCGCAATCCTGCCATGTCTGTCAAGTGCCGCATCGGCACCAGTATGGTCATTGCCGCGGAGCAGGATGGCAGCCTGAAACCCGGCATGACCATCGTCGAGCCCACCAGTGGTAATACCGGCATTGCGCTGGCATTTGTCGCCGCCGCACGCGGTTATGGCTGTATCCTCGTGATGCCCAACACCATGAGCCTCGAGCGCCGCATGCTAATGAAGGCGCTGGGAGCGGACGTGGTGCTCACAGATGGCGCCAAGGGTATCCCCGCTGCCATACAGAAGGCTGAGGAAATCATCGCCTCGGAACCGGGCAAGTACTGGGGCCCGCAACAGTTCGAAAACCCAGCAAACCCCGCCATTCACGAACAAACCACTGGCCCCGAAATCTGGGAAGATACCGATGGCGAGATAGATATCCTGGTGTCCGGGGTTGGCACAGGGGGCACGATCACGGGTATCTCTCGCTATATCAAGAACACCTGTGGCAAAGCCATACTCAGCGTGGCAGTTGAACCCGACTCCACTACCATTATCACCGCTGCGAAAGCGGGTACCGAGCCCAGCCACGCACCCCACAAGATACAGGGTATAGGCGCGGGTATCTTACCGGGCAACCTGGATCTCAACATGGTCGACCGGGTAGAACAGGTATCCAGTGAAGACGCCATGGAATGGGCTCACAAACTGATGCAGGAAGAGGGTATTCTCGCGGGTGTTTCTTCTGGCGCTGCCATGGCGGTAGCGCACCGCCTGTCCCAGCAAGAGGAAAATCGCGGCAAGATGATTGTGGCCATTCTTCCGGATTCAGGTGAGCGCTATCTGACATCACCCCTGTTTGCCGGTCAGTTTTCCGATAATGAGACGGTGCAGACGACAATCAGCTAAGCGCACCCCCCAACAATGCCTGCCGCTGCTAGGCGCGCTCACGCAATAGCGTGAGCCGCTTCTTAACCTCTGGCCAGTCGCTGTCAATCACACTGAAGTAGACTGAATCTCGCGCAAAATTACTCTGTACAATCATATGTTTACGCAGAACCCCTTCGCGGGTGGCACCGATTCTTTCCAGCGCACGCTGGGAGCGTAAGTTGCGGGCGTCGGTTTTGAATTCAACCCGCAGACACCTCAGGCGATCAAAAGCGTGCGACAGTAGCAACAGCTTCGCTTCGGTGTTGATACCCGTGCGCTGCCACTCCCGCCCCAACCAGGTCCAACCAATCTCCAGGGCGCGATGTTCAGGGCGAATATTCAGGTAGCGGGTGCTTCCCACCGCTTTGTTCTTGCCGTTCTCCACAATAACGAAGGGCAACTGGTGTGGCGCCTCCACAGCCTCCCCAATCCACTGGCGCACATCCGCCATGTCAATGAAACAGGACCGCGGCATAAACCGCCAGTCGTCAGCCGTACATCCCCGGTTATACAGCCCCTGGGCGTGCTGCTGGTCCAGGGGTTCCAGTCTTATCAGGTCGCCGCGCAACACCACCGGCTCTACGCGGACACCAGGATTCACGGCAGAATAACCGTTGACCCGCTCGTTTTGCGGTCCTCCAGGTCCCGATGCGCCTGCTGTATATCGGCCAATGGGTAGCGCTGACCGATTTCCACACGAATCTGACCCGCTTCGACACGGGAAAAAAGGTCGGCGCAGGACTGGCGCAACTCCTCGGTCGTGGCGGTATAGGTGAACAGTGTCGGCCGCGTCACATACAGGGAGCCTCGAACGGACAGATCTTGCAAATCCAGGGGGTCAGGCAAGCCCGAGGCATTGCCAAAACTCACCATAAGGCCGCGGGGGCGCAGGCAGTCCAACGATATGTCGAAGGTATCCTTGCCCACACCGTCGTAAACCACGGGCAATTTCTCGCCACCGGTAATTTCCATCAGCCGCTCAACAACATTCTCTGTGCGGTAATTGATCACGTGCTTATAGCCATGAGCCAGAGCGAGGGAGGCCTTTTCATCGGACCCCACCGTGCCGATCAGGTTGGCCCCGATACTGTTGCCCCACTGCCCAAATACCAGGCCTACACCGCCGGCTGCGGCATGGAACAGGCAGGTCTCACCCGATTGCAGCGGGTAGGTCCGTTGCAACAGGTATTCGGTGGTCTGTCCTTTGAGCATAATGGCCGCAGCCTGCTCAAAATCGATACCCTCAGGTATGCTTACCAACCGCGCGGCCGGCAGGTTCAGGGCCTCGGAATAGGCGCCAAAGCCCGCAGAGCAATAGGCAACCCGATCACCCACCGCCAGATCAACCCCCTCTCCCACAGCTTCCACAACCCCTGCGCCCTCCAGGCCGATGCCAGTTGGCAAGGGCAGCGGGTAGGCACCGCTGCGATGATAGGTATCTATAAAATTCAGCCCTATGGCCTTATTGACGACCTGTACCATGCCCGGCCCCGGCGGCTCCAGAGCCACGTCCTCCAGCAGCATCACCTCCGGCCCGCCGGTTTCCTGTATCCTGACTGCTTTTACCATGTCTCGACCTCATTAAAACGGCGCTTGATGCGCCACACCACTAGTGTACCTTGTCACACTCAGCGATACATTCCATCCGTCGCGAAAAGGAAACGAACCTTGCTCGAGCAATATGATTTAGACAGGCGACTGCGGCTGGCGCTGGACGGGCTCGGGTTTACTGAGGGCACCGCCGTACAGGAGCAGGTGATTCCCGCTGCGCTCGCAGGGGCAGACCTTGCTATCAGCGCGGAAACCGGCAGCGGTAAAACCCTCGCCTACCTGATACCCACGGTGCAGCGTTTCCTCGCGGCAGGTGCCTCGGGCCACGAGGGCCCCCTGGCACTGGTGCTGGTACCCACCCGGGAGCTGGCACGGCAGGTCTTGAAACACTGCCGGGCACTACTGGGGAAAACGCCGCTGCAGGTCTACGGCATCACCGGCGGTGCCGATTTTCGCTACCAGCAATCCCTCTTCAGGAAAAACCCGGAAATTATCGTGGCGACTCCCGGGCGTCTGCTGGAGCACTGTGAGCGCAAAAGCACCAGTCTGGCTGCTTTGCAAATCCTGGTACTGGATGAGGCGGACCGCATGCTGGATATGGGGTTTCGCGAGGACGTGTTGAAAATTAGCGACTTTTGCGCACCTGAGCGGCAGGTGCTGATGGTCTCCGCCACCCTGAACCACCGAGAACTGGGGTCTATCAGCAAGGCTCTGCTCAAGGCACCGCAAACCATTGCTGTGGATGCGGCACGCCAACCCCACAGCACGATAAACCACCAGCTCATGCTGGCCGATGGGCAGGAGCATAAAGACAAGCTTCTTATCGCCCTGCTGGAAAAAGGCGGGTTCAAGCGGGCGCTGGTATTCGGCAACAAACGCAGCACCGCGATCCGCCTGTCGGGCCTGGTGAAATACCACAAGCTGCGCTGCGCCTGCCTGCATGGAGAAATGACGACCGAGGACCGCCGGGAAGTGGTGACCCGATTTAACGATGGCAAGTTGTCAGTAGTGTGCGCCAGCGACGTGGCTGCCCGGGGCCTGGATGTAAAAGATATCGACCTTGTCATCAATTACGACCTGCCCCACAGCGGCGACGACTATTTGCACCGCACCGGCCGCACCGGCAGGGCCGGGGCAAGTGGGCTCGCCCTGTCACTGGTGACGAGCACTGACTGGAACCTGATGATCAGTATCGAACGCTATCTCAAACTGAGCTTCGAGCGGCGCAGCCTGCCGGGTCTTAAAGCCCGATTCAGCGGCCCGAAAAAACAAAAAGCCTCTGGCAAGGCAGCAGGCGGCAAAAAGAAGAAGCCGAAATCAGCGGAGGCGAAAACCAGGTCGCGCCAGCGCAACAAAAAAAATGTGGGCAAACCAGCGAGCAAGAGCACCGCACAAAATGACGGCTTCGCGCCGCTAATGAAAAAGAAAAGTCCCTGGAAGGCGCCGGATACCGAGTAATGCGTACCTTCCTGGCCCTGGAACCGCCGGGCGAGAATGCCATGCAAATCGCCGACTGGCGCGACCGGCAGTTCGGTCACGTGGGGAGGCCTGTTCCGCCAGCCAATTTCCACCTCACGCTGGCATTTATCGGCGAGCTATCAGAGAGCGCCCTGGAACGGCTGTGCCTGACAACGGAGGCATGGCTGGCAGATGGCGGACCTCCGGGTGGAGAAATACTTCTGGACTGCACCGGCTACTGGCCAAAGCCCGGTATTTACTGGCTGGGCCCCCATAAGTGGCCAGAGACTCTGTCGCAACTGGCGGGGAAACTTCGTCACCTGACTAGTGCGGTCGGCGCGAGGCGGGACCGCAATGCCTTTCGCCCCCATGTCACCCTGTTTCGCAACTGCAGCTCAGCCCCCCCTGTCACGGCCCCTGCCATCAGCTGGCAATACCGCCACTTCACGCTGTTCGAGTCCAGGCAGGGGAAAACCGGGGTCAGCTACCACCCGCTGCAACACTGGGAACTGGCACCCCAGGATAATTAAGTCGCAGACTATGCGGGGTTCGCCCGGATTGCGCTAGAATCACACCCCTGACCAGACAACGGAATCTCACACAATGCCCAACCCCCTGCTGGAACAACACGCCCTGCCGCCATTTTCACGCATAACAAGCGCCGACGTAGAGCCCGCCATAACGCATTTGATCGAACGCAACAAACAGGCTATAGAAGCGCTGCTGGCAGACGGTGGCAATTTCAGCTGGGAGTCGCTGTGGGAGCCTATTGAGCAGATGGAGGACGAACTCGCTCAGGCCTGGTCACCGGTCTCACATCTCAACAGCGTGGCAAATAGCGAAAAAATGCGTGCGGCGTACAACACCTGCCTACCGCTGCTGTCAGAGTACAGTACCTGGAGTGGCCAACACGACGGCCTCTATGAGGCTTACCGACAAATCGGCGAAGGTGAAGACTTTGCCGCGCTGGACAGCGCCCGGCAAAAGGCCATTATGAATGTGCTGCGCGATTTTCGCCTTGCAGGTGTGGCCCTGCCGCAAGCACAGAAAAAGCAATTTGCCAAATTGCGCAAACGCCTGTCAGAGCTGGGCAGCAAGTTTAGCGACAATGTGCTGGACGCCACCAACGCGTGGTCGATGCAGGTGAGCGCCGAACGTCTGGCGGGCTTGCCGGCGACCGCCCTGGCTAATGCAAAGCAGGCGGCAGAGCACGCGGGTACAGAGGGTTATCTGATCACTCTGGAATTTCCTTCCTTCTACCCGGTTCTGGCCTACTGTGAAGACGCCCGCCTGCGAGAAGAGGTCTATCGGGCCAATAGTACGCGCGCCTCAGACGAGGGCCCCAATGCGGGCGAGTGGGACAACGGCCATACTATGGAGGAAATTCTCACGCTGCGGCAGGAGCTGTCACAGCTTCTCGGCTTCGCCAATTATGCCGAATTATCGCTACAGACCAAGATGGCGGAAAGTCCGGCCCAGGTCAGGGAATTTATAGAGGAATTGTCAGAGCAATCCCGGGCTCAGGCCCAGGCTGAGTGGTTGGAACTGCAGGAGTTTGCCCGCAGGGAATACCGTGCTGAAACTATCAACGCCTGGGATGTGACATTCTACAGTGAAAAGCTGCGTGAGAGCCGCTACCAGGTATCGCAGGAAGACATTCGCCCCTATCTGCCAGTGAACAGGGTGCTGCCTGGCCTGTTCGAAGTGGTCGAGCGGTTGTACGGCGTGACTGTGCGTGAAGTACAGGACTTCGACAGTTACCACCCGGATGCCCGCCTGTTTGAATTACTCAGGGGCGGAGAAATTATCGCCCGTTTTTACCTGGACCTGTACGCAAGAGCACAAAAGCGGGGCGGTGCCTGGATGGACAATTGCCGTGACCGCCGCATCGCCGATGACCAGCTGCAGGTTCCTGTAGCCTACCTGGTGTGCAACTTCACGCCTCCGGTGGGAGACGCCCCCGCCCTGCTGAGCCACAACGAGCTGACGACCCTGTTCCACGAGTTTGGCCACGGCCTGCACCACATGCTGACAAAACAGACTGTGGCATCTGTATCGGGAATCAATGGCGTCGCCTGGGATGCAGTGGAACTGCCGAGTCAATTCCTGGAAAACTGGTGTTGGGAGCCCGCGGCGCTGGCTTTGATCTCAGGCCACCACGAGACTGGCGAGCCACTACCCGAACACCTGCTGGACAAAATGCTGGCCGCACGCAACTTCCAGTCGGCGATGATGATGGCACGCCAGCTGGAACTCGCCCTGTTTGATCTGCGTCTGCACAGCGAGTGGTCCGGTGCTCAAGGCAGCTCGGTGGCAACCATACTGAAAGAGGTACGCGATCAGGTGGCCGTTGTTATTCCACCGGCGTTCAACCGTTTCCAGCACAGTTTTTCCCACATCTTTGCCGGCGGCTATGCGGCCGGTTATTACAGTTACAAATGGGCGGAGGTGCTGTCGGCTGATGCATTCTCGCGCTTCGAGGAAGAAGGTATTTTCAATCGGAATACCGGGGATGATTTCAGAACACATATCCTCGAGGCTGGCGGCTCGAAAGACGCGATGGAATTATTCGTCGCCTTCCGCGGGCGTGAACCGGATATCGAACCATTGCTGCGGCACAGCGGTATTGTTGCGAAAAACGCTGCCTGACCACCACTCGGCACACTCAATGGTGTCAGGCAGGACGCCAACTGGCGCACCCCTTCTGGCCGGGGCCGGAGGCGACACAAAGCTCAACTTCCCGCAGATCATCGTCGGCCGAGAGCGCCAGCAAACCTTTGAGAAGATAGCGGGAAAACTCTTCTACCGTGGCATTGCGGATGGGCAGAACCAGAGTGTCACTGCGCAGGAACTGCATTTGAACGCCGGCGAAGGTCACGCGGTAATAGGCGCCATCTTCCTCAATCTGCTGATATGGCGACTCGCCGGCGAGCACCATGTATTCATCCAGCTTCTCACACAGTGTTCCCAAACGGTTTTTGTAAACTTTGTAGTCGGCAGCAAAACCATTGTCACCCATGGGTGCAACGATACGCGCTGATACCGAGTAGTTGTGCCCGTGCAGTCGCTCGCGCTCGGTGGCCGAAAATATGGTGAAGTGTGCCGCGGAAAACTTGTGCCGCTCCTTGTCGATGTACAGGGTAGTCAATTGTTCCATGAATATTTTCAGTCCGCGTCGGTGAGGCCACCATTGTTACGCTTGACCCGGCATCACGCAACCACGGCAGCCGACAGAAGCGGTGCGGTGCGATACACTAGCTCGCGTTAATCCAGGGGAATCAATGTATGAGAATGGCCATAATCAGCGGCGCTAGCGTCGGTATCGGCAGGGCCACGGCAGAAGCCTTTCTAGCGGAAGGCTTCCAGGTATATAACCTGTCGCGGCGCACCTGCCCGCTGCCAGCCGTCAATAATCTCAGCTGCAACCTGTCTGATCCGGAGTCTATCCGCCGCGCCTGCAAGGTGCTGGAAGGTGCACTCGACGGCTGCGAATCTGTAGCTCTGGTGCACAATGCCAGCCAGATGCTCAAAGATTCCGCAGGCGACTGTGACAGCGACAGCTTGCGCCAGGTTCTGGAGACCAATGTAGTCGCCATTAACAGCCTGAATCAGCACTTGTTGCAGCTTTTGCCGCGCAGCTCCAGCATAGTGTATGTGGGGTCTACCCTGTCCGAAAAGGCCGTATCCAACTCCTTCAGCTATGTGCTCAGCAAGCACGCCCAGCTGGGCATGATGCGCGCGACCTGCCAGGATCTGATGGGCAGCGGCATTCACACTGCACTGGTCTGCCCGGGCTTTACTGATACTGAAATGCTGCGCACCCACCTGAGCGCAGACCCGGAAGTAGAACGAATAGTCGCCAGCATGAACAGCTTCGACCGGCTGATCGAACCCAGTGAAATTGCCGAACTCATTCGCTGGGCACACCACAACCCGGTGATCAACGGCGCAGTGTTGCACGCCAACCTGGGGCAGAAGGAGAGCTGATGCTTTATGTAGCAGACTTGCGCGAGAGACGGGAGCGCACTTTCCTGGTGCTGGCAGGATTCTTCCTATGTTCCATGACGCTGCTCAACGTCATCGGTATCACCCGGTTTATCCAGATAGGGCCAATGGCGCTCGCGGTGGGTGTTTTGCCCTATCCCCTGACTTTTCTCTGCACAGACCTCATCTGTGAGCTGTACGGTAAATCACGCGCGACTTTCCTGGTGACTGTCGGTCTTGGGTTAAACGTGTTTATCCTGCTGATTCTCACGCTTGGCAACATCATCCCCGCCGTACCCGCCGACACCATGCCGCCCTGGCAGGTACTGCAACTGGCGGCACCGGTTGCGCTCCCCACCGGTGAAGTCGTTGAAAACAGTGTGGGCCTGTACCAGCTGATTTACGCCACCACATCCGGCGCCATGGTGGCCTCTATGCTCGCCTATGTCACCGCCCAGTACTGCGACGTACAGCTCTTTCACTTCTGGAAGCGCGTCACCAAAGGCAAACACCTGTGGATACGCAACAACTTCAGCACCCTGATGAGCCAGATGGTTGATTCAGTAATGGTAATTTCAGTCACCTTCGGCGCCGCCTACTTTCGTGGTGACATGGCATTCCAGACCCTGCTGGTGCTGGTGGGCAGCAACTACTTGTTCAAGGCCAGCGTAGCACTACTGGATACGGGACCGCTGTACTTGCTGGTGGGCTACCTGCGCCGCTACCTGCAACTGCCCGGTACGGAGACAGTCGCGACGGTTGTCGACCCTGTATCGCCGAGCTAACACCAGCCGCCTGGCGCCTACGCGACCTCCACAATTTTTACCATTTGCTCCGGGATTTCGCCGCGGAACTCACGAAGCAGTTTTTCCCGCTGAGGTACCAGTAACTCACGGTTGCGATCCTTCACATGCCCGAAGCCCCGCAGCTTGGCCGGCAGCCGCGCCAGTTCCAGTGCCACCAGATAGTTTGACTCATTCAGACCCACCAGCAGTGTGTCGAGTAACTGCCGATAATCGTCCAGGTCAGCGCGCTCCTGACGGCGTTCTTCCGTTTTGCCGAAGACATCCAACGGCGTGCCCCGCAGCACTTTCAGGCGCGCGAGCAAGCCAAATGCCGGCATTATCCAGGGACCGAATTCCTGCTTGATCAGATGCCCGCTGTCGGGGTCGCGCTTGCTGAACAGGGGTGGTGCGAGATTGAAACGCAATTCAAAGTCACCTTCAAACTTGTTCCGTAGCTTGCGTTCAAACTCGCCGTCGCTGTACAACCGCGCAACCTCATACTCATCCTTGATGGCCATCAAACGGTATAGCTGACGCGCTACCGCCAGGGTCATGGAGTCGGGCTCATCGCTGCGCGGATCAACTGTTCGAACTCGGGCCACCTCCTCCTCGTAGCGCTGGGCGTAGGTGGGGTTCTGGTAGGCAGTGAGCCTCTGCTGGCGATCGGCAATAAGCTCATCCAGGGTCGGCGGCGCTGTCTCTGCTTCTGCTGTATCCAGCAGCTGCAACACTTGTTCGGGTTCATTGGCGTAGCGCCGGCCCCACAGAAAGGCCTGCAAATTGAAATTGACCGACACGCCATTCAGTTCAATGGCCTCCTCAAGAGCCTCGGCAGACACCGGTACCAAACCCCGTTGCCAGGCAAATCCCAACAGGAACAGATTGCTGGCGATTGAATCTCCCAGTAACGCGGTGGCAATCCGCGTGGAATCAAGGAAATGGCAACCCGCCTCCCCGACCTCGGTTTCGATCTTGTCCCGCATCGCGCGGGTTGGAAACTTCGCATCCGGGTCCAGTACAAAAGCGGCTGTGGGAACCTCTGCCTCGTTTACAACCGCGTAAGTCCGCCCCTGGGCAACCTTACCCATGGACTCGTAGGTAGTCGTCACCACCAGGTCGCAACCCAGCAGCAGGTCGGCTTCGCCCGCAGGAATACGCACTGCCTTGATGTCCTGCTGGTTTTCGCTGACCCGCACATGGCTTACCACTGCGCCAAACTTCTGGGCGAGCCCGGTCTGGTTCATGGTGGCGCAGCCCTTGCCCTCGATATGCGCTGCCATGGCGATAAGCGCTGTCACCGTGAGCACGCCAGTGCCGCCCACACCTGTGACCACTGTGTTCCAGGGCCGCGCCAGTGAGGGCATGGCCGGCTCCGGAAGCGGTGCAAACAGGGTATCGATATCCGGCAATGTGACGGTGGGCTTTTTGAGCTCTCCCCCCAGCACCGTGACGAAACTCGGGCAAAAGCCCTTGGCACAGCTGTAATCTTTATTACAGGCGCTCTGGTCGATTTGTCGTTTGCGACCCAGCGGAGTGTCCTTGGGTATTACCGAAAGGCAGTTTGACTTGATACTGCAATCACCGCAGCCCTCGCAAACTTCGTCATTGATAAACAGGCGTTTGTGCGGATCCTCCGCAATCCCTTTCTTGCGACGCCGGCGCAACTCTGCGGCACAGGTTTGCTGATAAATAATCACCGAGGTACCACGGTACTCGCGTAATTCCTTCTGCACCGCGTCCAGCTCGTCCCTGTGATGCAGGCTATAGCCGGGGACACTGCCAAAACGGCCACGCCACCGGCCCGGGTCATTGCTGATCAACGCCAGACGGCGCACGCCCTCACCCCGCAACTGGTATATCAGGTCTTCCACCTTGAGGGTGCCATCGATGGGCTGGCCCCCGGTCATGGCGACAGCATCGTTATAGAGAATTTTGTAGGTGATATTCACCCCGGCGGATACCGCGGCTCGAATAGCGAGTATGCCCGAGTGGAAATACGTGCCATCACCCAGATTCTGGAAAACATGTTTGGTTTCGGTAAAATGTGCCTGGCCGATCCAGGTGGCGCCCTCTCCGCCCATCTGGGTAAAGGTATCGGTTTCCCTGTCTGGCATCCAGGTCGCCATATAGTGACAGCCAATGCCGCCCAGAGCATGGCTGCCCTCGGGTACCCGCGTGGATGTATTGTGAGGGCAACCTGAGCAGAAGTGCGGTACCCGCTCGATAATATCGCGCGGGGTGGCCAGTGACTCCTCCTTGCGCTCTATCCAGCGAATGCGTGCATCCATCGTTTCCGAACTGTAGAACCGGCGGATACGACTGGCTATCGCAAGCGCCACCATAGCTGGCGTCAGCTCGGCCAGGTTGGGCAGCAAATCGCGACCGTTCTCGTCAAACTCGCCTATCACCCTGGGACGCGCCGCAACCGGCTGGTTGTAGAGCTGGCCGGTAATCTGGTCTTCGATAATGGAGCGCTTCTCCTCCACCACCAGAATCTCCTCCAGGCCCTCGGCAAAATCGTGCGTAGAACGGGGTTCCAGCGGCCAGGGCATGCCTACCTTGTACACACGTAAACCGATTTCCGCCGCCACGGCATCGGTAATACCCATGTCCTCCAGGGCCTGCATCACATCCAGATAGGCCTTGCCACTGGTGATAATGCCAAAGCGCGGATTGGGGCTGTCCACCACGATGCGATTGATGCCATTTGCTCTGGCAAATTCCCGGGCGGCGTAAATCTTGTATTTGTTGAGGCGCAGTTCCTGTTCCAGTGGCTTGTCTGGCCAGCGCGCATGTACGCCATCGGCGGGCAGAGCAAAGTCCTGCGGAATCACAATTTCGACGCGCTCCGGGTCAATATCTGCAGATATTGCCGAATCCATATTTTCCGTGATGGCCTTCAGGGCCACCCAGCAACCACTGTAGCGCGACAGCTCCCAGCCAAACACGCCAAGGTCCAGTACTTCCTGCACGTTGGCGGGACTGAGCACGGGTACGGATGCACCGATAAACATATGTTCGGACTGATGCGGTAAAGTGGATGACTTGCAGGCGTGATCATCTCCCGCTACGGCCAACACCCCGCCGTATTTCGAGGTGCCGAAGGCATTGGCATGCTTGATCACGTCCATGCTGCGATCAACACCCGGACCTTTGCCGTACCACATACCAAATACGCCATCGTATTTGGCACCGGCAAAAAGGTTGGTCTGCTGGCTGCCCCACACGGCAGTGGCCGCGAGATCCTCATTTATCCCGGGCTGGAAATAGACGTTGTGCTTATCCAGCCAGGGTTTGGCCTTCCACATTGCCTGATCCACACCACCGACAGGTGACCCCCTATAACCGGAGATAAACGCCGCGGTATTGAGCCCCCGCTGCTGATCGCGCTGGTGCTGTAACATGGGCAGTCTTACCAGCGCCTCGATGCCCGTCATATAAGCCCGGGTGGCATCCAATGCGTATTTGTCATTGAGTGAGACTTTGCTCGATCGTTTCAGCTGAGCCATTGTCACCTTACTCCACCGTTTTGTTTATACGGGTATTGTCCGGTAAATTTCGCTAAATTGTCAGTCGAATCTTCCTGTGGGCTGGCGCGATTGTGGAAAATAGCTTTAGTATGCCCTTACATTGTAAGAATAGACGTTTCTCCTGCAGTCGCAGCATGACGTTCCGTCGGAAATGGATACGATAGTGATAGAGAGTAAACTACCCCATGTCGGCACCACAATTTTTACCCGCATGTCAGCCCTGGCTGACGAGTGCGACGCCCTCAATTTGTCGCAGGGCTTTCCCGATTTCGATGCACCGGAACCCCTGAGAGCGTCTTTGGCACGCCATGTTATGGCAGGGCACAACCAGTACGCGCCGATGGCAGGTGTTATGCAGCTGCGAGAACAACTCGCGATGCAACTGATGCTGCACCGCCAGGTCCACAGCGATCCAGACACCGAAATCACTGTAGTGCCCGGCGCTACAGAGGGCATCTTTTGTGCAGTAATGGCCTGCGTCCGTCCCGGCGACGAGGTCATCGTGTTTGATCCCTGCTATGACAGCTACCCTCCCGCAGTCGAGCTGGCCGGAGGCAGGGCGATACATGTTCCCCTGACACCGGGAAGTTTCGCGCTGGACCGCGATGCTCTGGAGGCCGCGCTCTCCCAGCGCACCAGGCTTATTATGATCAACTCACCCCACAACCCCACCGGCAGCATACTGTCGAAAAGTGATATGCTCTACCTTGAGGCGTTGGTGGAACAGCGGAACCTGCTGGTCCTCAGTGACGAAGTGTACGAACACCTGGTGTTCGACAACGGCAGACACCACAGCGCGCTGCAATTTCCCGCTCTGCGTGCCCGCAGCTTTGTTCTTTTTTCTTTCGGCAAAACATTCAGCGTTACCGGCTGGAAGACTGGATATTGTGTGGCACCAGCAAAGCTGACTGCGGAAATGCGCAAAGTTCACCAGTTCGTCTCCTTTGTGGCGGTCACCCCCGTACAACTGGCGCTGGCTGATTTTCTGGCAGCTGAACCCGATTATCCGGCCACCCTGGCTGGCTTTTACCAGCGCAAGCGCGATCTGTTCTGCGAGACGCTGCACAACTCCCGCTTCAAACTTACGCCCAGTTCGGGCACCTACTTCCAGCTTCTGGACTACAGCGCGATATGCGAGGCCCCGGATACCGAGCTGTGTGAACAGTGGACAAGGCAGCATGGCGTTGCCTCAATTCCTATCTCAATTTTCTACGAACAGCCACCGAAGCAGTATTTTCTGAGGCTTTGCTTTGCCAAGAGTGACCAGGTACTGAAGACCGCAGCGGAGCGTCTATGCAAGATTTAAGTGTCACCCTGATTCAATGCGAACTGGCCTGGGAGCAGCCTGCGGATAACCGGCAACAGATCGGTGACATCATACATAATCTCGACGAGCACACAGATCTCATCCTGCTGCCAGAGATGTTTACCACCGGATTTTCCATGAACGCACTGGCCAACGCCGAACTTCCGGGAGGTGACACCGAACAGTGGCTGCAGCAGCTGGCAAAGCGCCTCAATTGCGCCATCACCGGGAGTATTGCGGTGCGGGCAGACAACGGCGTATACAACCGCATGTTGTTTGCTACACCAGCAGGTGTCGCCCACTACGACAAGCGCCACCTCTTTCGCATGGCGAACGAACACAAGCGCTACTTACCTGGCGCTGAGCGCGTCATCGTCAATTGGCGCGATTGGCGGATTCTGCTGCAGGTCTGCTATGACCTGCGTTTTCCTGTATTCAGCCGCAACAGAGAGGATTACGACCTGGCCCTCTATGTGGCGAACTGGCCGGCACCGCGACGCCAGCACTGGCGCCAGCTGCTGTCGGCCAGGGCAATAGAAAACCTGGCCTGTGTGGTGGGTGTGAACAGGATCGGGAGCGACGCAAGAGGGCTGGACTACAGTGGCGACAGTCTCGCCGTCGGAGCAGACGGGGTTATATTGCGGGACATGACAAACGAAAGCGGCGCCGCCAGGGTTGTCCTGAGCGGCGCCGCGTTACAAAGCTATCGAGAAAGCTTTCCCTGCCAGTTGGACGCAGATAGCTTCCAACTGGACTGAGCGGAATTATTCCTCGTATTCGACTTCCAGAGAGGCCATAACACGGCGGTTCTCGGCGCGACCTTCAGCAGAATCGTTGCTGGCAACCGGATTAGATTCACCGAAACCAACTGCTTTCAAACGCGAGGGTGCGATACCGTAGGTTTTAACCAGCATATCCACTACGGCCTGGGCACGACGCTGAGACAGGCCCTGGTTGTAGGTAGCGTCACCGACACTGTCGGTGTAGCCGTCGATACTCACGTCAACCTGGTCAAAACGCTTGAGGAACTTGGCCAGTTCGCCCAGATCAGTGAAATACTTTTCCTGGACCGTGCTTGAATCAAAGGCAAAGTTAACTTTCAACTTGATAGAAGCCACCTGGGCAACTGGCAGCGGACAACCCGTTGAATCGACACGGGTGTTCGGCGGGGTGTTCAGGCAGGCGTCAAACTCATCACATACACCGTCACCATCACCGTCGGCACAGGCCGTTGACTGAGCAACCGGGGCAGGTGAGACGTTGCCGAGGTAATAGTTCAAACCCAGATAGGCAATAGTGTCGTTGTTGCTCTTGTCCACGTTGTAGATCGTACGCGCGTCCAGGCTGGCGCTAAAACGGGAAGTGAGCATCCAGCGAACACCCAAGCCTGCATTAATCGTTGTATCTTCTTCTTTTTCCCCGCCGGCGCGGTTCGGATCCATCGAGAAGTAACCGGCACCCACAACCGCGTAGGGCCGCAGTCGCGTGCCCTGGGCAATGCTGGCTGCCTCATCAACGATATAACTGCCGCCATAATACTTCATGCCCAGATTTGCCAGGGTCACTTCGGTATCGGTACCGGGAAAATTTTCATTATTTGCATCGTCCTGAGCGAATGAAATTTCCGCCGCCCAAGCGTCACTGAATGCCCATTCCAGGCCTACCCAGGGAGTGTTCATATCCTGCAGGTCACGGTCACTGGAAAAGTACCAGTGCGCGGCACCAGCATTCAGGGTGATCGGTGTCTCGGCCAAGGCGGAGGGGGCCAGACTGGTGAGAACGAACCCTACCGCAGCTCCTGCAGCCAGAATCTGTTTTTTCATTTTTTTGGAACTCCTGTTCTAGATTGGGTAATACGCGCAAAAGCATAGCATTGGCGTGTGCCAATTCCAGTTTATTTTTGTGGTTATATTACGCTATCGAATTCATCGAGACCACAGCCCGCTTACCAGCCGAGAACACGCTTCACAAAGGGAATTGACAGCGCTCGCTGCTCAATCAGCGAGGCATCATCAAGTTTGTCCAACAGATCCAACAGAGCCTCTGTGTCTCTGGTAGAGCGAATCACAATATAGCTGCATACCTCACGACTCAGGGAAAGTCCGCGACGAGCAGCTCGAAACTGCAGAATTGCGATTTTTTCATCGTCCTGCGCCTCGCTGAGCTGATACACGATCCCCCAGGCCAGTCGCGATCGCAAGTCCGGCAAGTTTACCGCCAGAGCACGGGGAGCAGCGTTACCCGCGACCAGCAGCTTGCACCCCTGGTCGCGGGCCCGATTGCACAGGTTAAACAACGCCAGTTCCCAGTCTGCCCGCTCCAGCACCCGGTCCACATCGTCCAGGCAGACCAGATCCAGAGTCTCGATACTCTGCAGCACGTGCGCTGGCTCATAATCCACCAGCTCACCCAATGGCAAGTAGATGGCGTTCCCTCCCGCAAGATGGCAACTCGCCTGCAACAGGTGGGACTTACCCGATCCCGCGCCACCAAAAAGATAAATAATCGCCTCGCCTGCTGCCGAGACCTGCTGCTGTAATGCGCTAATCAGCGCTCGCGCGGCAGGCTGGGGCAGAAAGTTGTCGAAGGTAGCCTCGTCTTTTAGCCGCACTGGCAGAGGCAATTGCCGCTGACGGGTAATACTCACTCAACTACCACCATAAATATCACTCGCACGATAGTGACTGAGCGCATGTCGCAGGAACACCATGACCACGGCCGCAACCGGCAGCGCCACCACCACACCGACAAACCCCGCCATCTGCCCTCCCACCATCAAGGCAAAGATTACAGCAACAGGGTGCAGGCCGATGCGATCCCCCACCAACACCGGAGTCAGTATCATGCTTTCGATTGCCTGGCCTATGCCGAAAACCAGCAGTACCCACAGCAGTACGCTCCACTCTCCGAACTGGGCATAGGCGGCGATACAGGAGGCCACAACCCCGACGGCGAACCCCAAATAGGGAACAATACTCGCCAGGCCAGCTACTACACCCAGCAGCAGCGCGAGTTGGAGGCCAACCAGCCATAAACCGAAGCCGTAGACGACGCTGAGTGTACACATCACCAGAAACTGCCCTCTCAGGAACGCGCCCACAACCTCGTCCGCCTCGGCGACTATGTGGGACGCCTTGTCCTGCCACACCAGTGGCAGCACCCCCAGCGCTTTCGCCACTAACCGGTCCCAGTCACGCATAAGATAAAACGCCACCACAGGCACCAGCGCCAGATTGGCCATTGCCAGTAGCAAAGACGCACCGGAGCCGGAGAGTTTCACCAGAGTCTGGGCAGTAAACTTTCCCAGGGACTGCCAGTGATCAGCCAATTGTCCAGACCAATTCAGCTGTGGCAGGCGCTCCAAAGGCAAATCAAATTTTCGCTGTATCCATGGCAGCGTCTCCTGGGTGAGCCAGGAATACATTGCGGGTATCTTGGCCAGCAGCAAGTCCAACTGATTCAATAGAAGAGGCACGGCGAGAACAAAGGCGATTGCCACCAACGTGGAGAAAACGAAGAAGACTATCGCCACCCCCAGAGTGCGACTGATACGCCGCCGCGCCAGCAGATCTACCAACGGATCGCCCAGGTACGCAACCAGCGAACCGAGGACAAAGGGCAGCAGTATCGGCTGCAACAGATAGAACAACAGCGCCGCGACCGCGCCGACAGCCAGCGCAATGGACCAGCGATTCACTAGGCTAACCGGTTCAGGGCCTATTTCTGCCATTGGTAGTTCAGTTCTGCCGCGCCGACAGTGCCGGGTGGCACATCTGGCAGGGGAATCAGTCGTTTATTGAGTTCTATGAGCGTGGCCAACCGGGCGGCATCGGCCTGCGCCTGCAGGCGCAATAGTATGGTATCCCCCTGCACCGTCTCTATATTCGCGTGCTCCACAAGTTCCAGGCCCTCCAGCCATGCAACAATCGCCGCGTAATCCGTGTACCCGGTCACACCGGTTACCGACAGGGTCAGGCCGCCGTCATTGGTCGTCGCCGCCACCGCATACCGCGCGGACATCGCGTCTGCCGCCAGGGCAACGCCCTGACGCAGAAAATCCTCCTCATTTTCCGCCGTTAAGGGCCGTGCTACCCGCTCATCCTCCCGCAGATAGACCCACTCTCCCGCCACCTGACCGTTTGCAAGTCGCGCCAGCCGTCCCGCGAGGATGTTTTCGAGATGATACCGGGCCGAGGCCTCCAACAGTGCGGTGCTATCCAGACTCCAGGCCTGGCTGGTGCCTAGCGCAGCGGAATCCGACAGGTCGTAAAGCGGCAGTTGTACTGGCACACCGCGGCGGGAAAATTCAGCACTCAGGGCGGCTACCAACCCCGGTGCAGTTTCACCATTGACGTATTGGCGGCGACCGGTATCCTCCTCAACAAGCCAGAGCAGGACCACTGGCCGGTTTGCAGTCCACAGGGGGAGTTCCGCTGCAATAACCGTTTGCGTGATATAGCTACTGTCAAACAGCACTTTTACCTGAAGCGCCCCACCAGATGCCGGATTGCGGCTGTACGCATAGCGCTGAATATGCTCCCTGGCCCCGCCCAGGGCCTCCTTAATCACCGGATTGCCCAGCACTTCAGCGTTCCCGGACACCTTCACCAACACTTCGGACAGGCCCAACCTGGAGGCGCGCACCAGTTCAGCAGATGACTGGTCGGCGACAGCGACCTCGGCCGAGTACATATCCCGAATCAACTCGGCCCTGACAGGACCGGTGAAAACCAATAGCGCCAGGGCGACCCCCAAATAGCGCACAAGCAGCTCGCTCAAACTTCTCTCCCAGCCCAATAGCAAAAGTGCATTGTAGCAGGACTGCCAGCCAGCAGTGAAAGAGCAAAATTATCCCGCGCAGGATGATCTGGATCGGGTTTGCCGCTAGAATAGCCGCCCTTCACCCTTCTCCCAAATGCCAGTGGAAACAAGCTCCCATGAATGACGACAACGGGCAAAGCTCTCTCAGTTACAAGGATGCCGGCGTTGATATAGATGCCGGCAACGCACTGGTTGAGAGGATCAAGAAGATCTCGAAGCGCACCACCAGGCCCGAAGTGCTGGGGGGGCTTGGCGGCTTCGGCGCTCTGTGCGAACTTCCCGAAGGCTATCGCCAGCCAGTGCTGGTTGCCGGCACTGACGGTGTCGGCACCAAACTACGACTGGCCATGGACATGGGCATACATGACACTATCGGCATTGACCTGGTGGCCATGTGTGTCAACGATCTGGTGGTGGCCGGTGCCGAGCCGCTCATGTTTCTGGATTACTACGCCACTGGCGGCCTCAATGTGGATACCGCGGCGGATGTCGTCACCGGTATCGGAGCCGGTTGTGAACTGGCCGGCTGCGCCCTGGTGGGCGGGGAAACGGCCGAAATGCCCGGTATGTATGACGGTGAAGACTATGACCTGGCCGGTTTTTGCGTCGGGGTAGTGGAAAAATCGAAAATTATCGATGGCAGCACGGTGGCGCCGGGCGATGTACTGCTCGGGATTGCCAGCAGCGGCCCCCACTCCAACGGCTACTCTCTCATCCGCAAAATTCTAGAGCGCAGCGGTGCCGACCTGGCACAACCCATGGGAGCATCGACTCTCGGAGAGTCCCTGCTGACGCCGACCACTATTTATGTGAAAGCCCTGCTGGCCCTGTTCCAACAGATCGATGTGAAGGCCCTCTCCCACATCACCGGCGGTGGCCTGCTGGAAAACCTGCCCCGGGTGTTACCCGACGGCTGCAGCGCGAAAATCGATACCGCCAGCTGGGATTGGCCCCCGGTATTCCACTGGCTACAGGAGCAGGGAAATGTGGCATCGCGGGAAATGTACCGCACCTTCAATTGCGGCGTTGGCATGGTTATTTGCGTGGCCGAAGGGGACAGCAATACTGCCATTGCGCAACTGACAGCCGCAGGCCACCCGACCTGGCAGATAGGGCGTATTGGCGAGGGCGCCAACGAGGTAGAGTTGCTGCAGTGAAACCGGACTCCAGGGCCCGGCTGGCTATCCTTATTTCTGGCCGCGGGAGCAATCTACAGGCCTTTATCGATGCCTGTGAGTGCCAGGCCCTACACGCCGAAATAGCGGTTGTCATCAGCAACAACCCCGACGCAGAAGGCCTGGAAAAAGCCGCAAACGCCGGCATCCCCACACGTTGTATTGACCACCGCGGTTATTCCAGCCGTGAGAGTTTCGACACGGCGCTGCTTGAAGAAGTGCAAAGTTGGGCTGCGGACGCCGTCATCCTGGCAGGATTCATGCGTATTCTCACACCTGTCTTTATCCAGCCCTTCAGCGGCTGTTTATTGAACGTTCACCCCTCGCTGCTACCCAGGTATCCGGGATTACATACGCACCAGCGGGCGCTTGACGCTGGGGATAGTCAAGGTGGCGTTACAGTGCATTTTGTCACCTTGGAACTGGACGGTGGACCGCCTATCATCCAGGCAAGGGTACCTATTCTGCCAGGTGATACAGCACAGACACTGGCTGATCGGGTCATCGAAAAAGAGCACCTTATTTATCCGCTGGCGGCGCAATGGCTTATTGAAAGGCGCCTGCAGCTAACCAACAATGGAGCCTGCCTGGATGGTGAGCCGATACCGGCGACCGGCATTGATTACCCGCAAAAGGAGAGTTGATAGGCTTTTCTTGTGGGTTATGGCCTCGTTGCTGGGCGCAGTGACTCTCCAGGTGGCCGCTTCCGAGCACCGGACGTCTGAGCTGAGGCCTTACACAGCCGAGTACAAAACCACCGCCAGGGGCTTCGACCTGAACGTCACTCGCAAGCTGGAGGCAGACGACAACAACCACTTCATTCTTACCAACGGCGGCAAGATACTGGTGGTAGGCTTCCACGAAATCAGTGTGTTCAGGGTAGAGGACGAGGAAATCCGCTCAATATCCTATATCTACCAGGGCACAGGCCTGGTAAGCCGCCGGCAGGAACTCCACTTCGACGCAGAGCCCGGCAAAATTACCAGCCTGTACAAGAATCAATGGTATGACCTGCCAGACAATGGCCGCACACTGGATCGAATGAATCAGATGGAGCAATTGCGTCTTGAACTACTGCAGGACCCGTCGGAGGTGGGTAACATCACCCTGCAGATAGCGGATGGGAAAAGATTGAAAAACTCCCAACTGATTCTTATAGGGGAGGAGACGCAGAATACGCCGCTGGGGCCTGTGGTGACACTTCACTACGAGCGACTACACGACGACCCTGACCGAAAGTCCGACTTCTGGCTGGCCCCAGAGTGGGACTATCTGATGGTCAGGATGGTTCATATCGAAGATGGCGACCCGGTGGAGATGGTGCTCACCGGTGCTACGCTGGATGGCCACGTTGTGGGCATTAACTGACTGCCACCCGGGTGTTCCCCTGACACTCTACCCACACTAATCTTCTGTCAAGCGCGAGCACCCCGAGCCTCCGACGTATGGCCGGTTAGTGCAACTTGAGGCGCGGGCGGATTACTCTGCCGACCTTTTCACTGAGCACGAACAGAAAAGTACGCAACCAGCCGTGAATGGCAATCTGATGCATACGATAAAGCGATATATACATCACCCGCGCGAGATGCCCCTCTACCACCATACTGCCGCTGGACAGATTGCCCATGAGGCTACCCACGGTGCTATAGCGGCTGAGGGACACCAGTGAACCGTAATCACGATACCGATAATCCCCCGGCGGCTGGCCCTTTAGCAGGGCCTGTATGTTCTTGACCACCTGGCTGGCCATTTGGTGGGCAGACTGCGCGCGGGGTGGAACGTTTTTCCCATCAGCCATGGAGCAGGCGCAACAGTCTCCAATGGCGAAGATACGTTGATCCAGCGTCGTCTGCAGGGTGGGTTTCACCACCAGTTGATTGATGCGGTTAGTTTCCAGGCCCGCGAGGTCCGCCAGTAAGTCGGGTGCCTTGATACCTGCTGCCCACACCATCAGATCAGATTCTATGAGTTCGCCGACCGCGGTGCGCAAACCGCCAGGCTCTGCCGCAGATACCCTGGTGCCCTCTCGAATATCTACACCCAGTTTTATCAACTCCGCTCGGGCTGTCGCGGCGATACGCTCGGGCAAGGCTGGCAGGATGGATGGGCCCGCCTCAACAATCGTGACTTTCAATTGTTCTGGCCGGATATTCGGCAGCCCGTAGTAGGTCAGCCACTGCGCAGCATTGTAGAGCTCGGCCGACAGTTCGACACCTGTTGCACCTCCGCCCACTATGGTGACCCGAAATTCCCCGCTCTGATCAGCACGCGCATTCATGCGCAGAAAGCCGTTGAGCATTTGCTTGTGAAATTCCTCGGCATGGCTGGGGGCGTCCAGAAAAATGCACTGCTCAGCCACACCAGGTGTACCAAAATCATTAGAGACGGACCCCAGGGCAATAACAAGGTAGTCGTAGTCCAGGCTGCGTTCAGCCAACACCTCGCGACCGTGCTCGTCATTGATGGCAGCGAGCACGATATTTTGCCCCGAGCGGTCAATACCCTGCAGTGTCCCCCACTGGAAATTGAACCCATGAAGGCGCGCGTGGGCACGATAGCTGACCTCGTCCAGGCCCGCGTCCAGCGCCCCTGTGGCAACCTCGTGCAACAATGGCTTCCAGACATGGATAGAATAGCGATCGACCAAGGTGATATCGGCCCGGCCCTTACGCCCCAACTTGTGACCAAGCTGCGTCGCCAGTTCCAGGCCACCGGCACCGCCACCCACGATTACTATTTTCATAGAACGTCCTGTTCGCCAAGCAAAAATCAATCTTTCCCCTGACCCTCAAATATCAGGCCAGTTGTCGCGTGTTGCAGTATCTGACTCAGGTCTTGGGTAGCGTCACCCCGCGCTGGCCCTGATATTTACCGCCCCGATCCTTGTAACTGACCTCACAAACCTCATCAGATTCGAAGAAAAGCATCTGGGCCACACCTTCATTGGCATAGATCTTCGCCGGCAGGGTGGTGGTATTGGAAAACTCGAGAGTAACGTGGCCCTCCCACTCGGGTTCCAACGGGGTCACATTGACAATGATTCCGCAGCGGGCGTAGGTTGACTTGCCCAGGCAGATGGTCAGCACATTACGGGGAATGCGGAAATATTCAACGGTACTTGCCAGCGCGAAAGAGTTCGGAGGGATCACGCATACGTCGCCCACGACGTCGACAAAACTGTCCTCATCAAACCGCTTTGGGTCAACCGTGGCCGAATTGATATTGGTAAATACCTTGAATTCCCGGGAGCAGCGAACATCGTAGCCGTAACTTGAGGTGCCGTAGGAGATCAGCCGCCTGCCCCCATCTTCACGCACCTGCCCCGCCTCAAAGGGTTCGATCATGCCGTGCTCGCACGCCATCCGACGAATCCACTTATCTGATTTGATACTCACGCTATACCTCAGTCATCGGAAATATTGATTGCGGGAAAACCCAGTTCCGCTTCGCCGGCGCCGGCCGCCAGAGTTGCCACTACCGCGTCGGCAATCGCCAGGTAGATGGAGGTAACCACCGACTCGGGTTCAGCGATCACCGTGGGTCGGCCTGAATCTGTCTGCTCCCGGATGGACAGCGATAAAGGCAGACTACCCAGCAGGGCTACACCGTATTCGCTGGCAATACGCTGCCCGCCATCAGCCCCAAAGATGTGCTCCCTGTGCCCACACTCGCTGCAAATATGCACGGCCATGTTCTCAACTACACCGAGGATGGGAATATCCACTTTGCGAAACATCTCAATGCCCTTCTGCGCATCCATGAGGGCGAGGTCCTGGGGTGTGGTCACAATCACCGCACCGGCCACATCGGCCTTTTGTGACAGCGTCAGTTGGATATCCCCGGTACCCGGAGGCATGTCAATCACCAGGTAATCCAGTTCTCCCCACAGGGTTTGCTCCAGCATTTGCGCCAGTGCGCCACCCGCCATGGGGCCACGCCAGACCATCGGCGTGCGCTCAGTGACCAGGTAACCCATCGACATGGTCTTGAGGCCATGGGCTTCCAGGGGAACAAGATACTGCCCGTCCTGCTGCTCGGGCCTGGTACCCTCGGCGACCCCGAGCATCAATTGCTGGCTGGGGCCGTAAATATCCGCATCCAGCAAACCCACTTTATAGCCGCGGGCCTTCAGGGCCAGCGCCAGATTGACGGCGGTGGTCGACTTGCCAACGCCGCCCTTACCCGAGGCTACGGCGATAATATGTTTGATTGCGTTCATGAATACCCGCTGGTGAAGTAATGGTAAAAATGCGGCACCGGAGCCCGGCGCACCGGCGCTAGTATAAGGACATGCCCGCGGTTCAACAACGCCACCGGCACAACGCTATCTGCGGATGAAAAGCCGCAGCAAAAACGCTATAGTAGCGCCCCTTTTTCTCCCAAACGGACTTACCATCAACATGGCTGCCGCCCACCCGCGCAAAATCCTGGTTACCAGTGCCCTGCCCTACGCCAATGCCCCGCTTCATCTGGGCCACATGCTGGAACAGGTACAGACCGATATCTGGGTGCGTTTCCAACAATCCCGTGGCAACGACTGCGTGTACGTGTGCGCCGATGACGCCCACGGTACGGCCATCATGCTGGCAGCGGAAAAACAGGGCATTACGGCCGAGGAACATATCGCCCGAATTCACCGGCATCACGAAAGCGATAGTGCCGGCTTCCTGGTGGGATTTGACAACTTCTATAGCACGCATTCGGATGAAAACCGCTTCTGGAGTGAGGAAATCTTCGCTCGCCTCAAGGCCAATAACCATATCGCCTCGCGCACCATCACCCAGGCATTTGACCCTGAGAAACAGCTTTTCCTTGCCGACCGTTTCATCAAGGGCAGCTGCCCTCGTTGCAAAACCCCTGACCAGTACGGCGACAACTGCGAGGCCTGCGGCGCCACCTACACACCCGCAGACCTGATCGACCCGGTTTCGGCTATTTCAGGGGCTACCCCCGTGGAGAAGGACTCAGTTCATTTCTTCTTCAAGTTGCCCGAATTTGAAGCCATGCTCAAGTCCTGGCTGGATTCTGACACGCTGCAGCCACAGGTAGCCAACAAGCTGCGGGAGTGGACGGACAGCGGCCTGCAGGAGTGGGATATCAGCAGGGATGCACCCTACTTCGGTTTTGAAATCCCGGGAGAGCCGGGCAAATATTTTTACGTCTGGCTGGACGCGCCAATCGGTTACATTGCCAGTTTCCAGAACTATTGCGAACGCACAGGACAGGACTTTGAAGCCTACTGGCAGCCCGGTGGTGATACCGAGTTGTACCATTTCATTGGCAAGGACATCATCAATTTCCATGGCCTGTTTTGGCCGGCAATGCTGCACTCAGCAGGGCTGCGCACACCCACAGCAATTTTCGCGCACGGCTTCCTGACGGTTAATGGCACCAAGATGTCCAAGAGCCGAGGCACGTTCATCAATGCCAGTTGTTACCTGGAATACCTCGACGCCGAGTACCTGCGCTATTACTTCGCCGCCAAACTGGGGAGTTCTGTTGACGATATTGACCTGAACCTGGAGGATTTTGTGCAACGGGTTAACTCCGACGTGGTCGGCAAGATCGTCAATATTGCCAGCCGATGCGCCGGCTTTCTGGCTAAAGGTTTTGACAACACGTTAACCGCCGCTTGCTCCGAACCCGAACTGGTAGGCGAGTTCATCGCGCGCGGGGATGAAATCGCAGAACTGTATGAGGCGCGTGAGTTCAACAAGGCCATGCGCGAAGTGGTCGCGCTGGCCGACCGGGCAAACCAGTACATCGACGAGAAAAAACCCTGGGTGCTCGCCAAACAGGAAGGCAGTGCCGACGAAGTGCACGCCGTCTGCAGCGTTGGCATCAACCTGTTCCGGGCGCTCATGACATACCTCAAGCCGGTACTCCCCTCCATGGCAGAAAAGGCCGAGGCTTTTCTGGCCTGTTCTCTGGACTGGACGGCACTAGAACAGCCCCTACTGAGCCATCCGCTGGACACATTCCAGACGCTGATGACCCGCGTCGACGGCAAGCGTGTGGCTGCCATGGTTGAAGCAAGCAGGGAAGAAGCTGCTCCACAGGTCAAAGCAGCGACACCCAAAACCACAGACATCTCCGACACTATAGATTTTGAGGATTTCGCCAAAGTGGACTTACGCATCGCGGAGATTGTCACGGCGGAACTGGTAGAGGGCGCCGACAAACTACTGCGCCTGACTGTCAGCCTGGGTAACTCGCAGCGGCAGGTCTTGGCCGGAATTCGCTCGGCTTATCTACCCGAGGATCTGGTAGGCAAGCTCACCGTGGTGGTGGCGAATCTCGCGCCGCGTAAAATGCGTTTTGGTGTCTCCGAAGGTATGGTGCTGGCAGCGGGGCCGGGCGGTAAGGATTTGTTCCTGCTGGAACCGCACCCGGGAGCGCAGCCGGGCATGCAGGTAAAATAGCCGGCCCGGGACTCCCACAAAACTATTAACTTATTGTTTATTAAGAAAACGTTTCATAACATGTATTAGTTTGGCGACCCTGCCGGGGTCGTCGCCACGAGAGGCTAGCGATGCTGGCAGACTACTCAATTCTGTTGATCGGGGCGATTCTGGTCAACAATTTCGTCTTGGTACAGTTCCTGGGACTGTGTCCCTTCATGGGTGTCTCAAACAAACTCGAAACCGCCATGGGCATGTCCATGGCAACCACCTTCGTGCTGACCCTGGCCTCCGCCTGCAGTAACCTGACCTACCAGTTCCTACTGCTGCCACTGGGGCTGGAATACCTCAAGACAATCTCCTTCATACTGGTAATTGCGGTAGTCGTGCAGTTTACCGAGATGGTGGTACGCAAGAGCAGCCCGCTTTTGTATAGGGTGCTGGGAGTCTACCTGCCCCTGATAACCACCAATTGTGCTGTGCTGGGTGTCGCGTTGCTCAATATCAACAAGGACCACAATTTCCTGCAGTCACTGTTTTACGGCTTTGGCGCTGCGGTCGGCTTTTCCCTGGTGTTGGTGCTATTTGCCGCCATGCGCGAGCGCTTGAATGTGGCCGATGTACCCGAACCCTTTAAAGGCCCGGCTATCGGTATGGTGACCGCTGGTCTCATGTCGCTGGCCTTTATGGGCTTTGCCGGCCTGGTATGACGTGTGTTTGAACTGATTGCCCAATACCCTCTGCTGTCCGCCCTGCTGGCCCTGGTCAGCCTGGGCGCGGTGTTCGGTGCAATATTGGGTTTTGCCGCGGTGCGTTTCAAAACCGAGGGCAACCCTATCGTCGAACAGATCAATGAGCTGCTTCCACAAACCCAGTGCGGACAATGCGGGTTCCCCGGTTGCCGCCCCTACGCTGAGGCCGTCGCCAATGGGGAAGCGATAAACAAATGTCCGCCCGGTGGAGAGGCGGGGATTCAGGCGCTGGCTGACTTGCTTGATCTCGAGGTTATTCCGCTGGACGAGGAACACGGTGAAGAAAAGGTAAAAGCTGTTGCCTTTATCCGTGAGGACGAATGTATAGGCTGCACCAAATGCATACAGGCCTGTCCGGTGGACGCAATACTCGGCGCAGCCAAGCAAATGCACACAGTCATCGCCAGTGAGTGCACCGGTTGTGATCTCTGCCTGGAGCCCTGCCCGGTAGATTGCATCGATATGATCCCGCAGGAGGAAACCCTGCAAAGCTGGCACTGGCCACTGCCGGACCCGGCCAGCCGCGAGTCTCAGATTATAGCCACTGACGCTGCTCAGTCCCAAGACCGCGCCGCATGAGAAAAGTATTCGACTTTCACGGTGGCATTCACCCACCGGAAAATAAAGCGCTGTCGCTGGCTGTTCCCATACGGGACGCGGGTATCCCGCCGGAGCTGGTTCTGCCGCTGTCCCAGCACATTGGCGCACCGGCAAGCGCCGTAGTAGCGGTAGGTGAACAGGTACTGAAAGGCCAGATGATTGCCGAGCCCCTGGGTTTTGTCAGTGTGCCAGTACACGCACCTACCTCAGGCACGATTACGGCGATCGAGGAACGGCTGATCGCCCACCCCTCGGGCCTGCTGGCAATGTGTATTGTGATCGCTACCGACGGCCAGGACGATTGGCTTACGGTGCCAACAACGGCAGACTACCGGACCATGAAGCCAGAGCAGCTGCTCGAGCAGATTCGCCATGCCGGTATTGCCGGTATGGGTGGTGCCGGCTTCCCCACTGCGGTCAAACTGTCCACCAGACAGGGCAGCCAGGTTAAAACGCTCATTATCAATGGCACCGAATGCGAACCGTATATCACCGCCGACGATATCGTGATGCGGGAGCGGCCCGAGCGGATTATCGAGGGCATTAAAATCCTGCAGCAATTGCTAAAGCCGGACGCGACACTGATCGGCGTGGAGGACAACAAACCCGAGGCCATAGCGGCTCTGAATTCTGCCGCACAGGGCAGCAGCATCGAAATAGTCCCCTTTCCCACCAAGTACCCCTCCGGCGGGGAAAAACAGCTGATCGAGATTCTTACGGGAAAACAAGTGCCGAGCGGCGGACTGCCGCTCGACGTGGGTGTGATATGCCAAAACATCGGTAGCGTGGTTGCCGTTCATGACGCGCTCTGCAAGGGGCGACCGCTGATATCACGCATTACCACAGTAACCGGCAAAGCGCTGCGCCACCCTGGCAACTTTGAGGTGCTGCTGGGTACTCCAATGAACTACCTGCTGGCACTGGCCGGGTATGAGGCAGACAAAAATCGGCGCCTGGTGATGGGAGGCCCCATGATGGGGTTTACGGTCCCGGAGCCCAATGTTCCCATCGTGAAGACGACCAATTGCCTGCTCGCCCCCACCGACACAGAGTTACCTCCACCTTCCCCCGCCCAGGCCTGTATTCGCTGTGGCATGTGTGAACAGGCCTGCCCGGCCAGCCTGCTGCCGCAGCAGATGTTCTGGTTTGCTCAGGGCAAGGAATTCGAAAAACTGGAGCAGCACAATCTGTTCGACTGCATTGAGTGCGGCGCCTGTTCCTGGGTCTGCCCCAGTAATATTCCGCTGGTACAGTACTACCGCGCATCAAAGGCTGAAATCCTGCACCTGCGCCACGAACATGAGAGGTCAGAACAATCGCGCATCCGCTTTGAGGCACGCCAGCAACGCATAGAACGCGAGGATGCGGAGAAGGCGGCAAAACGTGCCGCTCGCAAACTGGCGGCAGAGAAGCGCGCCCAGATCGCTGCCGCCGGTGGTAGCGGCGACGAAGATCCGATCCAGGCAGCGATAGATCGCGCCAAAGCCAAAAAAGCAGCACAACAGGCCGGGACGGATACCGGGGTAAGCGAGCGGGAAAAATTGGAGAAAACGGTGATCACCACACGGCAAAGGCTGGAGACCGCAAGTACCAAACTGACTCAGGCCCAGGCGGAAGACAGCGATCTGGTGGCTGCCCTGCAGACTGGGGTAGACAAGACCAGACAAAAGCTGGAGACCGCTGAAAAAGCGCTACAGGAGCATATTGGATCGAGCACAGTCGCCAGAAGCGATGATTCACCTGCCGACCCGGCAGCCGCCGCCATCGCCAAAGCCAAGGCAGCACGCGCCGTAGATGCAGGATTGAGCCCACAGGAAAAGGCCCGGGAGAGCCTTAAAGGCCTGGAGCAACGTCTGGAAAAAACACGGGCGCGGCTCGCCGAGAGCCAGAACAGCGGTGAAGAGCAAAAGATTGTGGATGCTCTGACCTCCACCGTCACGCGCCTCGAAGAGAAAATCCACACGGCCAGAGAACAGCTCGAGTCCGGCGGAGCTGCCTGACATGGCGCTGCTGCGTATCACGTCACCCCACGCCCACGGCCCCATGAGCACACCACGGGTCATGCAGAACGTATTGCTGGCAACCGTGCCCGGTATCATCGCCCTCACCCATTTCTTCGGTTTCGGCACGTTGGTTAACCTGCTGTGGGCCGCCCTAGTGGCAATTGCCTGCGAGGCGCTCGCCCTCAAATTACGGCGGCGGCCAATCGGCTTCTACTTGAAGGACTACAGTGCGCTGGTGACGGCGACACTATTGGCCATCTCGCTCCCGCCTTACGCCCCCTGGTGGCTTATCGCCACCGGAGTTGCCTGTGCAATCCTGTTGGCAAAACACCTGTATGGCGGCCTCGGCTACAACCCCTTTAATCCCGCCATGGCGGGATACGTGATCCTGCTCATTTCCTTCCCCGTACAAATGACCGCCTGGGCACCACCCCGCGGGCTGGGTGAATTACCAAGCCTGCTAGATGCCCTGCGAGCGTGCTTCTGGCCGTCAGGCTACGATGGCATCACCATGGCAACTCCCCTCGACCTGATGAAACAGAACAGCAGTCTTCTGGTGCAAGACTTGTGGGCACAAACGCCACAGTTTGGACGCTGGGCAGGTCTTGGGTGGGAGTGGGTCAATCTCACCTTTCTCGCGGGTGGCGCCTGGCTGCTGTACCAGCGTATTTTTACCTGGCATGCGCCGATTGCGATGCTTGCCACTCTCGCCTTCATGGCAGCGGTTTTTTACGACGGAGGAAGCTCAGCGAGCGGCGGCTCACCGTTGTTCCATCTGCTCAGTGGCGCGACCATGTTCGGTGCTTTCTTCATCGTCACAGACCCGGTCACCTCCGCGGTATCCGTGCGCGGTCGCCTGGTTTACGGGGCAATGATCGGTGCGCTGATATACATCATCCGGGTCAGGGGAAACTACCCTGACGCCGTAGCTTTTGCCGTGCTTATCATGAATTTTGCCGCGCCGTTGATAGACAACTACACCCGTCCCCGCACCTACGGCCACAAACGTGGCGAAGGGGAAAATTGATATGCTGAGGGAGTCTATAACCCGCAACAGCGTGCTACTGGCCATGTTCGCCGTGTGCACTACGCTATTGATTACCGGCACCTACCTGCTCACCAAAGACCGGATAGGTGAACAAAAGCGTATAGCCGAGGAAAAAGCACTGTTACAGATTGTGCCACGAGACCGCCACGACAACTCCATGCTCGATGATGTGATCGTGGTAGGCCCGGAAACTGCGGGCCTCGGCCTGGCCGAAGACAGGCGCGTATACATCGCGCGCAAAGGCGAGGATGTGGTGACGGCCATCATCCCGGTAACCGCCCCCGACGGATATACAGGCGATATTGAATTGATTGTGGGAGTTAATAACGATGGCAGCATCGCCGGGGTGCGCGCCCTGAGCCACAGGGAAACCCCCGGTCTTGGCGACAAGGTAGATGCCAGGAAATCGGACTGGATACTCAGCTTCAATGGCCGCTCCCTGAAAAATCCCGGGCTCTCTGGCTGGGCGGTAAAAAAAGACAAGGGGGTTTTTGACCAGTTTACCGGCGCCACGATTACGCCAAGGGCAGTTGTCGCCGCCACCCTCCGCGCATTACAGTACGCTGAGGCAAACCATAAGAGCCTGTTTGCAGGTGTGGCAGCGACCCCTGCTACTGGAGAGGAATAATGACCGATGTCAGCTACCGAGAACTTTCGTTAAACGGCTTGTGGAAAAACAACCCGGCTATCGTTCAGCTGCTGGGCTTGTGCCCGTTACTGGCGGTAACGGCAAGTGTGGTCAATGCCATCGGCCTGGCTGCTGCCACGGCCATGGTACTGGTGTGCTCAAACATCTCGGTATCATTGATACGCAACATTGTTTCTGACGCTATACGCTTACCCGCCTTTGTGATGATTATCGCCTCTGCTGTAACCTGTATCGAACTACTCATGCAGGCGTTTACCTATGAGCTGTACGAGATTCTTGGAATTTTCCTGCCGTTAATCACCACCAACTGCGTGATTCTGGGCCGGGCAGATGGTTTTGCCAGCCGCAACAGACTCGCGCCTGCCGCCTACGACGGCTTGATCATGGGAGCAGGTTTTGGCCTCGTGCTGATACTGCTGGGTGCACTGCGCGAACTGCTGGGCACCGGCGCCCTGTTCGCAAATATGGACTTGCTGTTCGGGCCGGGGGCCACAGACTGGAAATTGACCATGATCGACGATTACCCCAATTTCCTGTTGGCAATTCTACCGCCGGGCGCCTTTATTTTTACCGGCCTGTTAATCGCCGGAAAAAACCTGGTAGATGCCCAGATCAAGCGGCGCCAGGATGCACTCAAGGCCAGACCAGTGAAGGGGGCAAAGCGTGTCCGCGTAACCGGACATATTTCCTAGGGCGTATCCACTAACGTCAGCGTATCCAGCAGCTCATCGACTGCGGCATCGTCCATACCGCGATTGTCTTCATCGCAGCTGTAGGTGATAAATAACAACATACCTCGGCGAATAACATACCATTCGCGAATTGCCGCACCCTCCTCTACGAATTGACTGACCACTCCTTCAAAGTCACCCAGGTTGACCTTGCTCCATTCCAGTGCCAGAGCTGATTCCGAGCGCGCAATTTCCGCTGCCTCGGCGAGGTCGAACTCCCCCTGTTCCTTGTGCAGAGTTGAAATTTCGATGCACCCCACGTCATCGCGATCACCCACAAGGATACTGTCCTCTTCAGAGTCAGCCCACCACTCGGGTGGCAGCGCCATAGTCCACCACTCTGTCTCCAACACGTTCATAGTCTATTTCTTCACTCCTGTTCGCGTAGCACCAGGGACATTAACACGGCATCCTCGCGGCCGGATGCCGTCGGATAGTAGTCTTTGCGCAATCCATCCGCTTGAAACCCGAGCTTGCGGTACAAGCCGTGAGCGGCTTCGTTGGAGACACGCATTTCCAGCAAGCAACGGTGAGTGCCACAGTCGCGCAGCCGTGCAAGTACCGTAGACAGCAATAATTCTCCCAGGCCATTACCCTGCGAGCCTGGATCTACCGCAATATTGTGAATAGAGGCCTCATCGAGCACCTCGGAATATATGACAAAACCCTGTATCTGCCGGCTGTTATCGACTACCAGTACTCGCTCCCGACTGTGTTCACCTGCACAGGCGCTAAAGAACTGCTGTTCACTCCAGGGACTCGGGCTTACCCGTTGCTCAATGGCTGCCAGTGCCGGGGCATCAGCGACTTTGCCTGGCCGCGCCAGTGCCTGGCTGGCGGCTCTCACGTTTGCTGGGAAACCGGGTGTAAGTCGCGCCAGGCTTGCTGCTTGAGCAAGGGGTTGCGCAACATTTGTGCCGTGCTGACTGTCCGTGCAACCCGTGCACAATCCAGTTGGTCCAGCGCCAAGCGTCCCTCACATTCCCTGCCCAGCAATACCAGGCCTTGACAGCAGAGTTGTTCCAGCTTGCGCTGAATAAATCCCGCCACACTTGAGCGGGCAGCGTCCTCTCCCTGATCCAGCTGCCTGTTTTTATGGATCGGCCAATCGAACCGGGCCGAAGAGGCGCGTTTGTCCGCGTCACCTTTGGTCATCCCCAGTGCAACCGCCATGGATTGCACCAGCAGTAACTGCTCGGAGAGCAGACCAGCATCCCCCTGCTCTTCGAGCCACAGCCAACCACCACAATGAATAGCAACGAGGCTGAATTCGGGATCGTTACGCTTCAGGTCAACCGGGCGGCCGGGAGCGGCTTCCGGCGCCGCTACCGCGGAATCCGCCTCTAACCGGGGCATTTTGACAGGCACAGAGGGGCCGCGAGCAACACTCTCGGCCAGGGCAGGTACAGCTTGCGGCAAAGGCCGGGGTGACGACTGTACAATCGCCAGGCGCCGGGTAGCGGCCGCCCCGGGCAACTGGCGGCGTGAAATATAGCTGTCTGTACCCAGGGCCTGTAGATACCTGGTTCGGGTTAACTCATCCATGGGAGCCGAGTGCTGCCATCCAAAAGGCGAGTCTACCAGTTTTGTGCACCGACCTATATCCAACGCCAGCCATGTTCACGGAAAAATGTGAATCCTGAGCGTATAAAATACTTCACGTGTTGCAGGCCTTTCCGGGCGGCGTAGCCACCATGGTGCACAATTTGAATTGCCGGGTTGAACACCAGTCGCCCCTGACTGGCCAACCGGATGGACAGATCGAAATCTTCAAAATAGAGGAAATACTTGTCATTGAACCCACCTACAGATTGCAGTGACATCGTTCGAACCAACATGAAACAACCGCTTGCCAGCAAAATATCCGCCTCCTGATTTTCGCTGCACACATCGCGCATTTCATAACGATAAAGACGCTTGCGAAAGATGCGGCGAATAAGCCGTGGAGCAAAGGGGCGTAACAACAGCACCAAAAGTGAGGGATAACGCTTGCAGAGAAACTCCTGCGCGTCATCCTCTCCCCGCACTTTTGGACTGAGCAGAACAATACTCTGGTCCTCCTGCAAGCTCGACAGCCCCACGCTAAGTGCTTCTTCCGCCAGTTCCGCATCCGGATTCAGCACCAGGTGAAATTCACTCTCCAGTTGTGCGATGCTCACGTTGTGGCCGGCGCCAAAACCTCGATTCTCCTGCAGCCCCCTATACACCACACGAAAGAAAGCGTTGATTGGCCACCCCTGTACAACCTGGGCTGCGCGCTGGCGAAAATCGTAATCGGACGAATTGTCCAGCACTTCCACGACTACCGCACCGACGTAACCGGCCGCGTGCGCCACACCGGCCGAGCGGGAGAGACTCTGGAGTACCCTCTGCAGCATCTTGAGGGAGCTGTGGTGCAATACGATTGATACCGAGAGGCGGCTGCGGTTGGCGGGTTTGGATTCCATGGCGCGCATGTTATCAGCTCGAAGCCATCGCGAAATACAGCACTTTGAGACTTTATCTCTTCCCTCCCGCTGTATTACGGGATCCAAATGGAAAGATATAACTATATCGAATAATATATGAGATATTTATGCGCATATGTGAAGCTCACCTGTAAGTGGCGAATTAATACTTTGTGTAGAAAATCACAAATACGGCCTATCACCATGTTATCTATCGAGTTTTTGACTTGTTGCGTGGTAAGCTGTAAAAAGTGGATTGAATTGTTGACTCTCTGGCTGAACTCTCCAGAATCGGGAAGCGACGGATCATAAAATAGACCCGCTTTATAGCGGGCAAAAGGGGATAAAGATGATTACTCGGTTTGCCTCACTCTCAGGCCGCCTGCTGGTGGCTTTTGCGCTCCTGTTTACTGTGACGGCCTGCGGGGGAGGTGGCGGCGGAGGTGGCAGTTTTGTTCCCGACCAGGACGGCGATGACACCTATTTCCTAACGCTGGCGCTGGTCGATGCCAACGGTAATGAAACCAACAGTCTAGCCACTGGTGCACCCACCACCGTCACGGTCAAGGTGACCAAAAACGGCAAAAACGGCAAGGTGGTAGCCGATGTGGTAGTTAATGTTGTGACAACCGCCGGAACCATCTCTCCAGCAAGCGGTACAGCCTTAACCGATAGTTCCGGTATCGCAACCTTCAGAGTCCAGGTCGATGCCAACACTAAGGGCGCTGGCACACTCACCGCCAGTGCAGACAACGATACCGGCACCTTTACTGCTACCCTGAATTTCCAGATCGGAAGTAGCGGCCTGCGGCTTGGCTACCTGGATAGTGACGGCGATTTTATCGAAAATGAGATTGGTATAGAACCTGAAGCTGCCATAGCCTCACGAGCAGTAGCACAATTATCGCTGGTCGTTCTCGACGAAAATGGCGATCTGGCAGAGGGGTCACAAACTGTCTCATTCGATAGCGGCTGCATTTCCTCGGCACAGGCAACCCTAGAGCCAGAGAGTCCCATTGTATCTGGAGATGGCAAGATCAACGTATCCTACTTAGCTGCCGGATGCGCGGGCAACGACCAAATCACAGCTGCTCTGGAAGGCTCGACTGCGCAAGCTCTCGGCACAGTTACCATTGCGGCGCCATCGGCCAATGGTTTTGTTTTCCTCGATGCTGTCCCCACAACTATCGTGTTGCGCGGCACTGGTGGAACACCCGAGCGAACTGAATCTTCTACCGTTTCGTTCAAGGTAATAGATAGTGATAACAGCCCAGTGGGCGGCATCACTGTCGATTTTGCGCTAACAACTACGGTGGGCGGAATGTCGCTTTCTTCCAGCTCAGCAATTAGCTCCAGCGAAGGCATTGTTGCAACCAACGTCATCTCGGGAGATATTCCCACTGTCGTCCGTGTAATTGCCACGGTTTCAGCAGGAGACGGGACTAGCCAGGATGTATCGACTGTTTCAGATCTTCTCACAGTCACAACTGGCTTGCCGGACCAAAACTCTATCAGTATTTCCGTAGGAGATGGGGGTTTTGTAGTAGAAGAAGGCATGACCGTGGACGGCGTAACACGAACAATAAATGTGGCCATGTCAGATAAGTTCAACAACCCCGTTACAGATGGTACCAGCGCCGTTTTCACAACTGAATACGGGTCTATTCAGCCCTCATGCGAAACAGTTGATGGGGTGTGCTCGGTGATATGGCGTAGCCAGGCACCGCGCTTTCCGACATTAACCGGTAGTGAATTTATTAAGACTATAACTAGCACCCCATACAATTGTCCCGAGCATAATGGCAATTCTGGCCCCTGCCCCAGCGACCTGGGATTCACCAGAGGCGGTCGCTCTACAATATTGGTTACCGCTATCGGCGAGGAATCATTTATTGACAGAAACGGCAACGGCATAATGGACGAAGACGAACGGGACCTGTTTGCGAACCTGAGCGAAGCCTTTCTGGACAATAACGAAGACGGCATCTTCAATCCCGCAACGACAACTTGCGAGGGTGCTGGCGCCGAGACGCCACAGTGCATCGCTGGCCAGGAGGAGATTTTTGTTGACTTCAATGATAACGGTAGATTCGACAGGAACAATAACCCTGCCTTGTACAACGGACTGCTCTGCCCGCCTGAGGGAGACGGTATATGGTGTAAGCGAGAGCTGATCAATGTCCGGGATGATATAGTGGTGATTTTGTCTACTCCTGTGTGGACAGTCGCGCTTTATCGGGACATAAACAGAAATCCCGTAGATACCACTCTCTGGAATGGCGGTTCCTATACCTTATATATCTCAGATCAATTCAATAACCGGCTACCTGCCGGCTCGACTGTGACCCTCACTGGAATCGGCACTTGTGAAGTTATTGGTGAATCAAGTTTCACCGTTACCAACGTTAATTCCATAGGTGCATTCAAAGTCGATAATATCCGAACGGGGGGTGAGGCTGTGGAAGGTGGCGAAGAGCCCGGCTTACAAGTAACCGTATCGCCCGAAGGCAGTGACCCCGTTAGCGTAACGTATGGTTGCGTACCGGCGCCGCCACCGCCACCTGACCCCAACGAAGCCTAGCTCAGGTGTACTGGTAGCCAGGCCCCTTGTCAGTATAAAATGCTCAGGAAACCGCGATCTTTAGTCGCGGTTTTTTTTGTACGAAAGCCAACAGCGTTCATGTTCGATAGCCCCGCCACATAGCTGGGTGAGTGTCCTGTTGGTTCTCGCTCGCAGCTACCAGCCCGTAGCGTTAACCCACTGGAGAATCTGTAGAGCAGAATGAAAGGGAAAGTAGAGGGGATTATGAGCCTTATGCCTGCCCGCGATATTAGATGCAAAGACTCGTAGCATTTGAGATACTTTCTCGCACTACCGGTGCCTGAGAGAAAAAAATAAAGACTCAGAGAATGGAAAATACTACCGAGCATGAGTTAACTCAAAAGATTCGCATGGATGTCGTTGATCGTATCCTTCTCGGTGCATTCATTTTAGCAATACTCGGTGTTCCCGCCTCGCTTTCAAGATATCCAATAACAGGATGGTTACCCTTATATACGGCACATGTGACGCTGGGTGCTATCGCTATTACAAGTTACTTAACGCGCCGTCAGATGCCCATCAGAACTAAAATCTTTATCGTCATTGGCCTGTTCAGCTGTGTGGGTATTGGAGGACTAATACAGCTGGGCCTTTTGGGTGTCGGTATGTGGTGGCTGGTCGTAACGAGTTTACTTTTTAGCATGCTCCATACACCATTATCAGGCTTGATTTTCACCATTTTTACAGCACTGGGAGTTCTGGCAATTGGTTGGTGTTTCATAAACGGTGTACTAACGGTCCCAGTAGACCCGAATACCTATTTGACGAGCTGGTCGTCCTGGATAACTCTGGTTGTTGCCACCTCGATTATGCCCTTTTTTGTATTTCAGGCAGTACAATCACTGCAGTCAGCGACGCATGATTTATTTGAGGAAGTAACGGCTCAACGCAATAGAATTGAGGAATTGGCGAACCGCGACCCACTCACTGGTCTGCTGGCGCCACGTCAGCTGACGGATCGCCTGAACTTTATGCTCGCCACAAGCCGCCGCTATAAACAGCGTATAGCGCTTCTATTTCTCGATTTAGACGGGTTTAAATCCGTCAATGACACCTACGGTCACGAATGCGGTGATTTAATGCTGAAGGAGCAGGCAAGACGGTTCGTGTCAGTCCTTCGCGAAGAAGACGCTATATTTCGCGTCGGCGGCGATGAATTTATTGTCCTGCTGAGCCAGGCTGGCAGCGAGGAACAAATCGCAAAAGTTGCACTCCGCCTGACGCAATTATCAACGTTGCCGTTTAAATATTTGGATGACAGCATGAGTGTTGGACTCAGTATCGGTATCAGTATCTACCCCGACAACGGCGCCGATGAACGCACACTCCGGCTGCACGCAGACCAGGCGATGTACGAGGTGAAAAAATCAGGGAAAAACGGTTATCGTTTCGCATCAACTGACACCACCGAAGTCTAGAGCTGCCCCAGCCACAGGTCACCAAATCCCCCAACCTGTGCCATGAACTGCAAGCCTCATTTTATGGCTGCGCCCCAATTTATCTAGACTGCAACCCTCGAGCCTAAAAGTGTTGGTCTAACAGTGGTTCAGCTTCGCGCACCACTTCACCATACAGCGCCGCTAGCCTTTGCAAAAGTGCATTCTGCGCACGCACAGCCACACCTTGCCGCTCCATGGCACGGATAAGGTCGTCTACAACACTGTTGAACTGAGCATGACTGATATCCATACCGCGGTGAACATCCCGCATAGAATCACCCGTATATTCACAAGGACCATCCGCCAGAAAACAAAGTTGTTCAATCAGTTTTTCTCGAAAACGCTCTATATTGGTGTTGGCAAACATCGGCAGCACATCGTCGTCACCGGCCAACTCAGCCAGAAAATAGTCGACAATACGTGTTATACCTTGTTGCTCGCCCAACTGTGCATACAGACTATTTCGTTGCTGATGAGCCGACGAACAGCCGGCTAGCAGGAGGACAAGCATCAGGCAAAATGGTCGCAGCAGCATTGCGATCAGGGTGTCAGTTGTAGTGAGAGATACAAGCCACTCTGGTCGGGAAGGCCAGCAACGTTACCCAAATCGCTGTAGGCGGCAACGACGGCGACATACTTGTTTGGAAACCAGCCCACGAAGGCATCCCACCAATCCTGCTCACGCACGCCATCGAGATTATTGGGCATTTGCCTATACTCAACACCAACTACCCAGTGACGACTGATAAACAACCCCACGCTTGTCTCTATCTGCATCGAATAACCCTTGCCCTTAGCATTGCCGAAACCCAGCAAGCCAACCTCATTGGCCTCTGTCCAGCGCAACGTACCATTTGCCAACACATTGCGCCCCAACAGCGCGTTTAACCAGAGGCGAGTGGAGGAAAAGTAGATGTCCACACCACTGTCAGAATCTGCACCGAGAGAGGCAGGGACATCAAAATCGCGATTCTTTTTGTACTGCATACCCAGGCTAATCTGCGGGACCGAGCCGTATAGCACATCGCCTGCGAGCGATATTTTGGCTCCAAATATATCCTGACGAATCTGCAAATCTAGTGGCTTGACGTCCAGCTCCTGACGACTGAAACTGAATTCCACTCGGTTGTCCACACTGGCATTTATCGACGCAATATTCAGCTGCAAATCGTCGACATTCACACGGGTAAAGGCTGCAGCCACGCCCCACTCGCCTGTATCTCCATAGCCGCTAATCACTGCCCAGGGCACAATACCGCCGCCAGCCTGCCCCTCAATTTGAGTTGCACCACCCGTAGCCAGCAACTTGCTGTGCGAGTGGCCAGACAACGGCACAAAGAACGTCGTAAAAAACACGATTGTGATGCTAATCCGATGCATTCAGTGTCTCTCTTAATTCGGTTACATGAGAAGGCGGCTGTGCCAACCACATCTGCAATTCGTCACCCGGCATTGGTTTTGCCAGGTAGTAACCCTGGATCGAATCGCAACTCATACCATGCAGTATCTGAACAATTGGCAGACTCTCGACACCTTCGGCAACAACTTTCAGTCCCATGAAGTGCGCCATTTCCACCGTAGACCGAACGATGAGCTTATCATCGCTATCAGTGTCCAATTCCTGTATCAGGCTCTTGTCGATCTTCAGTTCCTGGACGGGCAACGCCTTGAGCTGAGCCAGAGACGAGTACCCCGTACCAAAATCATCGATAGACATTTCGATGCCGGCCGCCTCAAATAATGCGAGATTTTTCAGTGCCAGCTCCATATCTGCCACTAACGCCGTTTCGGTTATTTCCATCACCAGTGCACTATTGGGCAGCCCGCTTTGATGCAGTCTTTCAATTACCCCGCGTACAAAACTTTCCTGCAATACATCCAGACCTGACAAATTGACGCAGACCGCCAGCTCCAAACCCGCCTCGCGCCAGCGCAATTGCTGGGCGAGCACAATATCGAGCACAATGTCACTAATCTTGGAAATAATGCCGATTTGCTCTGCCAATGGAATAAACTCGTCAGGAAACACCTGGCCTAGCTCGTCATCCGTCCATCGAACGAGGGCCTCGGCCTGCTCGACACGGTGACACCCCAATTGGTATTTCGGCTGATACAGCACTGTGAACTGCCGCCGTTTCGTAGCTACCTGGAGTCGATTGGCGACCTGAATTTGGCGCAAGTGTTTTTCATCTTGTCCTATCTGGTACACGGCGTATAAGTGGCTATTTGTACGAGCAAACGCCAGAGCAATCTGTGCCCTGCGCAATACGTCGTCAAACACCTGACCGTGCTGCGGACAGAGGATAAACCCCAGCCACAGCTCAGCACGCACTGGTACACCACGAACAGTAATCGACTCGGCAAAAACCCCAATTAATTTGTGAGCCACCTGTGCGACACCATCGTGGGTAAGATCATCGTAGAAAAGCAAAATCTGATTGTCAGCCACTCGCGCCGCGAGGTCGCCGCGGCGCAAGTTATCACTAAGGCGCTCCGCGACTTTTTTTAGCACATCATCGCTGAAATCGCTGCCGTAGAGATCAGTCAAGTGGGCCAAATTGCTCAGCTGCAACAGGCATAAACCGAATTGGCTGCCCGGCAGACTATCAGTAACATGGCTGTTAAATCGGGACTTTATATAGTTGCGATTCGGCAGCTGCGTCACCATATCGTGTTGTGCCTGGTGGCTGATGCGGGCCTCGCGATCTGCTACAGCGCCCTGCATTATGTTGAGCGCATCACCCAGTTGTCGAAATTCTTCGTCTGCCTCCAGGTCCAGCTGCTGCGAATAGTTTCCATCGGCTATTGTCTTTGCGGCCGTCACCAGACGGTAAATTGGCCGGGTAACCCATCGCGAAACGAGTATTGTTGTCAGCACGGCGAGGGCCAATGCCGATACAGCAATCAGTATCATTTGCAAACGTAATGCTGAATACCCCGTCAGCGCGGTATCCAGAGATGAAGACAGAATGGCAATCAGCTCGCCCTGCCCGATCTCGTCCAGCACTACAGTTTCACTCAGCCAGTTGTCATTCTTGAGCCTTTCCTCCGTCGCGGTAACAGCCTCTCGAACAGAGTCAAAGTTGGAAACATCATAAAAGCGCGAGCTGGCCAGCGTAGAAAGCTGGCGGACGCCCATAGCGTTACCGTACACCAGAGTAATCTCCGCCCCGGTTATCTCCCGCAGCCTATCCAGCAAGCCCTTGTCCACTTCAATGCCTAGGCCAATCCAGCCTATCAGATCCGGTGCAACGACTGGCACCAGAACGAGTGTAAAAGGTTCACCCTGAATAAGTGGTGTGACCTTTATACTGCGTGGATTTCTGTTGTCTAGGGAATTTCTCAACCGCTTTAACAGCTGTTCATCCCGGTGTGTGCTCATCAAGACTTCGAAATTGCTGCTGAGCATGAACAGCAAGTCAGCATCGATTCTGTCACCATGATTGGCCAGCGCTGTCACTATCGTTTCACGATCTCCCGTGGCTACTGCTCGCTTGAACGCGAAGTCTCCAGCGAGCAGCTCAGCGCGCATTTGTAGCTGATTTCTCTCATAGTCCAGCAACGAGAGAAACACTCGCTGTACTACCTTTAGCTCCTCTCCCACCAGTGTGGTCACATTGGAATTGGTTGCTCGCAGCACGGCAATCATCGTGCTGGAAAGAGTCAGGATGACTACAACAAGAATGAAAAACAGCAGTTTGGCGCGAAAGCTAGTCCGCATCTAAGGAATAACGCCGTAATAGGCTTTCCAGGTTGTCTATAGATTTTCCCGCCTGGGGGTCCTGCCATTTTCCCTTGAGCACTATGCTCAGGACTAAGTCGCCGCCAATATTGGCGGCAGGCACTACTATTGTAATCGGTGCCGCAAGACCTGGATGCCAGACACTGAGATTTGCCCCCGCGACCAGCGCAACGCTACTTATCATTGCAAGTCCATCACTATCGGTTACGGTGGCCGAGCCATTGTCAGTTACCACAACATAAGCTTTCATACTGTCATGAATATTGCAGCCGATCTTGACTATACCTGGGCTCTCGAACCTCACCGGTGGCGCGTCATTCGCTCTGTATAATGGTAGTTCAAAGCTGTTTTTGCCGGAGAAAGAATACACGTTGTGGCGCGTATCATCCTGGTTGGGAAAAAGCACGTCTCCACCAGTGGGAACCAGCGTGATATAGGGTGAAAAGCGCCGCTTAATCTGGTCGACGATCGCATTGGTAACACCAGTCGAACGCAAGGTTTCGGGAGCGCCCTCTGCACTGATTACCACAAAGGGCATGGGCTGACCGTCGCCACCCAATACCTTTATCGCAACCGTCTCCGCGCGCAGCGATGCAACGCAGAGAAACTGCAGCCCAAGTAAAAACAGGTAAGCTGTTATTTTTATCTTCACACCCGGTCATTAGTACATCTCAAGTTGCAGCCACTCTAGCGCGAGCTTCTGGAAGAAGTCTAGGCGGAAACTCCTAAAGCGTACCTAATCAGTATATTTACCCCCCACCTACTACAGGTCGCAGTCGGTACTTGTGTTCCCTTCGGCGGGGTCGCGTGCGATCGCCGTTGGCGCCTCATCTGCGCACTTGCGGTGTAGGTTCGGTCAGATCGCAACCGGAGGCTTCGTCAGGACGGGATGGAGAATCACTACACCCCAAAAAACAAAACCCCCGCAGCGCGAAGCTACGGGGGTTTTCTTTTTTAGAAGCCTGGCGATGACCTACTCTCA
>CAXBNX010000008.1:0-168656 GCA_963977275.1 uncultured Haliea sp. | reverse complement strand
TTGAACTGAAAAATGCCGCTTAACTGGGTTGTAAAGAAATGCTGGACCAGGTCAATATCCCGCTTACCTTGCTCCGATACGCCAGGGTCGTCCTCCGCAGGTACCTTGGTACCACCCAGCCAATACAGGTTGTCCCGCAACTGGTACAGTCCCCAAAGACCCCGGGTAATATCAAACTCCAGCGGTGCACCGGGCAGTTTGACTACCAGCAATTCACCCTTGAGCGGTGCAACAGGAACGGCAAGCCCGAGCCGGCTGCAAATTGCTGCAGTGTTGTAGCCAGCAGCGACGATCGCTGCCTCACACGCTATCTTCTCCGCTGTCGTCTCAACATGCGTTACCCGCCCTGCCGCAACAATCACATCGTTGACATCACTGTTGATATACCTGCAACCCAGCTTGATTGCAGACTGCAGCAGCGCCTCGCAATACAATTCGCTGTCAACAATGGCGTTACCGTTGGTGAACAGGCCTCCCAGTGCGCTATCGCTGATTCGCTCGTCGAGAGCCTTCAGTTCGTCCGGAGTCAACCATTGCGCGGTAAAACCCGGCTGGGCACGGTACTCCTGGCCCATAGCCAGCAGCTGCTTTTGTTCGTCCGCGGAGAAAGCCAGGAACAGCCTGTCTATAACGCGGAAGCCATAGTCTATCCCAGAAAGATTCATTACTTGTTCGCGCAACTGCGCGTGCAGTTTGTGCGAAGACAGGTAAAATTCGGCCATCGGAACAGGCAAGCCGGGACCGTGAAGTGGATTGATTCCCCCAGGATTACAGCTGGTGGCCCGGTAGGCTGCAGTTTCGCCATCCAGCAGCACTACCGGATGACCATCCCGGGCCAGCAGGTATGCGGTAAACGCACCGGTTATGCCAGCGCCAATAACCGCTACGCTGTGTTTCTTCTTATCAGGCATGAACTTGGCGCAAGGCGTTACACCTCTACCTGTGCAATGGGCTTGAGCTTCGCCACCAGCGCGGCCGCCTCGTGGCGCATGGCCTTGCCATTGGGGTTGCGGGGTATTGCGTCAACCTGGTAGATATTTCTCGGCAATAAAGGCAGCGGGTATTCTGCGGCCAGGAGCGCGCGAACCAGGGTTTTGACAGCCGGTTTCCTGTCTGCGCCGGGGCCGAGGACAATCAGGGCCGCGAGCGTCTCCACGCCAAATTCGTCCAGTTCGGTGAAGCACAAGGCATCTTGCACCGCCTCGCCGGCCTGCAAAATGCTGTCCATTTCAGCAATGTTGAACTTGGTGCCTGCAAAATTGTAAACACCCTGAATCCACTCGGTAGCATGGAACTCACCGTCGGCGGACAGCCGCCCGCTATCCCCGGGATAAAACCATCCATCGCGGAATGCCTGCGCCGTCGCCTCTGCTTGACCGATGTATCCCCCCTGTACCTGGCTGGAAGTTCTGATGCGAACAATGCCCTCTATCTCCCGAGGACAGGCCACATCGTGCTCATCTACGATTTCCACTTCAACATCGGGGTAACTGCGGCCCAGGGAAGGTTCACTGGCAGGCTCATAAAAAAGCGTGGTACTCACCGGCCCGGTCTCAGTCGAGCCATAGCTGGCTCTGACCACCCTGAAATAACGCAGCAGCCGGCTCAGGAAATCGGGGATCAAAGCTCCACCTATCACCCGCACCTCCTGCAGTGCCGGCTCATCAGGTGGTGACACGCCCTGCAGCAGCTCCGCCAGTTGGTGCGGCGAGCCCACTATCAGCTGAACGTTTTGGGCGAGCAGATATGTATAGCTGTAGTTCAACACATACATGCCACCAAGACACACTGTATGGAGAAAATGCAGCCAGGAAGGAACACTGTACGGCAAGAAAAGATCCGCCGCAGAAAAATCACCCGCGTCATTGTCGTATTCAGCGAGACGCACAATACGCTCAAAAAAAGCCCCGCCACTCACCGCCATAGTTTTACGTGCTCCGGTTGTGCCGGAGGATGAGGGCAGAACCCAGGTATCCTCTCGCGATTCAAAACCGGAGAATTCTGACGCCTCCGATACCGGTGAAGCAGTTGATATTCCCGGCCATACCTTGTCGATGTGAATAGAGAAGCGCTCCGGTGGGCGCTGTCCGTCATCGTGCAGCAGGTGTGTTAATTGGATGCTATCGTGGCCGTTGAGGTATTCCCCATACTCGATCCATCGAGCCCCGATCAGGGTTAAGGCCAGAACCGCGACACGCGACTTGATGTCATCCTTGCCAATATGCATCCCCACCAGGGCGCCCCGGCCAATGTCGAGGCCATGCAATATGCTGGCAAGGTGCGTGACGGCCGCCCCCAACTGTGCGTAGGGCACATCGATATTTTGTGCCCTGATGGCTACCCTGCTGGAAAATTTGTCACAGGAGTTGAGAAATAGAGCGCCCAGAGGATTATTTTCAGGATTATTCATAAAGAACCAGAAATCTTAGCTACAGACAGCGCGACATAGTAGCAGTGAACCAAGAAAATGCTATAGCATCACGCCCGGATATCCCGCCAAACTATTAAACAAACAGAAGGACAGAACGATGCAGAAAACGGACGACCAACTCCACTACGATGCCATGCAACGCCTGATTGAACTCGCGAACAAATTGGCCGCTGAGGGCATGCCCCCACGGGTGGTTTCAGCGGGCCTGATGACAGCCTCCTGCGTGTACGCGACCTACATCGAGGTAGGTAACAGCGGTAGCCTGGACGAGGCAGGAGTTGACCGCATCGCCAACGGATACAGGAAACACCTGGCGCACAACCAGAAGAACCGTCAGGAGAACGCCCAACGATCCGCTGATGAAAAGATTGATGACGCGGTCGACAGGATTGTGAGCTTTCCGGAAGACAACGAGTAACCGCGCACTCTGTTGGGGTCAGCAGACGCAGCCACTCTCCTGCAGATCGCCTTGCCGACACCCGGCACGGCGCAGCACAGGCAGTCCGATTCAGCACTACAGACACAATGAGGTTTACTGTGCCACTTGTGCAAATGCCCTGAGCCCTTCCGTGAGAGGGCCCGCGGTACGGCGTAGAGGTTTACCATTGTCATTGCGCGGCACAGTACTGACCTCGTACATATTCCGGGGCAACACCCCTTTATGCACGTCTTTCGCCAGCAGGGCGTAGATGAGGTTTTTCACCGCTTGTTTTTTGTCCGCCTCGGGACTAAAAGTGATTAGCGCAGCGAGATGCTCTACACCGTGCTCACCGAGCTCCAGAAAACACAGTGCATCTTCTATATCGGCAGCGCTTTGCATCAGTTCGTCCAGCATCTGGGCATTGATCTTCGATCCGCCGATGTTCAGGTGATCCTGTACTCTCCCGGTAATATATAGCTCTCCGCCCTGTGACAGGTATCCTTTGTCTCCGGGATAAAACCAGCCATCTTTAAAGGCATTGGCTGTCGCCTCGGCGTCACCCAGATAGCCAGTTACCTGACTGGATGCTTTAAACCTGACCAGGCCTTCTGCTTCCGGCGCCAGCACTTCCCCGCTTTCATCGACAATTTCAACGGAGATATCCTCATAGCAGCGCCCAACTGATCTGTCGCTTAGCGGATCTTCAATCCGCTTGGCACTGATCGGTCCCGTTTCTGTAGAACCATAGACCACTGTCACCACATTAAAGTACTTACCAAGCTTTGTTAAAAGCTTCGGAGACGCGGCCGCACCGCCAATGCGAACCTCTTCTATTCGGGGCGAGGCGGGTGGCGAAACGCCGTCCAGGAATTTTGAAACATGTGTCGGGGAACCTACAACCACGTTAACATTCTGTGCGCTCAGGTACTCATAATCTGCCTTGTATACGTACGTTCCACCAATGTGGAGCGTGTACAAGAATCGCAGGAAGCCGAAATTGGCATAGGGGCCAAAAAAATCAGTCGTCAGAAAGTGGCCGTCTGATTCGGGAAATTGCAGGTAACGCATAATTCGCTGAAAGTACATACGCCCACTGATCGCCATGTATTTGCTGGTGCCGGTGGTGCCAGATGAGGTGGCTATAAACCAGGGATCGTCAGCAGAACTGAAACCAGCAAAATCGGCGTCGGCAATATGGGGGGGGGTCTGCCCCAATTCGGGCCAGACCTCATCGAGCATAATCGTTTTACTCACGACGCGCTGAGGGGGATTTAAGTACAGAGAATGTGTCAGCTTTATCGATTTATGGACGCCAGAAATAGGGTCTTGGGCAACCCATCGCGCACCCAGCAGAGTCAGCGCCACAATCGAAGCAGCTGCGCGGGCTGGATTACCGGGAATATACACCCCGACCACAGAACCACGCCCTACCCCTCTAGCACGTAAATTCACCGCCATATGGGTAACATATTGACGTAGGGCAGCATACGTTATATCGACCGCAGACGTTCTGATGGCAACACGGTCTGGGTAGCGAGTAGTGGCGTCAAAAAACAACGTACCCAAGGGGTTATTTTCGGAGAAACTCATACGGGATCCGGTGATTTATCACTAACGAGGTAGGGTTATGCTAACAGTATTGAAAGAAATTACTATAGCATGGGTGCCGACAAAATTGCAGCGCCCGGCGCTAATAACCCCTATCAATCAAGGAGAAAAGCCATGGAAGAAAATGACGAAAAAGTACTGTACGAGAACACTCAACGCTTTCTCCAACTCGCCAATGAGCTGATAAAAGCGGGCGCAGCCCCACGCTCGATATCCAGTGCCATAATGACAGCTTCATGCGTCTGTGCCACACAGGCTGCACTGGGCAACGCCGGCAACTTGAACGAAACGGGCATCAACACCATCTCCGCCATATATAAGAAACGATTAACAGTTGTTCAGGAGCGGAGAAAAACGGCTCAAGCAAGGGCAAAGGATAAGCGGATCAAAAAAACTATCGAAGAGATTGTGAGTTTTCCAGGAGACGACTAACTCTGACGGCCTCGGACCGTACCAGCGAACGAGGTCTCTTGCCCTGCCGCTAACCGCCTCCGGCATCCGAAACTGATACCTGACGGCCATCCGGACCAGTAAATCGGCACCACCAGGCAGACTCGATGACCAACTGGTCACTGACTGGACCTTTCAAATCCCAGCGGACCGAGGGAGGATTTGCCGCTTGCCCGGTGGTGGCTCGCTCTTTTAGCGGCTCAAATATCGCAGCGAGGCTCTGGCCCGCATTCCAGTCTGCGACAAAATGCGCTTTGAAACAGGGTTCGTCAAAAGGAATGTCATCGAAATCACACATGCGACAAATATAGTAGCGCACGAAACTCTCCCAGTTCAGCTTACTTTCCCGATCCTCCGCCTCACCAAAATCCAGCTCTACAGTTTTTTGCCGGGTTTCTGTCCGTTCGGTTTTCTCATGGAAATAGCCATGATTACGGGCGTAATATTGCTTTCTGCTATCGATGAATTCGACAAACTCCTCGGTCAGGGCATCGCTGGCTCCGCCGAGGCGCTGGTTCTCAGTCAGCACTCCCACGGCACAGCCACAGCCATCTACATGGCTGTCTACACGCGCGATCATCTGCCTTTGATCTGCATGTTGCGCGGGTATATCGTAGTTCAGGATGGAGTGATAACGAATCGTCTGCCAGTTTACAAATGCGTCGAAAGAACCCAGAGCATGGTATTTGTCAAAGGATTCCCGCTGGCGCTCGTAGAGGTTCTGCATGGCAAGGTCAAAATGCCGCCGGCGATTGAGAAACACCTTCGTGTTCCCTTCACTGTCCGCTTCGATCATGCTCGCTATCATGCGATTGGACACTGCCATCACCGCGCTGGAGTTGGAAAAGAGAGGGTCGACAAACAAGCCTGACATGCCTGTCAGGTACCAGCGATCATCAGAAAAATACTGTGATGCACAACGACGAATATGGGTGAGACCTTTAAAATCCAGCGCCGCAGCCTTCTCACCAAGAAGTTCATCCAGGCAGCGGTGAGAGCGCAGGAAGTCGGTAAACTCGTCGGCATTACGGAACTTCATGGGAGCAATCCGTCGATCAAAGGTCACCCCGATGCTGACGGTATCCGCACTGATCGGAATCAGCCAAAACCAATACCCGTCGTACATGAAGTGATTGGTGGAACTCCAACGCATGGTCCCTTCAACACGCTCGCGCCAGGCGTCATCGCCCAGCTCGTCGATACAGCGGGTACCCGAATACCGGGCCCAGTAGGATCCGGTCTGCACTCGATCGTCCACCTTTTCAAGACCCAATTGTTTCACCAGCGGCGCCCTGCGCCCCCCGGCATCGACCAGGTGACGGCAGGTGATCACGCCATCGGTGGTCTGCACGCGATGTGTTCCGTGGGGGTCAATGGTAATCCCCGGCTCACCCCGGGCGTCCTTGCCCAGGATAGTCGTGCCCAGCCGGACATCCACACCGGCGGCGCGGTTGATCTCACAGAGGTCCCGATCGAATTTCGCCCGATCCAGCTGCACTCCCCGATTGAGCGTGGTATAGCGCGAACGACCCTGTTCCGAAAGCTCGGACATGGGCAGGTCCCGTTGCTCTGAATAAAACCAGAACCGCAGGCCGTGCTTAACAATATGGTTTGCTGCCAGATAGGGGCCTAGCTTGCAGTTGCGCACAGCGTAATCATCAAACACTTCCACGGTAGACTCGCCGATGTGCCAGTCGAACTGAGTATTTCGGTCCACCAGCACAATTTTCAGATTCGGCTGTTCTACTGACAATTGCCTGGCCAGCAATCCTCCGGCCATACCTGCGCCTATAATCAAAACGTCAAAATGATTTTCTGTATTCATAGTGTCACTGCTTCCGTTCTCTGGTGGCGCAGCCTGGACTTGCGACCGCACTCACCCCATTACATCGATCAATAAATCAAGATAGCAATCTCAGCCTGCATGCTGCCACCATAGCTGAGGCCACAACAATCGCGAAGCTCGTCGATTATACCGTAAACCCCGCAAAACGACTGAAAAAATCACCCACAAATAGTACTGCCATCATCCGCCACGGCATAAAAAAGACAGTCCGATTGGGCAATAGCTGCATTATTAGTGATCATGAAGAGCTTCAGAGGTTGGGCCGGATAAAGCTCACCATTTTCAATACGTACCAGGCGGGTAACGGCACAGCCCCCCCCGACATCCAGAGCAGAGAACAGCGCCTGCTCCGGGCCGCGGGCCCAACCCAGCAAAGTCTCCTCCGACACGGTACCGAAGTTGTGGTGTTCGATATCCGATTTAAGGGTTATATCGTAGTTTGGGCAGGGCTGGTCGGCGTAGGTCAGCGTGACATTGTCATTGAGCTCTAGCCGAATGGGGTCCCGGAGTAATTCAATCCCCCAGTCGGTCTCGCCCTGATCGAGAACCGTCGACGCCGTGAAGAAGCGGCACAAACCCTCATAGGCAAGCTCGTGCGCCTGATCATCCAGCCTGCCACCTACCTCCACCGTCACTGTGGGGAAGTTGCCTTCACTGATGTCCATAAGCGCCCCCAGCCCAAGATTGGAGATAATCATCCGCTGGGTAAAGAGAGAAACCAGCGCATCATGTTGCCGGTCCATATGTGTACACACACCGAAAGCCGGGCCTGAACCAGAGGTATTGTGCATATCCACCACCGCTTCCGGGTGGTGTAAACGCAGAATCTCCAGTATTTCCTCGGCCAACACCCCCTGGGCATCCTCAAAGGGTGGCCGGAAGCAGCGATTCAGGTCCCGCGCCCGAGGTAGCATGCGGTGACTGAACAGCGGAGGTTCAAGCGCCGCAGCCACCGACGCCACCACACAGACCACGTTGACAGCTGGCTGCTGGCCGGACTTTAGCCAGCGGTGCAAGGCGATCGCGCCCGAGGGTTCATTGCCGTGCAAGAGCGTAACCAGCGCGCGGGTTTCAGCCTGGTGCTGACCCGTCAGAAAAATGCAGGCGGGGCCGCCCAACTCCCCAAGAAACGCCTCCACGTTATCGCCCATGCTGGCTGCATTCGGATCGCGAATGAACTTGAATCGCCTCACAAGGGCCACTCGGCTACCGGCAGATTCGCCGCACTGTGCTCCATAAACACTTCCAGCAGCGCGTGCTGCGCCTCATAAAGAGGCATTTTACGCTGCAGTTGCGCCATTTTTTGCAACTGCCAACTCGCCCCTGTTTGCCGCCGTCGCAGCCGCTGCTCAATCACCCCAATATAGCGTTCGGACTCAGCCGCCCCCACGCCAATGGTATCGAGCCCTTGTCTCGCCACAGGCAGCAGTCGCTCGATAAGGTCACACAGGCTTTGCTCCCGGTAACCGGTTTGCCTGAGGTCTGGCCACAACAGCTTCGCGTCCAGCCCGTGCTGAGCCGCGCGGTAGAAGTTGTATTCAGCCTGTGAAAAAGGCAAGGCGGGGAGCATTTCCTCCAGGTGCGGGCGTATACCCTCTGCCAGACCGATGAGAAAGGCAGCATTGGCCACCATATCCACCGCGGTCGGACCTGCGGGAAGCGTTCGCATTTCTATGCGCAGGTGGCCGCCACCCACATCATCGTATATGGGCCTGTTCCACAGCCACACAGTACTCTGGTGCAGGCGCAACTCTGACAGAGCGGGCGCTGCACCCTCCGCACGCTGATCAAGCTGTACCTGTTCTGCGCACACAGGTAGCAAAGGGGGGTAAATCCGCACCACTTCCCGAAAGAGTTCCGCCGCACCGCGCCTGGCCCAACCCTGGCCAAAGTTAACCCGGGCTGGCTCACGCCAGCTATACCGGTCGGCATGCCGGGTGTCTATGCTCTGTTTGAAAAGCGGAATACGCGTTTCCTGCCAGAGGCGATGGCCAAACAGGGTGGGTGAATTGGCACCAATGGCAATGGCCAAAGGAGTGACCAGTTGAATGGCATTGAATGTGTCGGCGAAATCCGCAGGCCTGACACGATAGTGCACCTGGAAAGATGTATTGGCGCCCTCCAGGGTAACGTCCGCTAACTCGAGCTTTAGCGGGTCCTCACCATTAATATCGATACGAAACTTGTCGCCCCGGCGTTTTATCAGTTGATTTACCAATGCATGGTAGCGCCGACACCCGGTAATACAATGTGCACCAAAGTCCGTCTGGCGAAGGGTAGGCAATATACCAATGGCCGCAATGCGCCCCCCCAGAGGTGCAGCGACAGCGCGCAGATTGTCCATTCGGGCAAGAATTTCCCGCTCGGTAGAGGCAAACGCGGAGTCGGCGAGCGCATAGGGAGACAGATTGTATTCCAGATTGTAGCGGTTCAGTTCCAGGGTGAGCTGCGGGTCCTGTGCCGCCGCGAGGATTTCCTCATTGGCATGCAGTGGGTGGCCTGCAGCATCAACCACATACATTTCGAGCTCGGCACCCAGAGATCCGGGACCCTCGCCAAAGCTCGGATCATCCAGCATCTGCTGCAACACGGCAAGATTTTGCTCCAGGCGGATAGCGAAAGCACTTCGGTCCGCCTCATCGAAGTCGATCTTTTCGATCTCTATTCCCATGGGGACCTATTGTCGACAGATCTATAGAGTGTGTATTGATATGGATCGTATAGGGTACAAAAGCCGGAATGGCAGCCTCACTGTGCCCTGCGAAAACTACTGCACTATGCCGTAAGACATATTCACCGTGACCTGATAGCTGTTTTCGCCTGCGGCTACCGGAACCGAGTCAGCTGCCCGGGCCATAATCATCTCGCTCTTCATCATCGGCATTGGCCCGGATTGATGTGACTGCTCGGAAAGCTCCAGTAGCTTGCCCAGCTTTACCCCCGCCGCCGCCGCAAGCGCCTTCGCCTTGCCCATAGCATCCGCTACGGCGTGCGCGCGTGCCTGCTCGGTCGCGCCAGTGGCATCGTCATTGGTAAACAGAATGTTGCCACCCTCGTTAACACCCAGCGTCACCGACTTGTCCATTATTCCACCCAGCTTACCGAGCTCACGCACCCGCACGCTGAGGCCATTGCGAACGGTATACCCGACAATCCGCGGAGACTTGTCTTCGTCCTGGGACTTCGGGGAGGGATACACGTATTTTGGCTGAATAGAAAAGTTCGTCGTTTGCAAGTCGCGCTCGGCAATGCCTTCAGCGCGCAGTGCTTTGAGCACCTCCGCCATCGCTGCCGAACTGGCATCCAGCGCCGCCCGGGCCGTTTTCGCCTCGCGCGTGACAGTCAATTGCAGCACCGCCATATCGGGAGCGATATCGGCACTGCCCTGCCCGCTAACAACAATTTGTGGATACGGTTCCTGCTGCTCGGCGTGCGCCGATGTCACTACCGCCAGTGAAATAAGTAGTGCTGCCGCTGCACCTCTCGGTAATCTCGCTTGTGCCATCATCCTGCTTCGCTCCGGTTAAGTTCGTTTCCTTCCAGCGCAGCAAGGCTCGCCGCTACTACCGGCTCAACTGCCCCGCCTGCACGCCAGTATTGCGTGAGTTGCTGGCGCATAGCAGCGGTCCAGAAACGGCTGATATGTTGCGCCGTCCTTTCGGCAGCGGCATCATCATGACCGGCACCAAGATTGAGTGCAATCTGGTTTGCCATTTTTACTAGATTGTCTATCTGGCGCGCCGCCATAGCTATAGCCCTGCCACAATACGTTGACCGTTAGCATAGACCACCTGGCGGCCCGGCTGCAGAAAACCCACCAGTGTCACACCGCTGAGCTCTGCCTGTTGCACCGCCAGCGAGGTAGGTGCCGATACAGCTGCAAGCACCGCAATATTACACCTGGCAGACTTCGCCACCATTTCATAGCTGGCGCGGCTGGTTACTAATACAAAGCCCGGCGCGAAATGGGGAGTTCGCTGCAATGCGCCCAGCACTTTATCCAGCGCGTTGTGTCGGCCCACGTCTTCTCGCAGCAGTGCTATCTCGCCATCCACATTGCACCAGGCAGCAGCGTGTACACCCCCGGTAAGGCGTTTCAGGGACTGGCGCTGCCCCAAATCGACAACGGCCGCTTGCAGGGCCTGATGCGAGAGTTGGCAGGCACCCTCTACCCGCACCGCGGGGCCAATTGCCTGCTCCAACGACTCTACCCCGCAAAGACCGCAGCCGCTGCGCCCCACCATACTGCGGCGATATTGCTTGAGCGCGCTGAATGCTTCAGCGGATACCGTCATGGCCACCTCCACGCCCTGATCGACTTCATTTACCTCGATATCCAGCAGCTGTCTGCGATGCTGTAGTATCCCCTCGGAAAGACTGAAGCCCAGGGCAAAATCCTCCAAATCTGCCGGCGTGGCCATCATGACTGCATGGGAAATACCGTTGTACACCAGTGCCACCGGCAGCTCCGTGACAATGGCATCGCTGTCTTCGTGCAAGATACCGTGGTCCCAGGTCTGGCGCCTGACGGTTTGTATCACTTCCTTCATCCGGGTTTTGCCCTATCCAGAAAACGCTGCTGTCGTTGGTCGAACTGTTGCTGCCGGGCCTGCCATGCAGAGGGTTCGGTTACGCGGCTCACCTGCACTGCCGTGACTTTGTATTCCGGGCAGTTGGTCGCCCAATCGGAATTGTCGGTAGTAATCACGTTCGCTCCAGACAAAGGATGATGGAAAGTGGTGTACACCACACCAGGGCGTACCCGTTCAGAAATACACGCTCGCAACACCGTGTTACCAACGCGGCTCTGAATCCCCACCCAATCGCCCTCGGCCACACCGCGCTCCTCGGCATCATGCGGGTGGATTTCCAGCGTATCTTCAGCGTGCCAGGCGCTGTTGGCCGTGCGCCGGGTCTGGGCGCCCACGTTGTATTGACTGAGAATCCGTCCGGTAGTGAGCAGCAGCGGAAAACGCCGGTTGGCACGCTCGTCAGTGGCGACATATTCAGTGAGGGCAAAAAAGCCCTTGCCGCGCACAAACTCATCCACATGCATGGTGGGAGTACCGTCCGGATGCTGCTCGTTACAAGGCCACTGGATACTGCCCAGTGTATCGATCTTTTCGTAGCTGACACCATGAAAGGTCGGTGTCAGGCGGGCAATCTCGTCCATAATTTCCGCGGGGTGCGTGTAGTGCATGGGGAAACCCATGGCGTTGGCCAGATCCTGGGTCACCTCCCAGTCCTCCTTGCCACCCAGTGCCGGCATTACTTTGCGCACCGGTGATATACGCCGCTCCGCGTTGGTAAAGGTACCGTTCTTTTCCAGGAAGGAAGAGCCCGGCAGGAATACGTGGGCGAATTTGGCCGTCTCGTTGAGAAAAATATCCTGCACCACCAGGCAATCCAGGGCGGACAGTGCCGCCTGGATATGCTGGGTATTGGGGTCCGACTGGGCCACGTCCTCACCCTGGCAATACAGGCCGCGGAAATCCCCGTCGATTGCCGAGTCGAACATGTTGGGAATACGCATACCCGGCTCCGGGTCCAGGGCGACATTCCACTCGCGCTCAAACAGTTCGCGGGTACTGTCGTCCGAGAGATGCCGATAGCCCGGCAGCTCGTGCGGAAAAGAGCCCATATCACAGGAACCCTGCACATTGTTCTGACCGCGCATGGGGTTTACACCAACACCCTCCCGGCCGACATTACCTGTCAGCATCGCGAGGTTGGCGATTGCCATTACCGCCGTAGAACCCTGGCTGTGTTCGGTCACTCCCAGACCGTAGTAGATGGCAGCATTGCCGCCAGTGGCAAACAGCGTCGCCGCCGCACGCACACTATCTGCCGGCACGCCGGTCGCCACCTCCAATTGTTCCGGTGCGTGACGGGAATCACGGATAAACGCCAACCAATGGGCGAACTGGTCATCGTCGCAGCGCTCGCGGATAAATGCTTCGTCATGCAGACCATCCGCGACAATCACGTGTGCCATGGCATTGAGTATCGCCACGTTGGCGCCGGGATTCACCGCCAGGTGATAGTCCGCATGCACGTGGGGTGCATCGACCAGTTCAATCCCCCGCGGGTCGATCACAATCAGCTTTGCCCCCTCGCGCAGGCGCTTCTTCAAACGCGAGCCGAACACCGGGTGCGCCTCCGTGGGATTGGACCCCATGACCAGCACAACATCGGTTTGCGCCACCGAAGAAAACTCCTGGGTACCCGCGGATTCCCCCAGCGTGGTTTTAAGGCCGTAGCCGGTGGGTGAGTGACAAACCCGGGCACAGGTGTCGATATTGTTGTTGCCAAAACCCGCCCGCACCAGCTTCTGTACCAGGTAGACTTCCTCATTGGTACAGCGCGAGGAACTGATGGCGCCGATACTGTTGCGGCCATACTGTTCCTGAATCGCACGGAAGCGCTGTGCCGTGTAGGCAATAGCCTCATCCCAGGAGACTGTGCGCCAGGGTTCGTCGATACTGTCGCGTATCATCGGCTCGGTGATCCGGTCGCTATGGGTCGCATAGCCGAAGGCAAAGCGGCCTTTAACGCAGGCGTGGCCTTCATTTGCCTTGCCATCTTTATGCGGTGTCATACGCACAACAGTGCTGCCTTTCAGTTCCGCCTTGAATGCACAGCCCACACCGCAGTAGGCACAGGTGGTAACCACCGAGTGCTCGGGTTTGCCGTATTCGATAATGCTGTTTTCCGTAAGTGTGGCTGTTGGGCAGGCCTTCACGCAAGCGCCACAGGACACACACTCGCTGTGCATAAATGCCTCGTCCTGGCCGGCACTCACTGTAGACCCGAAACCCCGCCCCTGGATTGTCAGGGCAAACGTGCCCTGGGTTTCTTCGCAGGCCCGCACGCAACGGGAGCATACAATGCACTTGGCGGCGTCAAAGGTGAAATACGGATTGGACGTGTCTTTGGCTGCGCTGAGGTGGTTGGCACCCTCGAAACCGTAACGCACCTCCCGCAGGCCCAACTCGCCCGCTGTATCCTGCAGTTCGCAATCACCATTGGTGGGGCAGGTAAGGCAGTCCAGCGGATGGTCTGAGATATAAAGCTCCATGACGTTGCGGCGTAGGCCGGCGAGTTTCCCGGTCTGGGTGCGCACGACCATATCTTCGCGGACCGGCGTGGTACACGAGGCGGGATAGCCTTTCACCCCTTCAATCTCCACCAGGCACACCCGGCAGGACCCGAAGGGTTCCAGCGAATCAGTAGCGCACAGCCGGGGTACCTTGACACCCGCTTCAGCGGCAGCACGCATCACAGACGTACCAGCAGGTACGGTCACTGTTTTGCCATCGATAGACAGGCTGACAGATTGTCCGGAGCGTATTGCCGGAGTGCCGTGATCCTGTTCTGGCTCATAAAACTGCAACATTATTTCACCGTTGTAGCAGGCACGAATGCGCGCCTGCTTTCTAAGAAAAGTCCTCGGGAAAATGCGCCAACGCGCTGCGCACAGGGTGCGGAGTGAGACCACCCATAGCGCACAGGGATCCCGCCTCCATGGTATCGCACAGGTCGTGTAGCAAGGCGATATTCTGCGCCGGGTGCTCGCGCGCAATCACCCGATCAATCACTTCCACGCCACGCACTGAACCTATACGGCATGGCGTGCACTTGCCGCAGGACTCCACTGCACAAAACTCCATGGCGAACCGCGCCTGGGCAGCCATGTCCACACTGTCATCAAACACCACTACCCCACCGTGACCGAGCATGGCGCCGATACCGGCAAAAGCCTCGTAGTCCAGCGGCGTGTCCCACTGGGACTCGGGGAGATACGCGCCCAGGGGGCCGCCTACCTGGATCGCCCGCGGCGGTCGCCCACTGAAGGTTCCGCCGCCATAATCCTCCACCAGTTCACGCAAGGTGGCGCCATAGGGCAGCTCCACCAGACCGCCGCGCAGGATATTACCCGCCAGCTGTACCGCCAGGGTGCCGCGGGAGCGACCCGTGCCATATTCTCTATAATAATCACCGCCTTTTTCCAACACCGTAGTCACCGCCGCGAGGGTCAATACGTTGTTCACTACCGTCGGCATGCCGAACAAACCCTCGATTGCCGGCAGGGGTGGCTTGACGCGCACCATGCCGCGTTTGCCTTCCAGGCTATCCAGCAGGGAGGTCTCCTCGCCGCAGATATAAGCGCCGGCACCGATACGCAACTCCAGATCGAAGGCGTTACCGCTGCCGCGAATACTTGCTCCCAGGTAGGCCTCTGCGCCCGCTCTCGCGATGGCGACTTCCAGTATTTCCCGTGCGCGCGGGTATTCCGAGCGCAGATAGATGTAACCCCGGGTGGCGCCCACCGCCAGACCGGCGATGATCATGCCCTCAATCAGCTGGTAGGGATCGGCCTCCATCAATAGACGGTCAGCAAACGTGCCAGAATCCCCCTCGTCCGCATTGCAGACAATGTATTTCTGCTGCCCCGGCGTATCCAGCACAGTCTGCCACTTGATGCCGGCGGGAAATGCAGCGCCCCCCCTGCCGCGCAGACCGGATTCTGTCACTACATTGACAATATCCTGGGAATCCATTCCCAGGGCGTTCTCCAGGCCGACAAATCCCGCCAGCTTGCGATAGGTCTCCAGGCACAGCGGGTCGCCTATTCCCGCTCTGGCGAAGGTCAGGCGCTGTTGCGTTTGCAGGTAGGGGATGTCGGCGGTGGGCCCAAGGTATAGAGGGTGTTCTGCATGCTCACCCGCCAGTGCATCCAGAACTCCCGGCACCGCAGCCACAGTCATCGGGCCGAAGGCGAGACGTGTACCGTCCTGTTCGACTTCCAACAGTGGCTCCAACCAGAACAGTCCGTGAGAACCATTGCGGACCAGGTCTACACTCAGCTCACGCCGCCGCGCTTCCTCGCGCAGAGCCAGGGCCACGTTTTCGGCGCCAAGAGCCAGCGCGGTAGTGTCCCGTGGCAGAAATATGCGCAGGCTCATCGGCCCACGCCGCCGGCCAGGTCGGCCAGTAGTTCATCCAGCCGCATCGCATCAACTCTGGCGTGTATCTGGTCATCCAGCCGCACTGACGGTGAACAGGCGCAGTTACCGAGGCAATAGACCGCCTCAAGTGTTATGGCACCGTCGGCAGTGGTGCCACCCAACTCGACACCCAGGCTGGCCTTGGCATGGGCCTCCAGTTCCCGGGCGCCCATCGCCTGGCATGCTTCCGCACGGCAGATCTGCAATACATGCTCACCCGCAGGTTTGTCTCGAAAGTCATGGTAGAAGGTGATGACACCGTGCACCTCAGCTCTTGAGCGCTGCAACGCCTTGGCTATGGCGGGAACCGAATCAGGCGGTATATAGCCCAGCCGGGCCTGCAGGGCGTGCAGTAAAGGTAAGAGACCGCCCGGCACTGCGCGGTACTGCGCAATACAATCTGCTATTGCCCCATCTGTGTGATCGACCATCCGCAACTGCGCTCCCTAGTAAAGACACCCCGCGTGAAACGCCAGGTGCTCACCTATAAATGTTGAAATGAAGAAATAGCTGTGGTCGTAACCCGGCTGCATACGAATGGTCATGGGGTAGCCTGCATCGCTACAGACTTTTTCCAATAACGGTGTCTTCAATTGCTCCGCGAGAAAGTTGTCTGCATCACCCTGATCTACCAACACAGGCAGTTGTTCGCTGCTGGTGGCGACCAGTGAGCAGGCATCGTATGCCTGCCACGCTTCGCGGTCCTCGCCCAGGTAATTGCCCAGCGCTTTTTCACCCCAGGGACAGTTCAACGGTGAGCAAATGGGTGCAAATGCCGTGGCGGACTTGTAACGCCCGGGGTTTTTCAGTGCAATAGTCAGCGCGCCGTGGCCTCCCATGGAGTGCCCGGAAATACCCGCTCGAGTGCCATCCACAGGAAACGTCTTTGCAATAAGAGCTGGCAGCTCATCAACCACATAATCGTACATGCGGTAGTGCTTGCGCCAGGGCTCCTGGGTGGCGTTCACATAAAATCCCGCTCCCAGACCAAAGTCGTAATCGCCGTTGGGATCATCCGGCACCCCCTCGCCTCGCGGGCTGGTATCAGGCGCCACGATGGCCACCCCGAGTTCCGCCGCATAGCGCTGGGCGCCCGCCTTGCTAACAAAATTTTCGTCAGTACAGGTCAGGCCGGATAGCCAGTAAACTACCGGAACCTTGTACGACGCTCCGCCCACTTCCACCTGAGGAGGCAGGAAAATCGAGAAGGTCATGTCACAGCCCAGCACTGTGGAGGCATGTGAGTAGCGCAATTGCTGCCCACTGAAACACCTGTTCGCGCTAATTTGTTTCATCTAATATTCCACCACCGAGCGAATGCTCTCACCCGCGTGCATCAGGTCGAAGGCCTTGTTGATATCATCCAGCGGCATGGTGTGGGTGATCAGGTCATCGATGTTGATCTTGCCATCCATGTACCAGTCGACAATCTTCGGCACATCGGTGCGTCCTCGGGCGCCGCCAAACGCTGTACCGCGCCAGCCGCGACCGGTAACCAGTTGGAACGGCCGGGTGGAAATCTCCTTACCAGCCCCCGCCACACCAACGATACAGCTCTGGCCCCAGCCCTTGTGACAGCACTCCAGCGCCTGGCGCATTACGTTCACGTTGCCGATGCACTCAAAGCTGTAATCCACGCCACCGCCGGTCATATCAATAAGGTGTTGCACGATATCGTCTACATCATTGGGGTTGACGAAATCGGTCATGCCAAATTTCTTCGCCAGCTCTACCCGGCCCGGGTTGAGATCAATCCCGATTATCCGGGTTGCCCCGACCATCTTCGCTCCCTGCACCACATTGAGACCGATGCCACCCAGACCAAATACGGCGACAGTAGAGCCGGGTTCCACCTTCATAGTAAAAGCCACGGCACCAATACCCGTGGTCACACCGCAACCGATATAGCAGATTTTATCGAAAGGCGCGTCTTCACGAACTTTGGCCAGCGCAATTTCCGGCAGTACCGTGAAGTTGGAAAAAGTGGAACAGCCCATGTAGTGCAACAACGGCTTGCCATCGAGGGAAAAGCGGCTGCTGCCGTCGGGCATTACACCCTGCCCCTGGGTGTTGCGGATAGCCTGGCAGAGATTGGTTTTGGGATTCAGGCAGTAGTCACACTCGCGACACTCCGGCGTATAGAGCGGAATTACGTGGTCACCCGGCTTAACACTTTTAACACCGGGACCCACATCTACCACCACTCCCGCGCCCTCATGGCCGAGAATTGCCGGGAATGCGCCCTCCGGGTCATCACCGGAAAGGGTAAAGGCGTCGGTGTGGCAGACGCCGGTGGCTTTTATCTCTACCAGCACCTCCCCCGCCTGAGGGCCCTCGAGATCCACTTCAACAATTTCCAGTGGTTTGCCCGCCTGAAAAGCGACTGCTGCGCGTGTTTTCATCGATATCAACCTTAGTAAGCAAATAGTGTGGCGTATTAGAATAGTTGTCAGATAGAAGATAAATAGGCTATTTTGCACATATCTGTTGCTACACAGAAACAATTGGTTATTAAATCATGTCTTCACACCGTTGGGAAAGTATAGAAGCGTTTGAGCGGGTTGTGCGATTCTCCAGCTTCAGCCGCGCTGCAGAGGACCTGGGCGTATCCCGCTCGCACATCAGCCGCCAAATCACCGCCCTGGAAAATCGCCTGGACGCACAACTGCTACTGCGAACCACCCGCAAAGTTTCCGCAACCGAGGTAGGCCAGGCCTTCTATCAGCGCTGCCGTGAGATTCTTAACAACCTTGAAGAGGCAGAGCAGGCAGTGGTAGACCTTCAGGAGCGCCCCAGGGGCATTCTGCGGGTCACTGTAGGGGGCGCTTTTGGCGAAGATTTTATCGCCCCCGCCGCCCTTGATTTTATGGCGGCGCACACGGACCTGTCGGTAGAACTGGATTTTACCAACCGTCTCATTGATCTCATCTCAGAGGGCTACGACCTGGCCATCCGCGCCGGGACACTGAAGGACTCAACGTTGATCGCGCGTCGCATTTGCAACCGCAAACTGCTGACCTGCGCCGCACCAGCCTACCTCAAAAGGAACGGAGAACCCTCCAGCATTCATGCTTTAACTAATCACAACTGCCTGCTTGGTACCCTCGGCACCTGGCGCTTCCGGGAAAATGGCAGAAATTTTGATCTCAGAGTGCAGGGAAACTGGCGCAGCAACAACGGCCGCGCGCTGGCAACCGCGGCCCTCACCGGCCTCGGTTTGGTACAACTCCCCTCCTTCTATGTGGAACACGATATTGCCAGTGGCAGCCTGATACCCGTCCTCGATTCCTTCAATCCCACGGACACGGGTATCTGGGCCGTCTATCCTCACAATCGGCACCTGACGGCAAAAGTACGCCTGTTCGTAAATTTTCTCGCCGACCGTTTTTCCTGAGGCCTCAACGATCGCCAGTACCACCAGATAATTCAGCTATACATGAGATATTCGTTTTAATGGTGCCTATAATGTCAGCCTTTTCGTTCACACTGTCGTGCTCAGCCTATGAAATTACACATCATCACCACCGGTGGCACCATCGACAAGATCTACTTCGATGCCAAGAGTGACTATCAGGTGGGGGAGCCAGTTATCGGCGAGTTGCTGAAGAAGATGGATGTCGGTTTTCCCTTCACCGTGGAATCCGCGATGCGCAAGGACAGCCTCGATATGACCGGAGAGGATCGCGAGTTGATTCGTCAACTCGCCAGCGGGTGCGCCGAAGACTGCGTACTGATAACCCACGGCACCGATGGCATGGTTGCCAGCGCCGCGGCACTGCAGGGTATCGACGGCAAACGCATCGTTCTCACCGGCGCACTGCAACCGGCTGCGTTTAGCGGCAGCGACGCCATTTTCAATGTCGGCTGCGCCATCGGTGCAGTGCAAAGCAAGCCGCCTGGAGTCTATATCGCTATGAATGGCGAAGTATTTGATGCCGACAAAGTGCGCAAGAATGTGCCGAAAAATCGTTTCGAGAAGTTACCCTCATGAAGTCCTTTGACCAAATAGACTTTCAACACGGGCCGCTGCGATTTACCGCTCTGGCACAGGGTTCCGGACCTGTTGTGCTGTGCCTGCACGGCTTCCCGGACAATGCCCGCTCCTACCGGCTGCAACTGCCCGTGCTGGCGCAGGCCGGTTACCGCGCTGTGAGCGTGCATTTACGCGGCTACGAGCCCAGCTCCATACCGGCTGACGGCGACTACAGCGATGCGGCGATCGCGGGCGACATCGTCGCAATAGTTGACCAGTTGGGCGAGGATCGAGTGCATTTGATCGGCCATGATTGGGGGGCAATCAAGAGCTACACTGCCGCAGCGCGAGCGCCCGAGCGATTCAAAAGCCTGACGACCATGGCGGTGCCGCATATTGGTCGCTTTATGTCAGATATGACCAAACACCCGAAACAATTGGCACTGTCCTGGTATGTGTTTTTCTTCCAATTGCGCGGGATATCCGACTACGCCGTCAGACGCAAGGATTACAATTTTATCCGCATGCTATGGCGCCGATGGAGCCCGGGTTGGCAGCCACCGGAAGACGAGTTGCTCAATGTAATAGCCTCGCTTAAGCAACCCGGTGTTACTCTGGCGACTCTGCATTACTACCGCGACTTAATGAACCCGCGTACTATTCCTTTGACCGCAGCCGCAAAGCAGAAGGCGGCTTTCAAAGTGCCGGTGCCTACCCTGGCGCTTACGGGCGAACGCGATGGCTGCATCGATTCCGGTGTGTTCCAGGCTTTAATGAGGGAAGAGGACTTTCCCGGTGGCCTGTCAGTTCAGCAGGTCGCCAACGCCGGGCATTTCCCCCACCAGGAACAACCGGAAGTGGTAAACGCACTTCTGCTTGACTGGCTTGGCCGACACGACGACCAGGAATAACGGGGGCTACCCTTGTTCACTGTGCGAAAAGGAGATGCCTGGCATCATGAAAGCACTGGTTAAAAAGGAAGCCCGCCAGGGCCTGTGGTTGGCAGATGTGCCGGAACCGACACCGGGTATTAACGACGTTCTGATCAAGGTCATGCGCACCGCTATCTGCGGCACCGACATGCATATCTATAACTGGGATAAATGGGCGCAGAAGACCATCCCGGTACCGATGGTTGTGGGGCACGAGTTTGTCGGTGAAATTGTTGCGGTCGGCTCAAACGTCATCGACTTCCGGCCTGGGCAAATTGTCTCCGGCGAGGGACACGTGGTCTGCGGGCGCTGTCGCAACTGTATGGCCGGGCGCAGGCATCTCTGTGCCCACACCAGTGGCATCGGTGTGGATCGCCCCGGCGCCTTCGCGGAGTATCTCGCTCTGCCCATGGCCAATGTGTGGGAACACTCCCAGGGTATTGACCTGGATGTGGCCGCCCTGTTCGATCCTTTTGGCAACGCGGTACATACCGCGCTGCAGTGGCCGCTTCTGGGCGAGGATGTTCTGATCACCGGTGCCGGCCCTATAGGCGCGATGGCTGCGGCTGTGTGTAAACACTCCGGGGCTCGCCATGTCGTTATCACCGATGTCATAGACGCCAGGCTGGAACTGGCTGCCCGTCTGGGGGCGACTCGCACCGTTAATGTCAGCAGGGAAAAGCTGGGGGATGTGCAAAAGGAACTGCACATGACCGAGGGCTTCGACGTGGGTCTGGAAATGTCCGGCAACGGCCAGGCCTTAAACGATCTGCTGGACAATATGTGTCACGGTGGCAAAGTATCCATTCTCGGGATACCCAATGAAAACACCGCCATTGACTGGAATAAGGTGATCTTCAATATGCTCACACTGAAGGGCATTTACGGGCGGGAGATGTACGAAACCTGGTACAAGATGTCGGTGATGATCGACTCTGGCCTGGATATTTCACCGGTGATAACCCATCGTATGAGGTATCGGGATTTCCAGCAGGGATTTGACGTGATGAACAGCGGTGAAGCCAGCAAAGTCGTCCTCAATTGGGATTAGCTGTGATAGCAAAACGACTTCCGCACCACATCTAGCACCGGTTTTTCAGCTGAAGGGGAAGTACTCCTATGTATGATCGTTTCCAGGAACACCTGGCCGGCGAGCTGGCGAATATAGATGCTGCGGGCCTTACCAAACACGAGCGGCTGATTACCTCGCCCCAGGGAGCCCATGTAGGGGTGGCGGGCGGCAGGGAAGTATTGAACCTCTGTGCCAACAACTACCTGGGATTGGCCCAACACCCCCAGATAACCGCCGCGGCAGCACAGGGCCTTGAGGACTGGGGTTACGGCATGGCCTCAGTGCGGTTCATTTGCGGTACCCAGACACTGCATAAGCAGCTGGAAGCTAAACTAAGCGCCTTCCTGGGCACCGAAGACACCATTTTGTACCCCTCCTGTTTCGACGCCAACGGCGGTCTTTTCGAAACACTATTAGCTGCGGAAGATGCCGTGATTTCTGACGAGTTGAACCACGCCAGTATCATCGATGGAATCCGCCTGAGTAAAGCCAAACGCTATCGGTACCGCAACAGCGATATGGCTGATCTTGAAGCACAACTGAAAGCGGCCGATGCTGCCGGTGCGCGCTTCAAGCTGATCAGCACCGATGGCGTGTTTTCGATGGACGGTTATATTGCACGGCTCGATGAGATCTGTGATCTGGCTGAACGCTACAGCGCACTGGTCCATTTCGACGACGCCCACGCCACGGGGTTTATCGGCGCAAGCGGCAAAGGCACGCACGAATTGCGCGGCTGCATGGACAGGGTAGATATAATTACCGGTACCCTGGGCAAAGCCCTGGGGGGTGCGAGCGGCGGCTACACTGCCGCTCGCGAGGAGATCGTCGCCCTGCTGCGACAGCGCTCACGACCCTACCTGTTCTCCAACACAGTGGCGCCACCGGTTGTGGCGGGGGCCATCAAGGCGCTCGAACTGGTAAGCGAAGCACCCGATCTGCGCGACAGACTGCGGCACAACACCGCACGGTTTCGCGAGGGCCTGGCAGAGCAGGGATTTGAATTACTGGCGGGTGAACACCCCATCGTGCCGGTAATGCTGCACGATGCATCGGTGGCGACAAGATTCGCCGAAGCCGTTCTCAATAACGGTGTTTACGTAGTGCCATTTTCGTTTCCGGTGGTAGCCAAAGGCAGAGCTCGCATTCGTACACAGATGTCTGCGGCGCTGACAGACGACGACGTAGCATTTGCCCTGGAGGCCTTTGCCCGGGCCCGGTCGAGCACACTATAACGTTGGGGATATGTCACCCATAGCCGGGTAATCGCTGTAACCCTGCGCGCCTCCGGCATAAAGTGTGTCGGGATCAAACTCCGCAAGGGGTGCCCCTGTCCTGAATCGCTCCACTAGATCGGGGTTGGCAACATAGGGCCGGCCAAATGACACCGCTGACGCGGCACTACTGGCAATTATCGCGCTGGCCTGTGCCAGGTCGTAGCCGTGGTTGACTATCAGGCGATCACCGAAAAAGCGCTGCCCCAGCGCAATATTATCCAACTTTCCTGCAGGGAACCGCATGGTGTGCAGGTAGGCCAGATCAAGCTCTGCTGCCTGCCCCAGAAAATATTCGAAGGTTTCCAGCGGGTTTTCATCGCTGAGGTCATTGTAGGGATTATCCGGACAGATACGCAAACCCACCCTGCGCCCACCATCCACAGAAACCATTGCCGCTAAAACCTCCAGCGGAAATCGGCAGCGATTTTCTACAGCGCCGCCGTAGTCATCGGCGCGCTGGTTACTGCCACTGGATAGAAACTGTGCTGGCAGGTAACCGCTTGCGCAATGCAATTCCACGCCGTCGAAGCCTGCCGCATAGGCATTGACGGTCGCGCGCCGATAATCCGAGACGATCCAGGCTATTTCCCCGGTGCGCAAGCGACGCGGTTTGTCGAAGGGCACCATACCCATCTGATCCGAGTAAATCTCTCCGCGCGCAGGGATGCCAGAGGGTGCCACTGTTTCGCCACCTTCAGGTCTGTTGAGATGGCTGGCCACCCTGCCTACATGCATAAGCTGCGCAACGATCTTGCCGCCGTCTGCGTGCACTGCTGCTGTCACCCGCGACCAGGCATTCATCTGGACCTCATTGAACAAACCCGGCGTTCGGCAATAGCCAAGGCCACTGACACAGGGCGCAATGCCCTCCGAAATAATAAGGCCCGCACTCGCGCGCTGTCGATAGTAGTCCACCATAATATCCGTAGGCACACCGTCAATATCCGCACGGCTACGGGTCATGGGTGCCATCACTAGGCGATTGGCCAAGGCCAATTGCCCCAGTATCACAGCAGAGAACATATCGATCCTTTACTCCTTCGGCGCAGACCAGTACCGGCACTATAGGCTCACACGCCACAACCTGGCGAAAAGGTTTAGACAAATAGTTGCCTACCCTGTCGTCGAAACATTGCACTGTCATTAAAGTATAGCTGCAGATCGCGCTGCGGGAAGCCGGTAGAAACGTCGCCGGAGGCGAAGTCAGGATTCTTCCAGTGCCTCCCGAATAATACCCGCAACCAGCGACGGGTCTTCCATGGGAATGAAGTGCGACATATCGGGCAGGTATAACTCCTGTGCATTGGGTAGAAAATCTGCTAGCCCGGGCCAGGTGGGCGAGGCGGCCAGATTGAGAGGGTTATCGAGGTCCTGGGGAGCACGTAGCAGGGTAACTGGCACTCGCAGGCTGGGCAGCAGATCCCAAATTGCCTCATTGCCCCTCTGCTTAATGTAGATGGACGCCTCATGCAACGGGTCACAGGCGAGCTGCAAAGCGGATTCTTGCGGAACGGTGCGCAGGGCATAGTTGCAGTAATCACGCAGAACCTGTCTCCGCCACCGGGAAAATGGCGGCCGGTTCTTGAAGCGTTGGTACATTTCTTCGGCATCGCGCCATGCGTTCTTGCGTCTGGTAACCGGAAAATCGGCTGCAGCAGTTAAACCAACCGACCTGTGGTACTCCCTGTACTGTTCTCTGGAAAAAATCACCGGATCGATCAGTATCAGGTGCTTGAAGCGCTGCTGCTGGCTGGCGCCAACATAGGCCGTAAGATAACCACCGAGAGAGTGGCCCACACCGACGACACGCTGCAAATCCAAAACTTCCAGTAACTCCTGTATATCGCCAGCCATCAGCAGCCAGTTAACATCTCCATGCCGGTCGCTACCGCCATGAAAGCGCAGATCCACAGCATAGACATGAGCTCCGGCCAGGTCTGCAGCGATACTATCCCAACAGCGACTGTGGAAGCCGGTGGCATGCAGTAACAATACCGGGTCGCCGACACCCGGCCATTCGGTCACCTGCAGGGTCACATCGGATAACTCGACCGGGTAGGTTTTCGGTTGTGTGATGGTGTGTGTTGCGGCACTCATATCTGTTCCTTTAATTCACGCGCAATTCTATCAGACTTGCCCCCTGCTGAGCGCGCCACACCAGCATGTAGCCGATAGGCTGCGGGGGTCGTTCCCAGCCAGCGTCTGAAGGCAGTGCGGAAACTCCGCGCATCGGCATAGCCCAACTGCCCCGCTATAGTGTCCACCGTCAATCCGGTTGATGAGAGGTAGCGACAGGCACTGGCACGCCGCACATCTTCCAGTAACTCTCTATAGCTCGTGCCAATAGCCTGCAGGTGGCGCCGCAGCGTGCGAGAACTGAGGCTGAAATGTGCGGCGACCTGTTCCAGCGTGGGTACGCTACCTTCCCGCGTTTCTATCAATGCCCTGACTGCCTCAACGAGATCGCGATCCTCTTGCAGCGACACCATACTCTGGCGGCACATTTCCCGAAAAAGTGCACTGTATTCCGGTTGCGGGTAAGGCAGGACCATGGTTAGCAGGCTCTGTGGCAACAGCAGTGCATTGCGGTTGCTGTCACATGCCACCGGGCAGTGAAACAGCAGACGAATGTCGTCATCCGTGACGGCTGGATTGCTGTGAGCCATCTCGATGCCGGCGAACGCCACAGGCTCGCCTGCCAGTTCGTTAAACACCGACTGCAGGGACGCTATGGTACTTTCAATCTCCAGCGCAGCAGTCTGCGGATCACCCGCCGTGGGGAACAGGGTCAGGCAGCGGCAGGGCACACCGCGATAGTCTTCGAAGGTGAGACTGTGGTGTGATGCCCAGTTGATGAGGGGCGAAAACTCCGTCACCATTTCCAGCGCTTCCGCCAGGGTTTTCGTACCCATAATGGCGTAGCCCAGAATGCCGTAACTGGACAGCGAAAGGCGCTGACCGACCCGAAACCCCAGTAGTGGATCTGTGTTGCGGTGAGCAATGCGGGTGTAGATTTCGAGTTCCTGCTGCAGCGTAAGGCGCTGAGCAGGGTCTGCCAGCAGTCGCCGGGTCACACCGGTGCCCGCCAGAATAGCGGGTGTTGAATTACCCTGAGCCGCTTCCAGTTCCTGCAGCATTAACCGAATTTCGTGGCTGTTAAGCAGTTGTCGCTGGATAGCCCGTGGGGGGTTCCCGCCCTGGAATGACAGGGACATTTAAGGCGCTCCTATTGTCCGTTTATATCCCCCTATTGTCCCCTATCGGCCCTGCCCAATCCAGCCTCAAGGTCCTATGCTGGCTAAATAGCCACAGGCTGGTGCAAGTACGGATAGGATGAAAAATCAATACGACGCCATCGTAATTGGCGCGGGCCACAACGGCCTTACCAATGCGGCTTACCTGGCCAAAGGTGGCCTGAACGTACTCGTAGTCGAAAAAAACGATTACATAGGCGGCGCTGCGGTCAGCCGCGAGCTGCACGAGGGCTGGATTTATTCCAACTGCTCCTATGTCTGCAGCCTGCTGCGGCAATCTATTCACCGCGATCTTGATCTCACTCGACACGGCCTGATGATCGTGCCCTATAACGGCACCACGAACTTCGCTCGGGATGGCAATTACATCGCCGAATATCCCGATGAGGCCATGCAGTACCGTGAGGTAAAGCGCCACTCCCTGCGCGACGCCGACGCCATGCATCGCTACGACGCTGACCTGATGCGCTACGCCAAACTGATACGCCACTTCCTGCTGCGTACCCCGGCGGACCCCACGTCGTTCAAACCGCGCGACCTGGGTGAGCTGCTGTTCATGGGCAAGAAGTTCGCCGGTATGGGTGAGGAGCAGGTGTATGAGTTCATCCGCTTTATGACCATGAGCGCCGGAGACTTTCTCGACGAGTACTTTGAGAACGATCTGGTCAAGGCTCTCTATTCTACCAGCAGTATTATCGGCACTGCCCTGGGTGTGTACTCCCCGGGAACCGCCTATGTGCTGCTACACCACGTGATGGGTGACGTGGACGGTGCAGTGGGTGCCTGGGGCCTGGCACGGGGCGGCATGGGCGCCATCTCCAACGCCATTGCCGGCGCACTGCGCGAACACGGCGGTGAGATTCGCACCAGCGCACCGGTAGAGCAAATTATTGTGCGCAACGGCCGCGCAGTGGGTGTGGCGCTCGATAGCGGTGAGGAGATTCGCGCCGATATCGTGGTGTCGAATCTCGACCCCAAGCGCACGTTCACCGTGATCATGGACCCCGGAGATATTCCCGCTGACCTGCACAAGAAGGCGCAGAATTTTAAAATTCGCGGCTCTTCCGGCAAGGTTAATATCGCCCTCACCGGTGCTCCGGATTTTCCCTCACTGCCTAAAGGACACGCCCTGCGCCATGGCTCCTTTCAATTCCTGGACTCTATGGAGCGCATGGAGCGGGCCTACGACGACTGGAAACACGGGCGCTGGTCTGACGATCCGTTTATCGAGATGACTCAATCCTCCATGTGGGACCCTACCCTCGCGGCACCGGGAAATTACTTCGTGTCCTGCTTTATCCAGTACTGCCCGGCGGAAGTTGAAGGCGGCTGGACCGCGGTAAAACGAGACGCTTTCGGGAAAACCGTGATCGACCAGATCTGCAACTACTCCCCCAACTTCCGTGACCTTATTGCCCATATGGAAGTACGTACACCCAGGGAGATCGAAAATGAGATAGGCCTCACCGAAGGCAATATTTTTCAGGGTGAACTGACTATCGACCAGCTGATGTTCAACCGTCCCTTTCCCGGCTACTCCCAATATCGCGGCCCGGTAAAAGGCATGTACATGTGCGGTTCAGGCACCCACCCTGGAGGCGGCGTGTCCGCTGCCTGCGGCGCCAATTCTGCCAGAGAGATTCTGCGCGACCTGCGCAGGCCCAACGTGGTGCCGGAGGATGACGTCGATGAGTAACCCACCAGATATCGTTATCATCGGAGCCGGCCATAATGGTCTGGTATGCGCGGCCTATCTGGCCAGGGCCGGTCGCAAAGTGCTGGTTCTCGAGGCTGGACCGCAAGCCGGTGGGCTGGGTGCCACTCGGGCGTTCACACCGGGCTTCAGGGCCTCAGTGGCCGACACCCTGCCCCAACTGAACCGCCGCCTGGTCAAGGAACTCGAGTTGGAGCGCCATGGGTTCAGCCTCGCAGCCGACGCACTGTCCACTGTTACCCTGTCCTCCTCTCATGCCCCCATCACCATCAGTTCCGACGGGCTGACGGGCGCCTCCACCGCAGATACAACGTCGTACCAGCAATATCTGCAGCTTATGCAAAAATTTGCAAAGTCGATAAACCCTTTCTGGCACAAGCGTCCGCCGATGTTGGGCAGCGGTGGCTTGAAGGACGCGGCCACCCTGGGACAGTTTGGCTGGAATCTTCGCACCCTGGGTAAAACCGATATGCGGGAACTGATGCGCATGATCGCGCTGCCTGCTCGGGACCTGATGGATGAGTTTTTTGAAAACCCGGCACTCAAAGCCGCCCTGAGCTGGGATGCAAATGTCGGTAGCAAGCTGGCACCGCGCTCTCCCAACAATGCCGTGCTGGCAATGTTGTACCGGATGAGCGGTGATCTCAGCAGTGGCCTGCCGCTGCCACGAGGCGGTACCGGTGGATTGACTGACGCATTGGCAGCTTCAGCTCTCAGTCATGGCGCCGAACTGCGCATGAACAGCCCGGTAGCCCGGCTGACTGTGAATCAGGGGCGTGTCGCAGGCGTGGAGCTGGCGAGCGGCGAAACCATCCCGGCGCAGCGTGTTGTGTCCAACGCAGACCCTAAAACCAGTTTTTTCAAACTGCTGGGGGCCAGGCATCTGGAGGTGCAATTCACCCACCGCATACGGCGGCTGCGTACCGATGGCTACGTCGCAAAACTGCACCTCGCGCTGAAGCGACTACCCCATTTTACCGGTCTGGAAAAACCCGTAGGACGGCTGCTGCTGGCACCTGACATGGACTTTATTGAAAATGCTTTTGACGCAGCCAAGTACGGTGGATATGCCCGACAGCTGCCGATGGCAGTTGTACTGCCCAGCCTGCATGACGACAGCCTGGCGCCACAGGACCAGCATGTGCTGTCCGCGCAAGTCCAATACGCACCCTATGCGGTCACAGGCGGTTGGGATGCGCACCGCGACAATTTTCTGGAAAACGCGATGGCAAGCCTGGAGCACTATGCGCCGGATATCCGCGATTGCGTGATCGCCAGTGAGTTGCTGACCCCGGCGGACCTGGAACAACAATTTCACGTCACTGGCGGCCATTGGCACCACGGCGAGTTTGCCCTGGACAACTGGTGGATGAACCGACCCACCTATGGCGCCTCCCAGTACTGCACACCTGTGCCAGGCTTTTACCTGTGCGGCGCCGGTGCTCACCCCGGCGGTGGCATTATGGGCGCCGCCGGCCGCAATGCCGCTAGCGCGATTCTGGAGGTAAGCTGATCATGCCACTCAAAGCCCACTTACAAAGCGCCGACGCCATTGATCATGTGCACAACGGCATACTGCCGTCGCCTTTTCACTCGCGCAGTTCGCAACTGAATATCAACCAGCAGTGGGGTGAATGGAACGGTTACGCCTCGGCCACCTACTATGCCGATGCGCATCTGGAGTACTTTGCCACCCGTAACACCTGCGCGGTGTTCGATGTTTCCCCCATGCGCAAGTACCGCTTCACCGGCGGCGACTGCCCGGCGATGCTCGACCGCATGGTTACCCGGAATGTCATCGCGCAACCGGTAGATACAGTCGCTTACAATGTCTGGTGCACTGACAGAGGTAAAGTGGTCGATGACGGTACCTTGTTCCGGCTGGGCCCTGAGGAATTCATGGTGTGCTGTGCCGACCCGTGCTACGACTGGTTCAGCTTGTGTGCTGTCGGGTTCGCGGCGCTTGGGATCAGCGATATCAGCGACGATATCGCCTCCCTGGCCCTACAGGGCCCCACATCCTGCGCCCTGCTCAAGGCCTTGGGTTTCACCGGTATAGAACAGTGCAAACCCTTCGAGATCATGCGTTTCCCCTTCGCCTCTGGCGAGCTCATGATCTCACGCACCGGTTATACCGGCGACCTGGGCTATGAGTTGTGGGTGGACCCGGGTGATGCCGAGGCTTTGTGGGACGCCCTGTTCAGCACCGGCGCGCTGTACGGCATCCAACCCCTGGGTGATGAGTCGCTGGACATGGCAAGACTGGAAGCGGGCTTTCTGGCCCCGGACGTAGATTTCCACGGTTCACTGCATACGGTGGAGCGCGACCACGACCAGTCGCCTCTGGAACTGGGCCTGGGCTGGATACTCAACTTCAAGAAAACCCATTTCAACGGACGAGCTGCGCTGCTTGCCCAGAAGGAATCGGGTAACTATCGGAGACTAGTGAAGCTGGATATCGAGGGCAACAAGGCAGCCGAAAACAGCATTCTCTACGCGGACAAGGACTGCGCGAAAGAAATAGGCTTTGTGACTTCCGCGATGTGGTCGCCGGTGGTAAAAGCCAATATCGCCTACGGCCAGGTGGAGGCAAAGTATTTTCAAGGCCCGATTTGGGCGGAGATCTACCACCAGAAAGAACTGCGATGGCAGCGAAAAGTCGCGCGTTGCACCCGTGTTACAAAGCCTTTCTGGTCACCCGAGCGCGCCCGGAAAACACCGCCGCCGGATTGTTAATCGTTTTACCTTCAGGTAAGTTATAGCCCTTACTCTGGAGGCTAGGATTTATGAGTTACACATATAACACGCTGCAAGTTCAAACATCGGGCGCACTGGCCAACGTCATCATTGATAACCCACCTGTCAACGTAATCACTGCGCAATTGTTCGCTGATCTGGTTGCGCTGTTCGAGGAGCTGAGTGCCGATCCGGACCTTACAGTCGTGGTAATCAAGAGTAAAAACCCCGATTTTTTTCTGGCCCACTTCGACGTGGAAATACTGCTGGCGCTGGCCGACGCCAATACTGAGGAGGCCACAGCAACACTTGAGGCCTACCAGCGAATGTTAAAAAGTATACGCGAAATGGACAAAGTCATTATCGGTCAAATTGAGGGCCGCATAGGCGGCGGCGGCTCAGAGTTGGCCATGCACTTTGATATGCGATTCGGGGTGCGAGGAAAAACGACCATCAACCAGATGGAAGTTGCACTCGGCATACTGCCAGGTGGTTCCGGTACGCAGATGCTGCCGCGCCTGGTGGGGCGTGGTCGTGCCATGGAAGTCATTTTGGCCGGAGAAGATCTCGACGCAGAAACAGCGGAGCGCTGGGGCCTGCTGAATCGGATATTTGCCGCAGATGAAATTGACGAATGGGTTGCCAAACTTGCCGCTCGCATGGCGTCAATGCCCGCCACCGCATTGCGCACTGCCAAACAATCTATCAATTGCTCCAGCAAAGCGCTCGAAGATGGCCTTCAGGACGAAAGCAAATTGTTTGTAGATCTCCTATACACTGCGGAAGCAAAACAGCAGATGACAAAATTTATGAATAACGGTGGGCAAACTCCGGAGGGCGAGCTGCGTATCGCAGAGCTGGGCCTGGAAATATGCAGCGGCGGTACCTGACCGTTGTTCAATTGCGACGGCACCAGCAACCTGCAACTCAGAACCCCACATTGCCACTGGGCATGGGAGGATAATTTCCCACCGCCGGTCCGTTACGCTGCACCGCGGCGATGGACTCTTCCATAATATCCAGGCCCTCAAGTAACACTTCCGCCGGCATATTCAGCGCCGGGTACATACGCACCTGAGCCTGGTTATCGCATATGGCCCAAACACCGCGGCGCAACATTTCGTGACGCACGCTACGGGCCACAAAAAACTCCTCTCCTGGAACAGACTCCCCGGCAAAAGAGACCCCCATTAACAGCCCGAGTGAGCGCACCTGGCTGACAATGTCATAGCGGGATTCCCAGTCTGCCATGCGCGTAGCGGCAGTGGCGGCCAGCTGTTCGGCATGTGCCAGCACATTATCGCGTTCATAAATTTCCAGGGTTTTCAGGCAGGCGGCGCAACCCGCCGGAGTGCCGGCAAACGTACTGCCCGCAGTAGCCCTGGGGTTGTCCCCAAGGATATCGTCCCGCGCAGCAACGCCCGCACAGGGCTCAACACCACCGGACATGTTCTTACCCGCCACCAGTATGTCGGGCACCACACCGTAGTGCTCCACTCCCCACATCTTTGCCGTACGCCCCAGCCCTGTCAGCACCTCATCGGCAATCATAATCCAGTCGTACTTGTCACAGATACGGCGCACGCCCTGAAAAAAGTCGCGGCTGGGAATCCAGTTGCCCCCCTCCGCCAGACCGGGCTCAATAATAATAGCGGCGATATTTTCCGCGGGTACTACAAAGTCCGGGAGATGGGTCTCCAGGTACCAGAGGCAATATTCACAATACTGTGCATGACTCATGCCCGCAGGTATATTTTCAGAATAAGGAAACGGCGCTTTAAGCACCCCTCCTGCCCAGGCCTCCATATAGAGATTGTTGTCGCTGTTGTAGGCGCTGACCATCTTGGTACCCAGGCCCTCGCCGTGAAAACAGGATGTGAAACTGATGATGTAGCGACGCTTCATGTGGCACAGCGCCATATGTATTGCAGATTCGACAGCCTCCGTACCTGACACCTCGAAGGTGAAACGCGGCAGTGCCTTGCCTGGCATCAGGTCCGCAAGCTTTTCAGTCAGCGGTATGCGCAGTGGATGCTCCCATTGGAAGCCGTAGCGTTTATGCGCTGCATGAACCGCCTCAATAATCTCCGGGTGGCAGTTTCCCAGCGGATTGGTGGCCCATCCGCCCTGGAAATCGATGTAGCGGTTATCATCCAGGTCCCAGACATAATCGCCCTCGGCCCGACCGACAATCATCTGGGCTGGCGCGTCATAGCCCCTTTCAGACGCTTTTTGCGCTTCGCCGTGATAGCGCAGACCGTTGCGCAAATGTGGCAGCCCTCGCTCGAGCAACTGCCGGGATTTATCACCGGGCAATTGATAACTCATGCGTTAAACACCACGGTTCTGTTACCTCGCACAATCACGCGATCCTCCAGGTGGTAGCGCAGGCCGCGGGACAACACCGCTTGCTCCACGTCACGCCCCAGCCGCACCAGGTCGTCTTTATCGCAGCTGTGGTTCACACGAATCACGTCCTGCTCAATGATAGGGCCCTCATCAAGATCTTCTGTCACGTAATGGCAGGTGGCTCCGATGAGTTTCACACCGCGCTCATAGGCGCGAAGATAGGGATTAGCGCCAACGAATGAAGGCAGGAAACTGTGGTGTATATTAATCAGCCGGCCCGCATACTGGCGGCACAGCTCTGGCGGGACTATCTGCATATAGCGCGCGAGCACAATGGTTTCCGCCTGGTGTCGCTCCACGATCTCCGCGATGCGGGCAAAGGCCTCGACCTTATCTTCCTTCGGTACCGGTACGTAGTGAAAGGGAATACCGTGCCACTCCACCATGCTGCGCAGATTTTCGTGGTTGGAGATTACGCAGGGTATCTGGCAGGCCATATCGCCGCTTTTCCAGCGGTGCAGGATATCCGCAAGACAGTGGGAGGCGTGGCTGGCCAACAACACCACCCGTTGCAGCTCGCCATTGTCCCGCAGTGTCCAGTTCATTGCATGTTCAGCAGCCAGTGGCTCAAACTGCTCCCTGAACTCTTGCGGAGACACACTCAGAGTGCTCGCGCTGATCACATTGCGCATAAAAAACCAGCCCTGCTCCGCATCGGTATGATGGTTGGACTCGATAAGGGAACCGCCTCGGTCGGCGACGAATCGTGACACCGCTGCGACAATCCCCACTTTGTCAGGGCAGGACACTACCAGAGTATAAGTGGACATTTTTTTCGGATTGCTCATTATCTATACTTCTGTTCAATTTTTTGTATGGGTATATAATGCCACCTTGGGACGGTATTTCCAAGCGCCGTAAGACAGGTGTACAGACGCTTAACAGGTAGTCTACATGAGCACGAAAAAACCCGGCATCAGCAGTTCCATCCAGACTGAGCGGCGCCGATTGTTAATCGACGCCACCGTCACTGCCATTTCTGAGCACGGCCTGCCAAAACTCACTCTAGCCAAAATCGCGGATATTGCCGGGCTTAGTGCCGGCTCGGTCAACTTCCATTTCGCCAGTAAAGAGGCGCTGTTGATGGAGACCCTCACCGAGCTGGCCCGGGAATTTGAGCAGCGCATCCTGAACGCCCTGGAAAACGCGGGCGCCAACCCTGCCCGAAAATTGCTGGCGCTGATGGAAGCCTCGCTGGACCCTGAGATTACGGAACCGCGCAAAACCGCCGTTTGGTTTGCCTTCACGTCCGAGGCCCGCTCGCGCGCCGACTACAAGCGCATCTGCGGCGCCCAGGACGCGAAGATTTTTGCCATCACCCTGCAGTTGTGCGATGAGATTATTCACCTCGGGGAAAAACAGGGGCGAATGAATCCGCGGGCGATGGCCAACGCGGTACAGGGCCTGATCGATGAAATCTGGGAGGAAATCCTCTATGCCGGGGATGGCTACGATAGAGACGATGCCCGCCACATATACCAGTCCTTTCTCGCCAGTGTATTTCCGTGGGCCTACGAGATGCCCTGCCCACTGGGACAGCAGCCGCGCCTGAAAACGGCAGATAAGTCACTGCGAATTATTCGCGCCGGCAAAGAACAAGTCGACGAGCTGGCCGCCCTGTTTGATCTCTACCGCCAATTTTATGAGCAGAAACCCGATGGCGTGTTGGCGCGAAAATTCATGGGTGAGAACCTGAAGAAGGAGCGCTCGGTAGTCTTTATGGCTCTCGACAACGATGGCTCAGCACTGGGCTTTACCCAGCTATATCCCGGATGGTGCTCCGTGGGCACCTGTCCAATCTGGACGCTGTACGACCTGTTCGTGACACCTGCTGCACGCCAGCGGGGCGTGGGCCGCGCGCTGATGGATGCCGCAGAGAAAATGGCGCGAAAATCCCGGGCCAGCCGTATCGACCTGGAAACCGCCGTTAACAACTACGACGCCCAGGCGCTGTACGAGTCGCTGGGCTACTCAAGGGAAGTGGATTTCTATAAGTATTCGCTGGCGCTGGATTAGACCTTAATCCGCCAGCAACTCCGCCTGGGCTCTCTCCAGCGCTTTGCGCAGTGCCAGCACCAGATCATCAATTTGATCCCGGGTAATTATCAGGGGCGGCGACATGATGCAAATATTGATCAATGGCCGCACCAACAGGCCGAAATCGTGGCAGTAACTGTCCACCAACTCACCAAGGGCGTAGTCCTGCTCCAGTAGTTTCGCGCCCTTCGCACCGTTCTCCACGCGCATCTCAACCGCCGCCATCAGACCTGTACCACGCACATCCGCCACCAGCGGGAGGTCTTGCAGGGTGCGCAACTGCTGCTGAAAATACGGCCCGACGTCGCGTACATGAGCGAGCAAACCCTCCTGCTCGATAATATCCCAACTCGCGAGTGCAGCGGCGCAGGAGACAGGATTTCCGGACCAGGTGTAGCCGTTGCTGAATATATTGCCGCCGGAGTCCTCGCCGGATATCTCATCAATAAATCGATCGGAAACAGCGAAGCCTCCCAGGGGCAGGTAACCCGAGGTCACACCTTTTGCGAAGGTGATAATGTCCGGCACAATTCCAAACATTTTCTCTGAGGCGAACCAGTGCCCAAGGCGCCCGAACGCGGTGACTACTTCATCGGCGATATAAACAATGTCATACTTCTTCACCACTTCCCAGCAACGCCGGTTGTAGTCCTGCGGCGGTACAATCACACCGCCGGACGCCAGCACCGGCTCGGCGATATAACACATCACATTGTCCGGGCCCAGCTCGAGAATTTTAGCCTCCAGTTCAGCCACCAGAAAATCACAGAACGCCTGCTCACTTAACTCCCCGGCGTAATGAAACAGGCTGGGTGCGGTAAGGAAATGTACCGTGTCCTTCAGCGTGTCCATTGCGCTCTTGTCGCGCTCCTTACCGGTAACTGAAGCGGAGAGAAAGGTGCTGCCATGATAGGCGCGGTCGCGCGACAGAATATGCTTGCGCTGGCGCTGCCCCTTGATGTTATTGGCCAGTTGGCACAAGCGCAGAGCTGAATCCACGGCAGTGGAACCGCCGGTGGTGAAAAAAATACGATTGAGATCGCCCGGTGTTGCACCGGCAATGCGTTGTGCCAGCTCAACCTCACGGGGATTAATGGTGGAGAAGGCTGTAGCATAGCCCAGCTGCATGATCTGCCCGGCAACCGCGTCGGCAATTTCCCGCCGCCCATAACCGGTCTGCATACACCACATACCGGCGGGCCCGTCGATCATGCGCCGCCCCTGTTCATCGGTGATGTAAACACCCTCCCCCCGAACAATAACCGGAGTGGACTCATCTTCACCCAGAGCCGGCAGATCCGCCCATGGGTGCAGCGAATGGCGATTGAACTTACGGCGGTAAGACGACACATAAACTCCTATACGGTTCTGGACAGTGTCGCCAGGTACCAGTGAACAAATTCTTTTAGTGTATTCTCAAATTCCGGATGATAGGGACCGGGCTCAAAGAAGCGCGAGTTCACGCCCTCGCTGTTGCGGGTAATAATGTACTCATCCTCCAGCGTGGTGTGATGCCACAGCCATGTGAGCTTGTCCTTGTCGTAATCTACCCCCTCCCGAGCGTCGCTGTTTACCAACCAAACGACTTCCATATCGGTAGCAGTCAGGCCGCGGGGCACAAAGCGGTACAGCACACAGTGATCGGGGTAGTTGAGCATGAAGGAAAGCGGGCCCATCTGAAAATCTCCAGCCCCGCCGTCATATCCTTTTATGTGCCCCATAAGAGGAGCGACGGGCTGGCCATCTTCGCTGCCGGTCACATAGCCTTCAAACAGGCCGTAGCGGCTGGTGTAGACGCAGCAACCAAAATTTTCAGCCTCGAGGTAAATACCATAATGCTCCTTGCCCATGCCCTTCACCCCGGTCACCGACTCTGTCCGGTCCAGCATGGCCTGAACAATATCTGCCACTTTCTGTTCGGGATCCTTCAGCGTATGCATACGGGCATAGGCCCGGTGAGAGGTAGCACAGTGATAGCACTCGAGGTAGTTCTCCAGCACCAGCTTCCAGTTCGCATCCACACTATAGGTTTGTTTGTGGGCGACTTTTGCATTTGCCAGGTCATAGGCGCCCAGCGGCTGCTCCAGGTGTTGTAAAGCGGGCAGAAAGTCCGCTGCCTGTGGGTCACAGTTGATAAACACCAGCCCCATGTAAACCACTACCCGAGCCCGTTTCAAGCCGTGACTGGCTGTATCGAAATCTGCACGTATGTGCATTTCCCGTGCGGCCTTCAGTGTGCCGTCGGTGTTGTATACCCAACCGTGGTAAGGACAGACAAAGGTCTTGCGGTGACCCACCGCTTCCTCACACACGCGGGCGCCCCGGTGTCGGCAGACATTCATCAGCGCGCGCACTTCACCCTTGTCATCGCGCACGATAATCAGCGAGTCCTCACCGATATCCAGTAACAGGTAGTCACCCGGCTTGGCCAGCTCTGACACATGACCGGCATAAACCCAGCTGCGAAACACCAGCTCGCGCAGTTCCCGCTCATACACCAGATGGGAGCGGTAGAAATAGGCGTCGATAGCATGGTCCGGGCACAATGCAGCGCAGCGCAACTTTTCCGCCAGCTTTGCCGGGGAATCCTCAACGTCGGTTGCAATAAACTTCATAAGCTCACCAGAAACCAGCACAAAAAGCAGTATATCAAATTTTTATATGGACATACAGAATATTGTACGCCTGTTTAGAATATGGCCACGGTGGAAACTGACAAACCCTACATTGCCCTCAGATACCATTCATAATCCAAATTGGAGATACGCGCATGGAAGGCATCACACTCAGCGCGGCGGATACTGCTAAACGCACTACAGTAATCCCTACCCAGGTAAGTCGGCAGGACCGCTGATCCATCGAAAGCCACCAGGGCCTGCTCCCAGCGGTTGGGCAGGGTGACTTCCTGATCACTCAACTGGGTACCCTCTGCAATCATCGGGCCGGGCTCGCAACGTTGGGTGATGCCGTGGTGAATCCCCGCCAGCACCGCCGCGGCGACCAGGTAGGGGTTGGCATCAGCCCCCGCCACCCGGTGTTCAATGCGTCGGTTCTCGTCACCGGACACAGGAATACGCAGGCTGACGTCCCGGTGGTTATAACCCCAGCTGGGCGACAGTGGTACATAGGTGCCCGGCACGAAGCGGCGGTAGGAATTGGCGTTGGGCGCAAAAATCGCCATGGCTTCATGCATGGTGTCTGCCAGACCGCCGATAGCGTGCCGAAATAGCGGAGACAGCGCCGGAACAGAATCACTGGTAGAGTCGGCAAATATATTGTTGCCCCCGCGGTCATACACGCTGGTGTGAATATGCAGGCCACTGCCCGCGCTTTGCGCAAACGGCTTTGCCATAAACGTGGCAGATATACCGTGCTTGAGAGCCACCCCTTTAACAAGACGTTTTAATAACAGGGCATGATCACAAGCCAGTATTGGGTCGTCTACATGGCGGGTATTGATTTCCCATTGCCCGGGAGCAAATTCAGAGAGCATAGTTGTCATCGGCACCGATTGTTGCTCACAGGCGATGCGCACGTCATCGAGAAACCCATCGTACTGCCACATGTCTTCTGCCATCGCGTACTGGATTCCCTGCTGCTCCATGCCCGTGCCGGGAATACGGCCCAGCAGGGGGAGTGGCGCGACGCCCTGCCCCGGGCGCACCAGATAGAACTCCAGCTCGGTGGCAATAACTGGCCGGTAACCCAACTCCTCGTAACGATTCAAAACGCGCTTCAGTATATGGCGCGGATCGACCCAGGCAGGGCTGCCGTCCAGCTCGTATTGACTGGCCATCACCTGCCCGGTAGGCGAGCTCAGCCAGTGTACAGGACTCAGGCTGCCACCGACCGGCCACAACGCATTGTCGGGCTCGCCAGCCACCAGCTCCGGGTCCACCTGGTGATCGTATTCCCCCATTGTCGTGACGAGCAACTGTGTGACCGGGCATTTGAGTACACCCTCCGCCAGCGCAGCGAACTCGCTGCGATGAATACGCTTGCAGCGAAAGATGCCATTCATATCCGGCATCAACACCTCCAGCATTTGAATCGCTGGATGCTGTTCCAGAAAGGCTCTCAGTTCTGCGCCAAATCCAGATTCCACAGCCACCTCGTCATGCACAATGTTCACCGCGCGCCACAACCAGCGCGTCCAGGCCAATACAGTCATGGACCATCAACCGCACCGGGTTGATGTCGACTTCTTCAACACAGTCTGCCAGCTCAATCGCCAACAATGACAGACGCGAAGCCATCGCGCAAAATGCATCAATTGCCAGCGCCTCGCGGCCTCGGGCCGCATCCAGTAAGGGGCGCATTTTCAACCGGTCCAGCGCACGACGGGCCCCGGCCATGCCAAAAGGCGGTAGCAGGACAATGGAGTCGCGCAGCAACTCTGCATGGATACCACCCATGCCCATCACGACAGTGGGCCCGAATTGGCTGTCCCGGGCAATACCGAGAATCATTTCAATACCGTCATCGCTGACCATGGGGGCAACCATCATTCTGGGCCCGAGACGCTGCTCCATATCGGCGCAGGCAGTGTCCAGCGCCGCGCGATCAGACAGGTTGAGCACCACCCCTCCCACATCGGACTTGTGCGCAATGTTCGGTTGCGCCGTTTTCAGAACTAGCGGAAAGCGCAAGGTTTCCCGTAGCCCAGGCGACAGTTTAGGTCCCTCAAACACACTACCCAAAACCACAGGAACGCCAAAATCCGTCAACATTTTACCGGCGACGGCCTCATCCAGCTTTTCACCACTGCGCAGTTGATCGCGCCAACGTTTAACCACCGCCTGCTCTACGGGCGCTGGGCATACATCTTCATCCAGTGCCAGAAAGTCGCGATAGGCCAATACACTGCGCGCAGCCACCAGGAATTCGCGCAAGCCATCCAGCACGGGGAAGCCTTCCCGGGTTGCTGCGAGCGCCTGTTGATCACTCCCCGAGCCGGCACAATTGGCCACCAGACAAACCGGCTTGCCAGTGGCGCTGTGTGCAGCGCGCAGGTAGTGCAAGTAACTCTCGTAGATGCCACCACCGGGCGCCCTGTCGTGCACTACCGCGCCCAGGGCAACAGCCGGGTCTGACATCAGCGCGGTAAAGCAGGCGGCCATGTTGCCCGGCGCATCTACCCCGCCGCTACCCCAGGCGTCGAGCGGGTTCACCGCCGGCAAGCCCGCGTCCAGAATGCCTTCTAGATGCGCCACTGTGGCATTACCCAGAGTCGGGTAATCTACATCGAGCTCATCTGCGGTATCGATCGCCAGTTGCCGCTCCCCGCCGGAGTCGTGCATTGTTGTCAGACCACCCGGAGGCACTGCATGCGGTTGGGAAAATAGCATTAATGTCGCGGCAAGCTGCGCCATATCACCCACGCGCTGCACGCCATAACGCCGAAACACCGCGTCGAACACCGCGTCACTACCGGCCAGTGCCCCGCTGTGGGACACCGCCATTTGCGCGGCCAACTCGGTTCTTCCCACTTTCAGCACCACAATGGGAATCTGCCGTTGAAGCGCCTTCTTTAAGGCAGCAATAAAGCGATCAGGTTGACGACTGGTCTCCATGAACAGGCCCACTACACGGGTAGCGGAAAGGTCCAGCACATAGTCGAGATAATCCTCTATACCCAGACACACTTCCTGACCGGTGGACGCAGCGAACAGAAAATCCAGGCGCTCGTCGCAGTCCAGAATACCGGACATACCGGCACCACTCTGGCTTAGCAGAACCACCTGGCCCAAACGTTGATGTTCACGGGTATCGAAACCCGACACCCATACACCGTCGCTGAAATTGAAGAAGCCCATGCTATTGCCACCGTGCAGCAGCATGCCTGCAGTACGCGCTTTCCTGCGCACTCGCGCCGCCAGGCCCGGGGCATCATCGCCGGGAATCGCCATGGCAGAAAACACGGTAGCAGCCTGCACGCCCAGGCCAATGGCCTCATCAATACACGCTTCCAGGCGGGCATCATTGACCGCGAAAATTACGTGCTGGGGCAGCTCAGGAAGTTCAGCCAATGAGGCAAAACAGCGCGTGCCATCAATCGAATCGCGGGCCGGGTTCACGGCGTAGACCGAACCCGTGTAAGCACCCTTGCGCAAATTGACCAGCACCTCATTGCCCGGCGAACCGGCGCGAGCGCTGGCCCCGACTACCGCGATTGACCGTGGCCGCAGCAAGGGGTCAAGAGGATGCACTGGCACGCGGTGTCTTAAAACGGTCCGGGCGGTGTGGCGCGCCGCCGCGGTGGGTTGAAAACGGGCGCATCTATCACCGTGCAGGGCGCAAGCACCCGGGTCCAGTGCAGCTCCCGCTGGTAGTAGACTTCCGCCACCAGTTGCTCCCCCACTGCACCGTGAGGCATTTCAATCTGGGCGAAGGCGATATTGGATTTCGCTGTTGGGCACCAGGCTGCTGAGGTCACTGTGCCCACCTTGTTGCCACCCTTGAGAATAAACGCGTTATGGGCAGGTTTGTTGCCCTCCACATCGAGTATGGCAAAACGATAACGGGAGCCCTCGGCCTGCTCCCGCAGCAGCGCCTTGCGGCCATTGAAAACCGGCTTGTCCAGAGCCACCAACCAGGCCAGGCCCAACTCAAAAGGCGAGCGCGAACGCCCACTACGCACAGCGGATTCCGCCGGTAAAAAATCTACCCCCGCCTGCAGAAATCCAGTCTCAATGCGCGCCAGCTCCAGTGCATCGGAACCAAACGGCTTGATAAGATACGGCTTGCCGGCCTCGAACAGACGGTCCCACAGCGCCTCAGCCTTGTGCGCTGCTATCCACAATTCGTAGCCCAGATCGCCGGTAAAACCGGTGCGGCTTACCATAAGAGTCTCCCCCTCAAAGGGGAAGCTTGTGAGACCGAAAGGCTTGAGTTGCTCCAGCCCCTCAAGCCCCATTGCCAGCAGTGCCGCACAGGAGGTTGGGCCCTGTACTGCCAGCGCCGCCACCTCGTCACTTTCGTCAACAATCTCTACGTCAAAGCCCAGAGCCGACCAGTGCAGCCAGTCCACGGCGCGAGCATAAGCGCAGATGCGATAATCATTTTCACCGAGGTGAAAGATGGTGCCGTCATCCATAACCTGGCCCGCGTCATTACACCACACGGTGTAGCCAACGCGACCGACTCGAACCTTGCTGACATCGCGCGTAACCAGGCGGTTCAGATACGCTTGTGCATCCGGCCCCGCAATGCGGTATTTGTTCATCGGCGACAGATCGAACACACCTGCGGCATTGCGAATGGCAAAGTATTCCAACTCGACATCGGTGTAGGCCCTGGGAGTGGTGTAGCCCTTCCAACTGCCCCAGTCGTTCAGCTCACAAGCCGTGGCAACCCGGGAGTGAAAAGGCGTACGCAACATCATGGTCTGATCGCTTTTGGCATTCATGCCACTGCCCCCCGGCGCAGTATTTCCCGGGCAGCGTTGCGGCCCGCCAGCCCCATCACCCCACCCCCGGGATGGGCCCCGGCACCACAGAGATACAGGCCATCTATGCCACTGGCGTACTGGGTGGCACCCGGGAAGGGGCGCATCATCATGACCTGATCCAGGCTCAATTCGCCGTGATGCCAATGGCCGCCTGTCATACCGTAGTCGCGCTGCAAATCGGCGGGGGTCAGCAACTCGCTGGCCACTACCTGTTCGCGAATACCCGGTGCGTACTCGGCAAGAAGGTTGAGCAAGCGTTCGGTAAAACCGGCGCGATGCGCCTCCCAGCCACCGGCTGGCTCAAAGGGAGCAAACTGCACGGTGGCGCTTAGCACATGCTTGCCTGAAGGCGCGCATTGCGGATCATGCACTGTGGGTATGCTGATATCCATCACCGGCGCTTTGGAGATTTCACTGTACTTCACCGCATTGAAAGCGCGCTCGATGTAGTTCATATCCGGGGCTATCAGCAGTCGCTGCCCCAGTTGCTGCCCATTGAGACCGGTAAAATTCGGCAACCCGTCCAGGGCGAGATGTAGCCTCGCTGCAGCGCCCCGGCAACGAATCTGGCTGATGCGTCGCGCCATACCGGTTTCCATATTGCGATAGCCAACAAGCCCGGCCAGTGTCGTCAGGGGGTCAGCGTTGGATACGACTAGCTCCGCAGTGAAATGCTCACCCGAGGCCAGAGTCACTCCCCCCGCCCGGTCGCCTATCATGTCAATGCTGTTTACCCTGGCCCCTAAACGAATATCCACACCCTGCGCTCGCACGGCGGCGGCCATCGCCTCCCCCAGTGCGCCCATGCCACCTTTCACCTGGGCCACTCCCTGGTAGCCGAACACCTCCCCCACCCGGCGGTACAGATAGCCAAATACGGTATTGGGTGTGCGCGGCCCCATATGGGAACCTTGCACGCTGTCCAGGCTGAGCAGCGCTTTTAACTGCGGGCTGTCAAAATTTTCTTCCATCAGGTCGTAGATATTTATCAGCACGATACGCATCAGATCACGCATATCATCCCGACCCAGCATTTTGAGGCCCAGCCCCAGCCGGATGAGTGACAGGCGGTCGGTAAAGTTGGACTCCACCAGTTTTGGTGGCCGCGCCGCAAACACTTTTGCCAGCAGCTTTGCGTATTTGCCGGTTCTTTCATGAAATGCGCGATAGGCGGCAATATCCCCGGCGGAGATTTGGTCGCCGCGCACATCGGCGCCCAGCACTGTCAGGTGCTGCCCCGCAGCGTCCAGCAACACCGAGGCGATATCCTTTGCCGCCAATTCCAGCCCGTGTTTTTCCAGCTCCAGGTCACGGCGGACCTGCGGGTGCAACTGGTATAACCACTGAGCGCAGGAGGACACCGAGTAACCCGGTGCAAATTCATGCGTGGCGGCAGCGCCCCCTGGGTTGTCACCAGAATCGAGTATCAATACCTTCCTGCCAGCCTTTGCCAGGTAGTGGGCACAAACCAGGCCGTTGTGACCCGCACCAACCAGTATCACATCATGGCGTTCAGTCATCGGCGTAACCTCCCGGGACAATATCCGGACGCCGCAGGTCCATCAGTATCTCCCGTGCCGCGTTGGCGCCGGGCGCAGCCATAACACCGCCACCGGGATGGGTGCCGGAGCCGCACATATACATACCCCGAACAGGCCCTCGGTATTGGGCATAGCCCGGGAACGGTCGATTGAAAAGCAACTGGTCGAAAGTGAGTTCACCCTGGAAAATATTGCCTTCCGTCAGGCCTGCCTCCGCCTCGATTTCGCGCGGAGTACGGGTCTCACAGTGGAGGATCAGATCCCTGAAGTCGGGACTGTGGGCCGCTATCTGGTCAATCACCGATTTTTCGAAACCGGCCTTGTCTGCGTCAGTCCACTCACCGCCGTTGATTTTCGGCGGCGCGTACTGCACAAACACCGTCATCATGTGTTTGCCGGGGGGGGCCATGGTCGGGTCGGTCTGGGTAGGGATAAGCATGTCGACGTAGGGGTCTTTCGACCAGGTCTCGTCCTTCCAGTCGTCGTAGGCGCGCTCCAACCGCTCCAGGGAGTCGGTAAAGTGCATATCGCCCAGCATCAGTGAGCTGCGCTTGTCCAGGCCATTGAATGTGGGCAGGCCATCGAGGGCGATATTGAGTTTGCCGGAGGAGCCCCGAATTTTAAAGTTTTCTGCCTTGCGCACCACATCGGCAGGCAGGTCGGACGCGTCCATAACATCGAGAAAGGTACGCTTAGGGTCCAGGTTGGACACCACGATATCGGCACTGTACTCATCGCCGTTTTTCAGTGCCACGCCTTTTACCTTGCCGTGACTGACAACAATCCTGTCCACGTCTGCATCGCAGATAATGTCACCGCCAAAGGCCTGCAAGGATTTCGCCAGGGCAGCCGCGACCGCACCCATGCCGCCCCGTGCAAAACCCCAGGAACCCACGTTACCGTCGACATCGCCCATGTAGTGATGCAGCAGCACGTATGCTGTGCCGGGTGAGTACACCCCCAGCGCCGTGCCGATGACGCCGGTGCCACCCAGGTGGGCCTTGATAACATCGGTTTCAAAGTACTCATCCAGGTAGTCGCCCACACTCTTGGTCCAGAACTTCAGGGTATCGGCCAGACCCTCTTCACCCAAACCGGTAAAAGACCGGGCAAACCCTAGCAGGTCACGCAAATCACGCGGTTTCAGGGAGCTTGGATCAGGGGGACGCTGCAGCAAGTAGGGGCGGATCAGGCGCGTCTGCTTCATCACGTCGGTGGAATAGCGCTCGTAGGCATTGGCATCGCGCTTGGAGTGACGAGCCATTTCCCGGTACTGGCGATTGTGATCGTAGTAATTGCCGTAGTAGTCGCCATCCTGTTTAAAGGTCACACCGCCGCCGTAGGGTACAACCTGCAAGCCGTGCCGCGGCAACTCCAGATCGCGGGCGAGTTCGGGGCGCAACAGACTGCAGACATAGGAACAGTTCGAGTAGGTCCAGCCGGGATACAGCTCGCGGCTGACTGTGGCACCGCCTATATACGGGTTGCGCTCCAGCACTGCCACCGCCAACCCGGACTTGGCCAGGTAGGCGGCATTGGTCAGGCCGTTATGACCCGCACCGATGACAATTGCGTCGTATTTTTTCACCGCGATCTCCGCTTTTCAGCCCGTCTTGGGCCCTGGTCGGAATACCGGCGAGCATGCCATGACCGCTAAAGGCTGTCTACTCATGAATGAATGGTCATTCATTTGTTGCCTCCATGCTGCCCGTAGTTTAGGGTTAGAAGAAATATTCGCCAATTCCTGGCTCGCATCGTAAAGTGTGGCCAAAGCCTCACCGGGGTAGACGATTGTGGTATCCAAAGCCGCCAATAAGAATCGTCGCGCACTACCCAAGGCAGTGCGCAAGGAACAATTGATACAGGCGACCATTAAGTGCATCGCCAAGCACGGCTTGTCGGGTGTCACCATGGCCAGGGTTACGCAGGAAGCCGGCCTCAGCATGGGCATCGCCAATCTCCACTTCGAGAGCAAGGACAAGCTGTTACTGGAAACACTGCAGTATGTCACCGCCGAATACGCTGCCGGCCAGACCGCCATACTCGACAGCGCCGACTTCCCCTCCTGTGCCGCAAGAATCGAAGCGATTCTGGCCTTCGATTTCAGCCCCAACGTTACAGAAAAGAACAAACTGGCTGTGTGGTTCGGCTTCCTGGGCGAGGCGAAATCACGGCCAACATATCAACGCGCCTGCTCACGTCAGGATTCTGCCTCGGAGGCCCGCATCACAGCGCTGTTCCAGCAGGCCCTTGACGAGGCTCGCGACAAGCATGCCGACGCCGGCCTGATTGCCGCCGGCTATATAGCGCTGGTGGACGGCCTCTGGCTGAACGCGCTGGTAGACCCTCGCCGGCTGCCCTGGGAAAAAGCCTATCGCGCGGCCAGGCACTACCTCGCCACAGCCTTTCCCAAACACATCAAACTGGAAAACTGACGCGATGCAACTCGAATTGCCCGAAGACACTCTGGCCTGGCAACAGCGTGTACTTCAGTACGCCGAGCGGGAATTGATTCCCTGGGAAATCACAGCAGAGCTGAATGGAGGCGAACTGCCCGCCGAAGTTATGGCGCGCATCCTGAACAGCGCAATTGATCTCGGCCTACCCGGTATGGATGCACCCACCAGGCACGGCGGCCTGGGGTTGTCGATGCTGGACCAGGTAGCGGCATGGGAAGTTCTGGGCCGCGTCACAAACGCCTTGTGTTGGTGTTTCCCCGAGGCGCAGTCCTGGATGTACGCGGCCTGTGCCGACAGTCAGTACCAGCTGGAAACGTATATTCAGCCGCTGCTTGAGGGCAAACGCAGAGAGGCCTACGCCATCACCGAGGCCGAGTCCGGCTCCCACGAGGTGGTGAATACTACCGCAGTGGAGTCTGCCGACAATTACCTGATCAACGGTGAGAAGTGGTTTGTTACCTCCGGCAACCTGGCGGACTTCCTGTTTGTGCAGGCCAAGGCGGGAGGTGATCGCGATGCTCTGTTTATCGTCGACAAGGACAGCCCCGGTATCGAAATAGTGGAAAACCCCCTGTTCTCCCACACCTTCCCCTCCCACCACCCCACCTACCGCTTTTCCGATGTGGCAGTACCTGCGCGCAATCGTATCGGTGGCAGCGGCACGGGCATGGATTACAGCCGAGCCTGGTTCCGGCACGAACGTATGACCATCGCCGCGCGCATGCTGGGTGCAGCTACCCGCATGATTGAGGAAGCTACCGCGTGGGCAAAATCGCGCCAGATCCTCGATGAGAAACTGATCGACAAGCAGGCAGTACAATTCATGCTGGCAGACTGCAGTACCGAACTGTGGGCGGCAAAGCTAATGGTATACGAAGCGGCCCAGGCCCATGATCGCGAGGGAGCGAATCTGAAATCGCTGCACGTGCGCTGCTCCATGGCCAAATTGTATGCCACTGAAATGGCCAACCGCGTCGCGGATCGCTGCCTGCAAATCTGGGGCGGGCGCGGCTATCGCCGCGACAATGCGGTAGAGCGTTTTTACCGGGAGGTACGTGTTGACCGCATCTGGGAGGGCAGTAGCGAAATTCAGCGCATGATCATAGCCAGCGCCCTGGCCAGACGCGGACTGGACGGTATGTGATGCTTACGCGCATCCTCCTCTTTACTAGCCTTACACTGCTCGCCAGCGGCGCGGTATGGGGCGCAGAAAAACCTATCCTCAACATCTACAACTGGTCCGACTATATCGACCCTGCTCTGGTAGAGGAGTTTGAACAGGAATATGGGGTCAAGGTCAATTACGACATTTATGACTCCAGCGAAATCGTCGATACCAAGCTGCTGACCGGTCGCACCGGTTACGATGTTGTCATCCACTCCGCTGCCTTCTCAGCACGCCTTATTCCCATTGGGGTCTATCAGAGTGTGGATTATTCGCGCCTGAAAAACTGGCATCACATTGATGCCGATCTCATTGAGCGAATCAAGCGGAACTTTGGCGGGAATATCGCCGGTGTACCGTATATGTGGGGCACCACGGGTTTCGCCTACAACCGCGAGATGGTGCTTGAACGCATGCCGGATGCCCCACTGGACAGCGGCGCCATGCTGTTCGATCCGGCAATAGTATCGCGCTTTGCCGACTGCGGTGTCACCCTGCTGGATGACCCCACATCGGTGATTCCGATCGCGATGATGTACCTGGGGTACCCCGCTAACTCTGTGGAGCCCGAACACCTGGCGAAAGTCGAGGCATTGTTGAAGGCTATCCGGCCCTATATCAAATACTTCAGTTCCACCAAGATGATGCTGGACCTGCCAAGCCAGGAAGTGTGCATTGCCATGGCCTGGTCCGGTGACTACTCCATAGCAGCTCGCCGGGCGGCTGAAGCCGGCGTGCAGCTGGACCTCGGTTACACTGTCCCGCTGCAGGGCGCCACAGACTGGTACGACGTGATGTACATTCCCGCAGATGCACCCCACCCCGACAATGCGTATTTGTTCATGGACTTTATGCTGCGCCCGGAAGTGATTGCCCGCGCCAGCAATTTTATCGGGTACGCCAATGCCAACCGCGACGCCACTGCTCTGGTCGACGCTCGCATCACCAGCGACCCCGCCATATATCCCGACGCAGATACGATGTCGCGCCTGCAGGCAACCCAGGTGCTTCCGCCCAAACTTGAGCGGCGCCGCTCGCGCACCTGGACCAAAATCAAAACCGGACTATGACATGATCGGAAGCTGCCGATGACAAATGCAGATGGCCCCGCAAAAACCAAAGAGGGAGGTGCATGCTCGGGCACCCCCTGGAAGGATCCGTCACATAAGCCTTTTATTGAGCTGCAATCACTCAGTAAACACTTTGGAGACTTCGCGGCCGTCGATGATGTCAGCCTGAAAATTTACCGCGGTGAATTGTTCACCATCCTCGGCGGCTCCGGCTGCGGCAAGTCCACATTACTGCGCATGCTCGCGGGTTTCGAGCAGCCATCGGGCGGACGCATTCTGATCGACGGCGTCGATATAACTGCTACCCCGCCCTACGAAAGGCCGGTCAATATGATGTTCCAGTCCTACGCGGTGTTCCCGCATATGACCGTGGAACAGAACGTCGCCTATGGCCTTAAAAAAGAGAGGATGCCAAAGAAACAGGTCGCACAGCGTGTACAGGAAATGCTGAGGATGGTGCAGCTGTCCGACTTCGCCAAGCGTAAACCGAACCAGCTGAGTGGCGGCCAAAGGCAGCGCGTTGCGCTGGCCCGGGCTTTGATCAAGCGCCCCAAGGTACTGTTGTTGGATGAACCGCTGGCGGCACTGGACAAAAAACTGCGCGAACAGACCCAGTTCGAACTCATGAACCTGCAGGACCAGCTGGGGATTACCTTCGTGGTCGTCACCCACGACCAGGAAGAGGCCATGACCCTCGCCACCCGGATAGCCGTAATGAACGCTGGCCAATTTGTGCAGGTCGGCACACCAAGCGAGGTCTACGAATTTCCACAAAGCCGCTTCGTCGCAGATTTTTTTGGCCAAATAAACGCTTTTGAAGCCACGGTACTGGCCAGCGATGGGGAGTATCTGACAGTGCGTCTGGAAATCAGTGACTCCGAGATTCGCACCCGTCACGACCAGCACCTCGAATCGGGTACACGCTGTACCATCGGCGTACGGCCGGAAAAACTGCTGATCAGCACCGAGGCACCCGGCCGGGACGGCTATACCGTGACCCGCGGGGTCGTGGAAGATCTCGCCTACTATGGCAACCGCTCGCTTTACCGCGTGCGTTCCCAGAGTGGTCGTGTCATACAGGTCAGCGCGCAGAACTACCAACGTTCCGCCGAGTTGTTGCTGGAATGGGACGACGAGGTGTTTCTGAGCTGGGATTCCAGCTGCAGTGTGGTACTGACGCAGTGATACCCGTAGTCAACCCCGGCAAGCGCGACCGGCTTTGGCGCAGCTTTACCATCGCCACGCCCTACCTATGGCTGCTGCTGTTTTTCCTCGCGCCTTTTGCCATTGTGCTGAAAATCAGTTTTGCTGACCCGCTGGTAGCGCAGCCCCCTTTCACGCCGTTTTTTGACTGGTCTGCAAGCGCTGGCAACAAGGTACTTGCCACCCTGGACAACTACCGCTTTTTGTTGGAAGACAAGCTGTATCTGATCAGCTATCTCAAGTCGATCAAGATCGCCTTCATTTCTACACTGCTGTGCCTGCTGCTCGGTTTTCCCATGGCCTACGCCATTGCAATCACACCCTACCCCTGGCGCAATCTATTACTACTGCTGGTGATTCTGCCGTTCTGGACTTCCTTCCTGCTGCGGGTGTATGCCTGGATGGTGATGCTGGGAAAGCACGGCTTGATTAACAATATGTTGTTATCCGTCGGAGTGATCGATAAGCCTATGCAAATGCTGTATACCGATGGCGCCGTCTATCTTGGAATCGTCTACACCTATGTGCCGTTTATGATCCTGCCACTGTACGCCACCCTGGAGCGACTGGACCTCGACCTGCGCGAGGCAGCGGCGGACCTTGGCGCCAGGCCACTACAGGTATTTCGCGATGTAACCCTGCCACTCGCTATGCCGGGCATAATTGCAGGCTGCCTGCTGGTGTTCATTCCCGCACTGGGGGAATTCGTAATCCCCGCCCTGCTGGGCGGGCTGGACTCACTGATGATAGGGCGGACACTTTACGATGAATTTTTCGTGAACCGGGATTGGCCGCTGGCGTCCGCGGTGGCGGTAGTGTTGCTGCTTATCCTCGTTCTGCCGATCATGCTGTTTCAGCGCCTGCAACAGGAGAGCGGCACATGAAACGCTCCTCGACCTTTCTCTACTCGGCGCTATGCTTCGGCTACGCCTTTCTCTACATACCCATATTGGTGTTGATGATCTACTCCTTCAACGACGCCCGCCTGGCGACAGTATGGGGCGGCTTTTCCACACGCTGGTACAGCGCCCTGCTGGGCAATGACCAGATACTGGATGCCGCCTTGCTCAGCCTGCAGATCGCCGTTGTGAGTGCAAGCTTCGCCACGGTACTGGGCACCCTCGCGGCACTGGGGCTAAACCGCATGGGCAAGTACCGGGGGCGCACCCTGTTCACGGGAATGATTGCAGCACCACTGGTAATGCCGGAGGTAATTACCGGCCTGTCACTGCTGCTGTTGTTTGTTAGCCTGCAGGAATTAACGGGGTGGCCCGGTTCCCGGGGTGCCAACACCATCACCATCGCCCACATCACCTTCTCCATGGCCTATGTGGCCGTGATCGTACAATCGCGTCTCGCTGCGATGGACAACTCACTCGAAGAAGCGGCGATGGACCTGGGGGGCAGGCCCTTCGCCGTCACCCTGGATATCACCCTGCCTCTCATCGCGCCCGCCATGGCAGCGGGTTGGCTACTCGCCTTCACCCTGTCACTGGATGACCTGGTAATCGCCAGCTTTACCGCCGGCGCCGGCTCCAGCACCCTGCCCATGGTGATTTTCTCCAAAGTGAAACTGGGTGTTACACCGGAGATAAACGCGCTGGCGACGATTATCATTAGCATTGTAAGCCTGGGCATTATGGTGGCCGGCTGGAGTATGCTGCGGCAGCAGCGACAACTGGCGAACCAGGCGGCTGAGCCACAACCTCATCGACTCGCTCGATAAATTTCTCCGGAACGGCAATCACGCGTTTCTATTGGTCGTCAAAAAACAGCAGCGTGGTTACAACACGAGCCATCTCGTTAGCTTTGGAGAGGTTTAATATTCGGTAGATTAACTCGAAGCTCTTAGCTTGAAAGTTATCGGCGGCCAATTCAATTTTCAATTGGTCGCCATATTCTGCCTCTGCGAGATACTGCACCTCGGAATGTGCCATGATTAACCCGGTATCTTCAAAGACTGTAGCATCGGCGAAACCCAGATGCTTGATGAATCGCAGCTGGGTTTCCATGGCCGAAGAAAACACTGGTCTCTATTCCCGCCACAAATCAATAAACCTCGACATAAAGATGATGATCTGGAGTTGCCGGGGTTTTCCAACTACCATGACGGCTGATAACACCATCACTTTTCGAGAGGCACTATGCAGCAGGCACGAGCTCCGCGCAGCGTGTTCGATAACATTCTTGCGCTGCTGCAGCAGCGCAAGAGCGAAGACGCCATCGCGCATTGCCGCGAAGCGCTCACTCGCTATCCCGAAGACGTCAACATACTCGGCTTGCTGGGGGCCGCGCTGGGTGACTGCGGTCATTTTGCGGAGGCAGAAAGCGTTCTTGGCAAAGTCATCGATCTCACGCCGACTTTCGCCAAACCCTATGAAGATCTCGGAACCCTGTTGTTGCAACAGAACAAGGCGGAACAGGCAGTTTCCCTGCTGGAGAAAGCCTGCCGACTTGACCCCAAACTCGAGGCAGCCCACTTTCAAAGGGGCAAGGCCCTGGCCCAACTTGGCCGTGGTAAAGAGGCTGACGAAGCCTTTGAGAGCAGTTTCGCCCTGTCGCCCACCCGCGGCTTGATGGCCCGGGCGGCAGAGCATCATGCCGCCGGGCAGCTGGAAGAGGCGGAGCGGCTCTGTCGGCAGGTGTTGCAAAAAGACCCAAGACATGTGGACGCTTTGCGCATGCTTGGCCTCATTGCTGCCGCTGCCGGTGACCTGGACGAGGCCGAAAACCTGTTGCGACAGGCCCTGGCCGGCGCACCGGACCACGTGCCAGCCATGTTCGAGCTCGGCCGGGTGCTGAAGGAACTGGAACGCCCTGAAGAAGCCATCGATGTCTATAAGACCCTGATTGCACTGCAGCCCGAAAACCCAAGGGCGCACTATCGTTTAGCCGGGGTATTGGCACCGGCCGCACTCACTGAGCAATCCGCCGCCGCCTACCGCCGCTGCCTGGAACTTGAGCCGAAACACGCCGGGGCCTGGTTGGGCCTGGGTCATATGTTGAAAACACTGGGTAAGCAACAAGAGGGTGTGGATGCTTATAAACGCTGCCTGGATCTTGAACCTGAGTTCGGCGAGGCGTACTTCAGCCTTGCCAATCTGAAAACCTACCGCTTCGACGACGCTGAAATTGCGGAAATGCAGACAAGGCTGGATAGCGAGACCGTGAGGGAACCCTCCCGGGTCAATTTTCTGTTCGCCCTGGCCAAAGCGCACGAGGACCGCAAAGACTACGATACCGCCTGGCATTACTACGAGGAAGGCAATGCGAAACAGCGGCTGCTGGTGAATTATGACCCGGTGCTGACAGAAACCACCAACGATGAGCTGGTGGCGTATTTCAGTGAGGCGTTCTTCAGCGAGCGGGCGGGCACCGGCAACCCCGACCCCTCCCCCATTTTTGTACTGGGTATGCCACGGTCGGGGTCCACGCTGGTGGAGCAGATCATCGCCAGCCACAGTCGTGTGGAAGGAACCAGCGAGTTACCCTACATCGGCCGCCTGACCCAGTCATTGAACCGCAACCGAGCCGACGGCATGCGTTATCCGGCGGTACTGTCGGAGCTGGAGCCGCGGCATTTTGACCGGCTGGGCCAGAACTACCTGAATATGGCCCGCATGCACCGGGTGGAAGCTACACCGCACTTTATCGACAAGATGCCCAACAACTTTCCACTGGTGGGCTTTATCCACGCGATATTGCCAAACGCAAAAATTATCGACGCCCGCCGCCACCCGCTGGACGCCTGCACCGGTAATCTTCGCCAACTCTATGCCCGCGGCCAGACCTTCAGCTACGACCAAACCGACATTGGTGAATACTACCTGCAGTACCAGCGCATGATGGATCACTGGGACGAGGTATTGCCCGGTGTCGTCTTGCAGGTGCAATACGAGGAGGTGGTGGCCAATCTGGAAACCCAGGTGCGGCGAATTCTCGACTACCTGCAATTGCCCTGGGAAGACACCTGCCTCAACTACCACCAATCGGACCGCGCGGTACGCACCGCCAGTTCCGAGCAAGTTCGTCAGCCTATCTATACCTCCGGTATCGGCTACTGGCGGCACTATGAATCTCAACTGGAGGAACTGAAGGAGGTACTGGAACCCATACTGGAGCGCTATCCCGCAGCCAAAGCGCTTATGAACCAGGAACGCTAAACGGCCACTCTTCCAGTCCATGTATCGCATTGCGCACGTCCGAGGTCAGGTTCACCACAGCCACGGTTTTTACCTGCTCCAGGTCATGCAGGGCGATAGTCGAAGGCGAAGAACCTGCTGCAATCAACCCACCGCCCAGTGTGCACAGGCCGCGGCCAAAGCCGGCGCGGGCAATGCGCGAGTCATCCAGGTCGGTATGGGTAAGCGTATTTTCATCAACTGCTGGAACGGCAAAACTGATGTCCTGTTCCCGTGTACGCAAGCGCACCCGGTCCGCTGGGGTGTCGTTGAACAGTACACCGCCATTATAGGGCCGCGCATTATGAACACCCTTCGGTAACGTGGCTACCCGCACCAGGCTGCGCCCGTCAAAGCGCATCATGCCACCGGTTTTGAGGCCGCTGAGATACATGCCTGTGTCGGCGCAGAACACGTTGTTCAGGTGCAGCTGATTACCGGGCGACGGGCCGTCGCCAGATTCAGGATCAAAAGGCGCTCCCTGGTAGGCGCTTCCCACCGCTACGATATGCAGGCCAAAACAAAAGCGGTTGCTGTCCAGGTCAAAACCCAACACCGAGTCATACCCGGTTGACGTCAGATACAGCCTGCGCTGATACACGAAAATCTCGTGGCAGTGCATCAAAAATTGGTTGCGATACGATGTTAACTGCTTGAACTGCGGGGTATATACAAACAACTCGTTGCTGGCGGCGATAAAAACGCGCTCGCCATCAAAGGCAATGCCGCGCAAGCCGCGATCCCAGCCCCGCCCCTGCCAGTCGATATCCGCCGAATCCCAATCAATCACCTGACGCACGGCCTGCGTCTCGAAATCCACCAGGAAGACACCACCGTGGCTCTCGCCCTGGTCGGTACCCCTGACAACAGAACTGGCTATAAGCGTTGTCACGCGAGTCGAGAGCTTCCCTGCCCAGTGCCCGGCTGCGCCTGCCCCAGATACTGCGGAGGCACATAGTCGAAGATGAAATTGATACGCCCCTCCTTGCCCTTGTTCATAACACTGTGTTGCTGCTGATTGTTGATTTCGTACACTTTGCCCACGGCCATTTTGTAGGGTCGGCCGTCGATCATAAAGCGCACTCTGGAATTGGTATATATCGGGATATGAATACGATGGCCGTAATGGAATGACGGGTGCTTGTCCCGGTGGGGCTTGATCACGCCACCGGCGCTGAGGCGGGCGGCCATGGCCCGGATAATGCTTCCGCCAGGGGGATAGTGGTCCGCGAGAATCTGGTGCATCAGTGGTACTGCTTGTTCCGCCAGGATGTCCCAGCCGGCCTCTCGACTCACCTCGATCTCGGGCCAGCCGGCGCCATCGGTGAATACCATCACTATCGAGTGGGTATGCTGGTGTACCTCGTATTCCTGCTGGCGGTAGGTGTTCCCCAGCCAGATCTGCTCATCCTGAGCGAGGATAACATCACGCAAGGGCCCGATGTCATACTCGCCCAACTCCCGGAGCGGTTCTCCAATATCCATAAATCAGGTCCCGGTGGATCAAAATGAGTCAGTCGCTGCACCATAAATTGGCATGTACCCGTAGTCAACAAGGCCGGCACCCACTGAATGATGATTCATTCAAACTCAGGGCCTGTCAGGCTTGGCTTTCGGTCGGTCATCAAGTAGGATTAGGTGAGATTAACTGCTTATCTGCAAGGTGATCACAATGGATAATAATTACAAGAATCCAGCAGCACCGGAAAGCGTCACCCTCTCAACCCGCAAAAAAACCCTGGCCCTGATGGTGTCAGCAGTCCTGGGAACATCCCCGGTGGTGTACGGCCAGTCCGGTGTGCTTGAGGAGGTCATCGTGACCGCCTCCAAGCGCAAGGCCAACCTGCAGGACCTGCCGCAGGCAATTACCGCGTTTACCACCGAAGATATCGTGCGGCAGGGTTTTACCGGCCTCGACGACTACGCCGCCAAGATTCCCAGCCTCGCCTACGCCACGCGCGAGCCGGGCGGAACATCCGTAATCTTCAGGGGTGTCGCCTCTTCCGGTATCCAGTTCGGCACCAATCCCTCCTCCGGCGTGTACCTGGATGAACAGCCCATTACCCAGGCGGGCCTGAATCCCGATCCACGTCTGATCGATATCGAACGCGTGGAGGCACTCAGCGGCCCCCAGGGGACCCTGTTCGGGGACGGCTCCCAATCCGGTACCTTGCGCATCATTACCAACAAACCCAATACCAACGAATTTGAGGGTTGGGTTGAAGGCACCGTTGCCCAGCCGGAACACAGTAATGATGAGGATACCGACATCTCTGGCATGGTCAATATCCCACTGCTGGATGACAAAATCGCGATTCGTCTGGTGGGCTTTCACTCTAATGAGGCGGGCTATATCGACAATGTCCTGGGCCAGAACCAGGCGGATGTGTGGCAGAGCGCTCGCCAAGAGGCTGGCCTGCCGGTGCGGCCGCGCTTTAACAACGCCGAGAATACTGACAATGATATCAATTCGAAAAAAACTGTCGGTGGCCGCGCCGCGCTGCGCTGGCTGGTCAATGACGACTGGACTGTAGATGTTGCAGGTATCATCCAGAATCTGGATGTGGACGGTTTCGGTGATACCACTGCTGGCCTGGGCGACCTTGAGCAACTGCGCTTTGCCGATGAGAAGCTCAAGGACAACTGGTACCAGGTGAGTGTGTCTGCTGAGGGCGACCTGGGTTTCGCCGATACGGTGCTCACCGGCAGCTATTTCAGCAGGGACATGACCTACGATGCCGACGCAACCAGCTATCTGCATGACTTCGACCAGCGGTACAACCCTGTTTACTATGCCGTCTACGATTTTACCGGCGCGCCGCGAGGCAGTGCGCGCCAGGACCAGGATGATGAGCGCTGGACTTTCGAGGGCCGCCTGACCACCCAGGATGATTCAGGCAGCCGCTGGAGCGGACTCGTGGGATTTTTCTACAGTAAGCTGGAGCGGAAACAACTGTTCACCTCGAATGTCCGGGATTTCAGTGATACTGAGTATTACGCCAACCAGGGCTATACTTACCTGAGCTATCTCGCCAACTCACCCTACTACAACCCGAATTACGACACGTTTCACAACACCCCCTCTGACAATTTCTTCTTTGGGGCCTACGACCTGGAGGTAAAACAGACGGCGGTATTTGGCGAGGTCAGTTTTGCCGCCACGGAGAAGTTGAGTTTTACCGCGGGCGCTCGCTGGTTTGAGTACGACCAGGATTTCACCCTGCGCCAGGGTGCGCTGCTGGGGGGCAAATCGCCGAACCTGGAAACGGACTACTTCACCACCAACGAGACCACCGACGCCAATGATTCCGACTGGGTGCCGAAATTGAACGTGACCTACCAGTTCACTGACGACGTGATGGCTTATGCGACCTACTCGGAGGGCTTCCGCCGCGGCGGCAGTAATTCGGTGCGGGCCTCTGCGGTACTGCCGCGAAGTTACGACCCGGACAAGTTGAAAAACTACGAAGTGGGCTTCAAGAGTACCTGGTTCGACAACAGCCTGCGCTTCAATACTGTGGCCTATCGCATGGAGTGGGATGACATGCAGATACAGGTCAACGACCCGACAATATTCTCACTGGGTATCGTCAATTTCTCCCAGGCCCAGGTTGATGGCGTTGAGGTGGATATCACCTGGCTGCCGGCCCCCGGCTGGGACCTTACCGTCAACGGCGGCTGGGTCAATGCCGAAATCTCCAAGAATGACGTGATCACTGGCGAAGGTGGCGTGGTTGTCGCCGAAGTGTCCAACGGCACGCAGCTGCCCATTGCACCCGAGTGGAAAGCGAGTGCATCGCTGCAATACAGCTTCCAGTCGCAGCTGTGGGGTGCGGACCCCTACGTCAGGGTAGACTGGTCCTATGTCGGGGACTCGGTTAATTCACTGGATGGTACCGAGTCCATTGTTTTCACCCGGGGCCCGACCGAGCAACCCTCTTACGACATCGGGAATTTCCGCATGGGACTGGATGGCGAGCAATGGAGCGGCACGTTGTTTATCGAGAACGTCACCGACGAGGTGGCCGAGCAGTTCTACAATAATCGCTGGGGCTCATTACAACGTATTTCGGTTAACAAACCGCGCACGGTGGGTGTCACCATGCGCTGGAAGTTCTAGCAGGACCAACTGGCCGGTTTACTGCCGATTTAGAGGATGTCTTAGCACTACCGACTCCAGCTGCGTCAGCCCAGCTCTTTCTTTACCGCGTCCGCAAGCACCGCCACAAAAGTCTCCCTGCTGCGGGCCTTGGTGTTTTTGTGGGCTTCCATATCCAGCGCAGCCAACTGCTCGGCCATGGCGATGGCCCGCGGCATCAGATCCTCTTCGCTCACCACTTCGTCGAGAAAACCCGCCTCGACTGCTCCGGTAGCATCGTAGAGTTGCGCCAGGGTAACCGCTGAGATGAAGTGTGTGCTGGCGAGGCGTTCGCGGGCAAGTTCAATCCCGAAGTACGGTAGCGTCATGCCGATGGCGACTTCATTCAGGCCGATTTTGTAGGTGCCATGTACGCCGATGCGATAGTCCGCCGACAGCGTCAATAAGCCCCCCATGGCAATGGCGTGGCCACTTACCGCCAGTATCACCGGTGCAGGAAACGCCAGCAAACGGCGAGACACGTCTGCACCGCTACGCAACAACCGCACCAGGTCATCGCCACCTCCGCCCATAACATTGAGGTCAAAGCCCGCGGAAAACTTACCCGGGCGGCCACAGATAATAACGACCTTGCCGGCTGCCTCCGCCTGATCCAGCGCGCTTTCCAATTGGGCCAGCATCTCAAAGCCGAGGGCATTGGCCTTACCGTCATCCATCTGGATGAACGTGTAATTGTCCTGATGTTTACATTCGACTAACACTGTCATGACGTGGCTCCTGTTCCCGGTTTGTGAGCCCGGGTATTTTCGGATTTTAACAGCGCCTGGCCGATGGCACCCCGATAAACCTTGGGCTTTTGTACGCCGAGTTCAGCTCGTATTTCCGTCAGTGGCCGCTCAAGCTGCTCTTCCCAGTTTACTGTGGCAAACCAGGTCGCGGCCTCACCCATGCGCCGACCCTCCGCAACACAGATTTCGACGGGGACCTGGGGCGCCTCCTGCCGAAATTTTCGTTTCGCCATGAAAATAATAAACGCTATACCCCGGTTGGGGGTTTGAGTAACCATAAACGACAACAGGCAGAGTTCGCCCAGTTCATCGCGACCGTAGCCGCATATTACATGTTGCAGATCATGGATATCACGCAGACGATTGGCCAACCAGGTCTCGTCTGCACTCCTCTCTCGCCCGCGCGGCGCTTCCTCGCTAGCCCCCACGAGGCCATCCGCACTCAGATCCTGCGATTCAACAAAATCCAGATACGCCCGCCCTATACTACCCTCGGGCATGGCTCGCAACCTAGCGCGATCACTGAGCACCGGCAGTATGTCGGGCTTGCGCTGCAACAAGCCCCTACCCTCGGGCGATTCACCCAGGCGTTGCGCTGCACGGGCCAGGCTCGCACCCTTGAGTGCTTCTATAATCTTGAAGACCTCACCGGTACTCTCCGGGTTGGCAATCAATGCACGCACAGAGCGCAGAGCCTGTAATGGCTTCAGATCCTTGATTTCACTAACAATTTTTGTCATTTGGGCTGTCATAATCACTACCTGTCTCTATCGGGTGGCCTTCCAGCAAACCACGTTACCTATGATAGCCTTATCCGGCAGAGGTTCAGCATAATCCCTGTCTTTTTGTTGGTTTTTCGTGGTAGCGAACCCTACCTCCGACGCACAGACCAGCGATCTAGGGTCCGGCAAGGCTCAACAAGCTGAATTACCTGTCCCAGGAAGCCACCCGCGCCTGTTAAAGCAACGCCAGGGCTATTATCGTTACCGCAGCAAAGGAGAAAACCAGGAGAAAACCATCGGCAACGAGAATGAACAGTGTCTTGCCTACGGCACCAGCCAGGCTGGAGTTATAGGTACGCATCAGTGCCAGAGGCAGATAGACCAACACCAAAAAGGGAAATGCCTCTGTGACAGCATTGCCCTGCAACCAGAAGTGCGCCAGCTGCCCGAACAGGTACAACAGGTAGACAAAACTGTGGACATGCAGCGTAAACACCAAGTGTTGGAGATAGTGAAAAGGTGAGAATAAATAGCAGAATTTCAGCAGCAACGCGAAGACGGGCAAAAGAAGGAACATCATCTGCGGCAGGTATTCCACCATAGACTGAATTAACTGCCTGGGGTCGTCGGATAGCTTCTCCGCATTTTGTTCCAGTCGCTCATCCAGGTCTTTCAGCCATTGCGGACTATCCTCGCGCGCCAGGGATATACTCATTGCAAAGTCGCTAGCGTCCTCGCGCGCTCCGTCAATACCCCCCTCCGTTTGCGCGACACTGGCTCCACCAGCCAACAACGAGACCACGAGGAACAACAAAAAACTGACGATCAGGTAGAGCCGGAAGGGTGGTACATAGCGAGCCCTGCGCCCGGCGATAAATTCGGCAGTGAGAAACCCGGGGCGAAACATCAGGGGCAGGAGGGTACGCCAGAAACGCGAGTCCCAGCTGATAACGTCATCCAGCAGCTCGCCCAATACCGCTCCAAAACTGAGGTCGCCGCGACCCTCGCGTTGCCCGCAGTGGCTGCAGTACTGTCCGCCGAGTGCTTCGCCGCAATTACGGCAGTTCGTACGGTTCTCGTTCATAGGCAGCACAGTAGCGAAAATTCGCGACAGCGCCAAGAGTATGCCCTACTCCGGCGGGCTGATTCTGTTGGTACTTGCTGATCTCCTCGCCCTTCTGGGCAATGATCTCGATATCGGGCGACAATCCCGCTACAGGGAGAGCGCGCCCAGGAGGACTCCGGGAACGAAAAAAAATCCGCAAAGGGTCCGCGTAAACGGCGGGTTCGCCACTCGACGGAAACGGGTTTGAGCTCCGGCGAGCCAGGCCCCGCAAGCCCGCAATCGGTAACAGTGCAGTGTGGCCGGAAGACAAGTAGCAACCATTGCCCGGGTGCGGCTCTGGGGAGCGCTCGTCGGGCTGGTGGCCTGGGACCCGGAACGCGGCTACGCCGCCTTTGAATATGCTCCGGAAATTCTCGACAGCGGTATCGGACTGTCACCGTTGATGATGCCCCTGGGCCAGGGACCGTTCAGTTTCCCCACCCTCAGCAGGGAAACTTTCCGGGGCCTGCCGGGCACCATGGCCGATTCATTACCAGATAAGTTTGGTAACAGCCTGATCGATCAATGCCTGGCCGAGTCCGGCCGCACTCCCGACACCTTTAATCCAGTGGAGCGCCTGATGTACGTTGGCTGCCGTGGTATGGGTGCTTTGGAATACCACCCTGCCATTGATCGCACGGCGTCGGGGCATATTGCACTCGATATAGAGGAATTGGTAAAACTGTCCTCCAGGGTGCTGGCCCTGAAAGAGGGGCAGCACTTCACCCTCGATCCCAATGATTCGCCGGAGAACGTGGAAGGCCTGGGCAAGATTCTGGCTGATCAAGTTCGACGGGGTGTCCAATAACAGGGACAAGGAATTGGCGGACCCTCTGGGCTACGGCCGCATCGAATACGCCTACTACCTGATGGCGATCGACACGGGAATAGAAATGACGCGTTGTCGGCTGATGGAGGAAAACGGGCGGGGACATTTTATGACCCGCCGTTTCGATCGAACACCCGATGGCCAGAAACTCCATATGCAGTCCCTGTGCGCGCTGGGGCATCATGATTTTAACGTACCGGGCGCAACGTCTTACGAGCAGGCCTTTTTATTGTGCCAGCAACTGGGCCTGGGTATGGCCGCCAGGGAACAGTTGTTTCTGCGTATGGTTTTTAACGTTATGGCATACAACAGGGACGACCACAGCAAACAGATCGCCTTTCTGATGGACAAGTCCGGCCAATGGCGGCTCAGCCCCGCCTACGATATGACCTATGCCTTCAACCCTGCCGGGGAATTTACCAACAGCCACCAGATGACCATCAATCGTAAACGCGACAATATTAGTAACGACGACTTGCTGGCCGTGGCCCACCGCCAAGGCTTGAATCGCGCATCTGCCCAGCGCCTGCTGAACACTGTTAGAGAGGTGACCCACCGCTGCCGCAGCTATGCGGCGCAGGCGCAGGTGCGCGAAGAACAACAGGAGAAAATTGCGCGCCTGATAGTAGCGTAGCTTGCACAGGTAGGTGAAAATGACAGGATAAGTTTGGTGCCGGCACGGTGGATCGAACACCGGACCTACGCGTTACGAGTGCGTTGCTCTACCAACTGAGCTATGCCGGCACGGCGGCGCAGAGTATAGGCAAACACCCAGAAACAGGCAAATCATGACCCCAAGCAAAAAGACTGTAATCGAACGCTATAATACCTGCACCGCACCACCATCCTGGCGAAGTACGATGTCGCTGTAATCGCAACTACCGCTATTGCGTTGAAACAAACTATTGGCGATGAGCCAGACTCGTACAATGCGCCCGGGTGGCTCGCCCATATAGTGTAGGTAGTCGGAGTAGAGATTTCGGCGCTCGGTATGCCATTCGCCAAGGCCCTTTTCCCCACTGCGGATGACAACATGGTATTCCTTACCTTTCCAATTGGGCAGCGGACAGTCGTAGCCGGTTCCCACAGGCAGCGTACTGCTCCAGTAGTAGGTGATGTCCCTGCCGTTATCAAATTCGACAGCAATGCTGAGATAATCATGGCTGGGTACGGCATCTTCTCGCAGTGGGGAAGGCAACTGTTTCACACACCAGCGCCAGCTGATTTCACTATTTTCCTGCAACGGCAGATCCACATCCTTTTGCAGTATGCCGGTACTGCCCGCCGTATGGCAGTGAATACATGGGCTGCCCTCTTTCCCATGACCGTCTCGATAAATCTCACTCGGACCCACATGCCATAAGTGGTACCAGCCCTCGGGCGTGACATCACCCGCCTCTATCCTGTCGATTTCGGATTGCAGACGCTGCTCATAATCTCCCGATTGCTGCAACGCTCGCAAACTTTCCAGCACTCGACCCGTCCAGCGTACTACCAGTATGCGGGTGCCCCCTTGCATAGACGCGTAGACAGAGTCGCTCTGTTGTCGAGTGCCCGCGGCATCGGCCCAGTCATTCGGAAAATAGTTACCGAACTGCAGCGGCCCGCTGTCGCGCGCGGTAAAAGAGTGACTCTTCCTGGTACCCCGAAAAAGGTCGCCGTCGCCAACTTTGCTCCAGATTTGTAATGCCAGTGGCACCCAGATATCGAGGAATCGGTTGGCGTAAACACGCCCTTCGAAAAAATAGCTGACCTCGTCTCCCGCAGAAAGCGACATATCACAGGCCAGCCAGGGTGCCTCGTTGGCCGCCAGGTCAAACCAGCAGTAACTTTCGATTACCCCAGACGGAGCGCCATCCAGCAATTTATGCATGGAAGCGGCAAACGCATCCAGATCGGGCGCAGCCTCTACCTCGCCCCTGAGTCTGCGGCCCACGGTTTTAGTCAGCAGTTTTCCTGCTACAGCAAGTTCCGTTAATGTCCCGGACATATTGTCATCCCAATTTATTGTAGCTGTGTTTGCACTAGCGCAAGTCTAGCTCATAAAGCCCGAGCGTGACCTGCTCCGACAATGTTTCGTGAATGCGCTCAAACCGGAAGCCCAGCTTACCGAGGAGCTTTATCGAGGAGATGTTGTCTGAGGTGGTAATGGCAACAAGTCGCGGCAAGCGCAGCTCTCTACGCGCAAGTTCTACGAAACTGCCAGCGGCCTCACTGCCATAGCCCAGCCCCTCATACTCGGGCAGGTAACCGAAACCAAGGTCTACCTCATCCAGTGAATCTCGTTTTATCAAACCACAGATGCCGATAGGCTCAGAACTGGATTTTAGTTCCACGAGCATCAGGCCAAGGCCCGGCGTTTGATACATCGCCGACAGCGAATTGACTATAAAATTCCTGGCATCCTCCGCCGACTGGAAGTTCTTGTCGGCTATAAAGCGTTTGAAGGTTTCCGTGCTGTATAACGCGAAAATGAAATCGGAATCGCCCTCGCAGATCTGGCGGAACTTCAGCCTGCCTGTTGACCGCGCGATCACAGGTCGTCCGCACTGATACCAGTGCTCTTGGATATCAGAACGATCATCACCACCCTGGGCCCAACGGCTTCTCGATTTCCACCAGGGCATCGGCTATCTCTTCTACCTTGCCCGATACAATAACTTGCGCATCATACAGACCGCGATTGTAAAAATAGCCGCCAATTTCCTCGGCAAAAAAGTCGATAAGAAACTCTGCCTCGAAACTGCCGATGTCCTGGTTCATTTCCGTTTCGAAATAGTGCTTTACCTTTTCCGCTATCTGTTCCTTTTCTTCCTGACTGAATTTGATTTTTGTCATACCTAAAATCCTGATCTGGGTTATAGCTGCTCATTTTCAACAGCGCATTTATACACCACCAAGAGCGCGCCGGGCAGTGTGCGCAGTTTCTCTGCTCAGTCGCGCGCCTCCAGTTCGGCGATGATATCGGCCACAGGCATAACATCGGCATACTTTGCATGCATGTCGAACAGGTTGGCGTCGTGGGCGGCACTGTTGCGATCACCCACCGCTTCATGTGCTACCACCACGCGATATTCGTATTGCAGGCCATCGACCACGGTGGCCCGCACGCAGCCACTGGTGGTCAGCCCGGTGACCACCAGGGAATCGACACCGCGCCGGCGCAGCCGATCATCCAGGTCGGTCTTGTGAAATCCGCTGGCCCACTGTTTCTCGATCAGCTCATCGTCCGGCCCCGGTATCAACCCTTCATCCACCTGCACCCAGCGCGAATCCGGTGTCAATACGTTCAGAGCCTGGATGCGAGTGCGAAACACGCGAGCCTGCTCATCATTGCGGTACACCACCGTGGTGAAATACACAGGCAAGCCAGCCCTGTGGAATACATCCAGCAGCCGGGCATTCGCTGCCACCACCTCGGGGCAGTCGCTGCCCAGCGGACATGCGGGATCGGTAAACCCCTTGATCATATCCACCACGACAAGCGCGGGTGCGCTGCCCAGCCCAAGGGTGTTGCGTTCGAGATCCATTAACGATGCCTCACAGTTGCCAAATTTATGCCGTATCCGCTGCCACCTGGTCGAAAAGTACCGCGCGCCAACTGTGGCAGTCCGCGCCCTGAGTCTTTGCAGGTCCTAGTGTACATCCATTTTGGCAGTGCCAGATTACTACTGACCAAGCCGCACATTCCCGGGCGCAAGTCCGGCAGGATGCACAAAGCTCCTTTCTCCGGCGGTATCTGGTCCCATCTGGTCAAAGATTCTGTAGACTGAGCTTCCCGGGGTACCACCCCGGCCTCAGGCAGGGGTAGGGGTAGAGTTCAACATGGACAGTTTCATCATCTTGGCGGCATTCGCCTGCGGTTTCGCGGCGAGACAAATCGGCCAGCCACCCCTGGTGGGTTACCTCATCGCGGGCTTTGCCCTGGGCATCCTGGGCTTTGAGTCATCAAACCTCATCCAGGTGATCGCCGACGTCGGCATTGCCATGATGCTATTTATCATCGGACTCAAGCTGGACCTGAAAAGTCTACTACAGCCGGAGATATACCGCTCAACCCTGGAGCATGGACTATCGTTTGGTCTCCTGAGTTTTGGCTTTTTACTGTTTATAGGGGCACTGGGCCTTCCCCTCGTGTCGGACCTCAGCTTGCAACAGGCGGCGCTTATCGCCTTCGCGTTGAGCTTCAGCTCCACTGTGTGTGCCGTGGCCATGCTGGAAGAGCGCGGGGAATTCCGTGTACGTCACGGTCAGGTGGCGGTCGGCATATTGATTTTCCAGGATATCGTCGCTGTATTATTCCTGACCGTATCCACAGGAAAAGTCCCCAGTGCCTGGGTATTGTTACTACCACTGTTATTTTTTGCGCGCCCCCTGTTCAGCTATATGCTGAAAGCCAGCGGACACGATGAGGTACTAATTCTTGCAGGAATCATACTCACTTTTGCTGGCGGGGCTCTGTTTGAAGCGGTTGGCCTGAAGGCTGACCTGGGTGCCCTGGTATTGGGCATACTGGTAAGCAGTGACAAGAAATCCGCGGAACTGGCAAAATCGATGATCAGCTTTAAAGACATCTTTCTCATCGGCTTCTTCCTCAACATCGGACTGTCGGCCACTCCCTCCCCGGAAATGATATTTATCGCTCTGGCGCTATGCCTCCTGCTGCCACTGAAGGGTGTAGGCTTTTTCTTCCTGTTATCGCGCCATAATATGCGCGCACGAACCGCCCTGTTGTCGGGTCTTGCCCTTACCCAATACAGCGAGTTTGGTCTTATCGTGGCCGCGCTGGCCCTCAAACTGGGCTGGTTGTCGGAGGACTGGATGGCAACACTGGCGATGGCCGTATCAATCTCGTTTGTACTGTCAACGTACATTAATGGCCGGTCCCATACCCTCTACAGCAGTTTTCGGGACGTCCTCAAGCGTTTCGAAACTGCGGCGGCACACAAGGAAGACCCCCAGGCCCCGGCGAGAAATGTTGAAGTTCTTATTGTGGGAATGGGCCGTGTGGGCTCCGGCGCATACGACACTGTAGAATCACAGTATCACCTGAGTGTCTGCGGCGTGGATACGGACAAGAGCAAGATGGCGTCGCACCAGGCGGCCGGCCGCAAGGTTATCTACGGCGACGCCGAGGACGCAGATTTCTGGGAGGGGGTGCAGGCCACACACTACAAGCTGGTTATGTTTACCATGCCATCGCTTTCTGAAATGATAGATGCTGTCCAGCAGCTGCGTATTGCCGGATATACCGGGAAAGTGGCCGCTGTCGCTAAGCACGAGGACGAACGGGAGGCTATGAAGGCCGCCGGCGCTGACGTCGTATTTAATTATTATGCGGAGGCCGGTGCGGGTTTTGCCGAGCACACACTGTCCAACTTGCTGGATGTCCTGCCGCATAAGCCCGCCAGCGTTTCCGACTAACAGGCGCCCCATTAAGCTTCAAAAAAAGACTTCACCGCTGCCCGCATCTGCGCGGATCCCGCTGCAACAGCCTCATCGCTTATCACCCAATCCCACCAACCCATGACCAGTGGATACGCTACCAGCGGGTTTTTTCGGCCGAAGAGCGGCCCCAGCAGTAAAACATAGTCGATGCTGGGTGCCAGGACGATATCGCCGAGGTGCAGTTTGCGATCATTGCAGCCAGGTAGTGTTTGCAGCAGGCGTTCCAAACGGCTTAATTCGGTATCCAGGGCCGCCAATACCTCCCCGGCATTCTCAGTACCCCCTGGCATCTGCACCCGGGAAAACAGGGGGAAGAGCGCGCCGGGGCTCAGGTATGTATCCGCATAGCGGGCCAACAACTGCATGTACGCATTGGCCTTCGCACCCTCGGGACGCAGCGAAACCGCGGGCACCACATCCTCAAGGTATTCCATAATGACCCAGGAGTCAGGTAACTGCGTGCCGTCGTCCAGTTCCAGCACTGGTATCCTGCCCAGCGGAAAATACTCAAGCAATTCCGGCGTACGCAGCGCAGCCGGCGGTGGCAACAGTTCCACCTCCAGTCCTTTTTTCATAATCTGCATGCGTACGCGGGTGGCGTAAGGTGAGTAATCCAGATTGTAGAGTTTCAAGTCGGCGCTCTCTGGCTGCAAAGAGTTGGCAGTATAGATTCATAATCGTATATGTGGGACTGCGATCCAGCTCTATATTACATATATTTTACTCTTCCACTTTACTCTTCGACAAGTTCACGGAGGCGCCCCGGTAAAAAAAGCGATGCCCTGCGCATGGTACAGATTGTCAGTATGGGCTTTCTGGACGCCTACCCGAAGTAGGATACAATGAGAACGGACTTTGTCGCTGACGTCCTGCTGGCAGCCAGAACAGGCAACTTCGCATACTTGTTGCGACGCAGCGGGTTGATCCATTAGCGCGGCGCGGACCGAATTCACTCAATAAGCAGAGTAAAACTGGCATGCATACTCATCGAATCGCCCTGATTGCTCTCGCTCTTCTCGTCACAGGTTGTGATGGCAACAGCAGCAACGGCCCCAATCAGCAGATCGATCCCGTTCCCGCTGACCAGGCAACTGTGTACGCCGCCGCCAATGGCTGCTATGCCATTGGGGTCAGTGAGAGTGGGGCCTTTGTCAGCTTCGTCGATGGCGAGGCCGCCTATCAACTGCGGGACATAGACCCCGCAGATGCCGGCCACTTTTTGCTGCGCCCGGCAGATCTCGGCGTTTATCTCCTGTTCGATGAAAACCAGCAGTACCTGACGTCTGATGGAACCACACTCACACGCCAGGCAGCACTGGCTGCGGATACACGCCTGATTAATGGGGAGGTGGTGATTCAGGACCGCCTGCAATCTGAGGGCGAGTGGGAGTTAAATGCCGAACCCGACGGACTCTTTACCTTGCGGCATTTGCTGTCCGGCGCCTATATCGCCAGTGATGGACTAGCGGCGGACGCCTCCGGGGCCGCCGACCTGCAACTTATCGAACAGTCCGGCTGCGCCAGTTTTCCCGAGCTGTCGCTGGACGCCTCTGGCGAGATCGCCATGACGGAGTTCGAAGACGGTGATGTATTCGGTTTTGTGGAAACTCACTCTCACCTGTTCACCAATTTTGCCTTCGGCGGTGGCGGCGTTTTTCACGGCGCCCCTTTCCACCGCCTTGGTGTCGAGCACGCCCTCCACGACTGTGACGTGGCGCACGGTGAAGAGGGCCGCAAGGATTTTATGGGATCTGCCTTTGGCGATACCGAAGGAGCCGGCATATCCGGCCTGGTACCAGCGCTCATCGCCGGGGAACTGGCAGAGAAGAATCACAACACCGAGGGCTACCCGGTTTTCACCGACTGGCCGGACGCCCACCGCAGCGCAACTCACCAGGTGCAATACTACAAGTGGCTGGAACGCGCCCATCTGGGCGGCCTGCGACTGCTGGTACAGCACGCCACAACCAACCAGGTGCTGTGCCAACTCGCGGTTGGTATCGGCGCCCAGCCCAAACGCTACGACTGTAACGACATGGTGGCCGCAGATCGTATTATCGAGGAGACCTACGCGCTGGAACGCTATATCGATGCCCTATCAGGCGGCCCCGGCGAGGGCTGGTTCAGAATTGTCTTCAGCCCCCAGGAGGCGCGTGAGCAAATCCTGTCCGGCAAGCTCGCGGTAGTACTCGGCATTGAAACCTCCGACTTGTTTGACTGTTTCCTGGTGCCCTTTGGCGAATTCGCACCCTGCGACGAGGCCACGGTGGTCAATAAACTCAATCAGTATCACGACAAGGGTGTGCGCGTACTGTTCCCTGTACACAAATTTGACAATGCCTTTTCCGCAGGCGACGGCGACCGCCGAACCAGCGATATTGGCAATTTTTCTCACACAGGCCACTACACGGATTTCGTAGAATGCAGCGACGACCTGCTCACCTTTCCCGGGGGTTTCGACAAAGGCGGGGTGAATTTTGCAGCACTCAACCAACCGCGAGATATCTTCGACTCCCCTCCCCCATTCGATGTCAGTGGTTACGAAGACGACCCACTGGGTACACTGCTCTCCAACTTTTCCCTGTTCAGCGGCGGCCCCCTGGAGGGCGAATACTGCCAAAACCATGGTCTCACGGAACTGGGCGAATTCCTGATGTTGGAGATGATGAAGCGCGGCATGATTATTGAGGTCGATCACTTCCCGCGCAAAAGCTACCAGCGCGCCTATGAGTTACTGGTGGCAAATGACTACCCTGCCGTGGGCAGCCACGGCCGCAACAACAATGGCCTGCTATACGCACTGGGCGGCCTGTCCAAATCGAATTTTGGCCGCTGCCGCTCCGCTGGCGAGAGCGCAACCATGGACGACAGTTTCCAGGCCCGCATTCAGCTCAAGCGCGACAATGACAGCTACCCTGCCGAGGGGTTTGGTTTCGACCTGAATGGTTTTGCCGGCGCTCCCGGTCCCCGCTTTGGCGACAACAGCGTGTGCAATGAAGCGCAAACTGATGAGGGCGTCACCTACCCCTTCAAATCCTATGCCGGGGATATCACTTTTGAACAGCCGGTAGTGGGCAAGCGCACCCTGGATTTCAACACAGAGGGAATGGCTCACCTTGGGCTGGTGGTCGAGTTGATTGAAGATGTCCGGCTCGACGGTGTGACGGACGCAGAGCTGGAGCCCCTGTTCAGGTCGGCAGAAGCCTATCTGCGCATGTGGGAAAAATCCGCAGCCCGTGGCGCGGCAATGAGCCAGTGATCAAACAACCATAGCCCCGCGCCCTCTGGCGGAGCTTCCGCGATAGGAAAAGTTGGTCACAGCCCCCCGGCAATGAACGTTGGCCTCACAGGCGCCGGAAGGTGCGTTTCCTCCTCACACCGCGCCCGAATATCTTCAAGCTCACCGCCGAAGTTAAACACGCCGATGTCGTCTCCACGAGCCGCCACACGCCCTGCGCGCAGTGAGTGTGTGGCCGCAGTATCCACCGCGCCATCGTCGCCAATAACAACACCGTAGCGCTCAGCACCCGCCCGGGTGACCAGGCGACGATCAACGTCCTGGCGCACCAGTTCCGGGTCGCGCTGGTAGGGGTCACCCCAGCCGCCGCCACCCCAGGTGTTGAAGTATAAGAGATCACCCTCTTTCACCTTGATACCCTCGGCCTTGGCGGGCAGCCACAGTTCACTGCCATCGGCACGCACCAATCGTTTGGTGGAGCGCAGGCCGGTCTCGCCGCCAAGTACACCCCAGGGATACATCAGCCAGCGATCGTCGTGGATACCAATCTCGCCGTCGCAGAGAAAACAGTAGGCCACGCTGAGGCCGTTGCCGCCGCGGTGCAGGCCGGCGCCACCGGAATCCGGAATCGTTTCATAGCGCTCGATACGCAGGGGAAAATAGGATTCGATAAACTCATTGGGCACATTGGTAAAGCCGGGCCACAAGGAATGGCCGTCCGGGCCGTCGCCCACCGGGCGCCCAGGGATACCGCCGAAGCCAATCTGGAACAACTGAAACCACTCCCCTTTCTTGTCGTAGCCAGAATAGAACAGGTGAGGTGAATCAGAGAAGCCAGCGGCGTTCAGCATCTGTTCGGGTGCGCCCATGCCAAGCAGCGCGCCTAACAGGTCAAAGATTCGGCCCAGCGCGTGGGTACGACCGGACAGCGCCGCCGGAAAATTGGGTTTTAACAAGGTGCCCTGCGGTATGCGCACCTCCACCAGATCGTAGAAGCCATCGTTGAAGACAATCTGCGGGTCCACCACATTGATTGTGAACGATCCGAAGAACATCTTGAACATGTCCTCGTTGAGGTAGAAATTCACCGAGGATTGGGCCTGTGGATCGGTTCCCTCAAAGTCGAAAATAGCGACATCGCCTTCCCGCCACATTTTGCATTTGATTTTGTAAGGCCCCATGCCCATGCCGTCATCACACAGGTAGTCCTCAAACTCCCGGGGTTCTTCGGGGATAAACATGCCGATGATGTGCTTCATCGCGTCGTAGTTGCGCTGCAACATGATGCTCATGGTGGTCACCAGCACATCGTCGCCAAAGCGCTGCGCGAGTTCCACACAGCGTTTCGCCGCCGTATTGCAGGCCGCCACCAGGGCATTCAAGTCAAAGCGGTTCCACTGCGGCGTGCGCACATTGTGCAATATCAATTCCAGCATCTCGGCCTGCAGCTCGCCTTTCTTATACAGTTTGATCGGCGGAATGCGGATACCTTCCTGGTAGATGCTGGTTGCCTGTATGGGAATGGAACCGGGCACCATACCACCATTGTCTGACATATGACCGAACATCGCGGACCAGGCTATATGGCGGCTGTCCTTGAATACCGGCACCAGTACAACCCAGTCGGGCAGGTGCGAGACAGCGGCGTTACACATATAGGGATCGTTGGTGAGAATAATATCCCCCTCCTCGATCTCGGCATCGTAGGCCTCCAGAAACGGGCCGATAAAGGAACCGAACTGGCCCACCACCATCTTGCCCTGAAGATTGGCAATCATGGGGAAACAGTCGCCCTGTTCGCGAATACCGGGAGACATTGCTGTGCGAAACAACACCGCATCCATTTCCTCGCGGGCATTGCGCAGGGCGTTCTCGATGATGTCAACGGTAACACCGTCCACTTCAACTGTACTGAAGGGTGCATTGTTGCGCTGGATAATCCTTGCGGTCATCTTAGTTACCCCCGGTAGCCGGATTAATCAGCAAATTACCCACGGCATCCACCCGGGCATCAAAGCCCGGCAGCACCACGGTAGTGGAATCCATCTCGCCGACGATGGCCGGCCCGGGCACCACCAGCCCCTCGTGGAGGCGCCTGCGATCGTAAATATAGATGTCGTGCCAGCGGCCGTCGTAGTAGAACCGGCTGTCATGAATTCGGCACTCTTCCAGCGCGGTGCCCGCCTGACCTGTTTTCAGCTCGGCGATAGCCCGCGAGCGCGCCTTGACCAGAGCGCGGATCATCAATATTTCATGGCCGTCACCCAGCTTGAAGGTAAACAACTGCTCGTGTTCCATGTCGAATTGCTGGGTCAATAACGCAACACCCCGTTTCTTCAATTCCTGTTCGCTGAAGTCCACAGATATCTGGAACGCCTGACCGGCATAACGCAGGTCAGCCTGGTAACTCACCTCGTGATCCTCCACAGGAATACCGTCAGCCAGCAGAGACTCTCCCGCCCTCTGCTGCAATTCCCTCAGGTCATCGAGCAGCTGCTGGTCAGTGATCTCCCCCGCCATGGTCAGGTAGGTTCGCGCAGCCTCGTCCTGCACCTGGGTGGTCGCATCGCCATAGGCACACAATACGCCCGGACCCGGCGGCACAATCACTGGCCAGGCGTCCGTGAGGATGCCCAGGGCGTTGGCATGTAACGGACCAGCACCACCAAAACCCACCAGTGCAAAGTCCCGGGGGTCGTAACCCTGCTCCACGGACACCAGCCGCAAGGCGCCAAACATGGACTCGTTGACGATCTTGCAAATGCCCTCTGCGGCCGCCATGAGGTCGATTCTCATAGCATCTGCAACTTTTTGCACAGCTGCCACAGAAGCGTCCCGGTTAATATTCATCTTGCCGCCCAACTGAACGTCTGAAGGCAGATAACCCAGCACCACGTTGGCGTCGCACACAGTGGGCAGCTCGCCACCCTTCATATAACAGGCCGGGCCGGGAACAGCGCCGGCCGATTCGGGGCCCACCCGCAAGGCTTTGGTCAATTCCGGCACAAAGGCAATAGAGCCGCCACCGGCTCCCACCGTGCGCACGTCCACCGACGGCGCACGTACCCGTACATCACCCACAATGGTCTCGCGCCGCACCCGTGCCCGGGAGTTTTGTATCAAGGCAACATCGGTAGACGTGCCGCCCATATCAAAGGTGAGAATGTCGTCAAAACCCGCTCGGCTGCAGAAATAGATCGCTCCGGAGACCCCCCCCGCAGGGCCCGACATCAGCAGGTTAACCGGGGATTCTGCGGAGCCGCGCGCAGAGGCAAGGCCGCCGTCGGAGCGCAGTATGGACAGTTGCGTATTCACCCCCATACGTTCCTCGAGGGCCGCCTGCATATTGCGTACATATTTGGCTACCTCCGGGCGCACGTAGGAGTTGACCACAGTAGTCTCAGTGCGTTCGTACTCCTGCATCTCCGGCACCACCTCACTGGAGATGGAAATCGGGGTGTCAGTAAAAATCTCGGCGGCTATGTCCCGCGCCCGCCGCTCGTGCTCGCCATTGATATAGGCGTTGATAAAACAGATAGTCAGGGCCTGTACCTCGCCCCTTGCGTGCAGGTTCTGCAAATCCACACGCAACTGCGCCTCGTCCAGATCGCGCACTACCGCGCCATCAGCAGCAATACGTTCTCTCGCCCCGATAGTCAGCTCCAACGGCGCCAGCAAAGGTTTCTTCACAAAACTGACCCAACCGCCCAGCCCGCCCGGACAGAATGAGCGGGCCACCTGCAAGGTGTCTTCATAACCGCTGGTTGTCACCAGGCCCACTATTGCCCCCTTACCGGTGAGCACGGCATTGGTTGCCACGGTGGTGCCGTGCATCACCCTGTTCACACGGGTCGGGTCAATGCCTGATTCATCACAGATCCGGGCTATGCCATTGAGTACACCGATAGAGGAGTCCTCTGGCGTTGATGGTACTTTCGCGGTATGCGTATCGCCCGTGTCTTCATTGATCAGCAGGAGGTCAGTAAAAGTTCCCCCCACATCCACACCCAATCTGTAACTCATTTTGATCTCCTGATTTGTCTCTCACCGGCCTGTTTCGCAAGCCAGGGCTTCAACCAGGGCTTGGACCGCCCTCCCGGTGCAGTACCCGTCAGCTCTTCGGCGAGATCAGAAGCACGCAATAACGCGCCAAGATCAATGCCGGTGACAAAACCCATTTGGTCCAGCATCATCACCACGTCTTCAGTTGCAACGTTACCACTCGCTCCGGGCGCAAAGGGACAACCGCCGAGACCGGCGATGGAGGCATCGAACCGGCGAATACCGGATTCCACCGCGGCAAACACATTGGCAAGGCCCAGTGCGCGGGTGTCGTGAAAGTGGCATCCCAGGCGTTGCGCACCGTGGTCGCGAACCAGGTCGGCAGTAAGGCTGCGTACCTGCTGCGGATTGCCGGCTCCGATGGTATCGGCGACCACGATTTGATCTGAACCAAGTGCCAGGAATTTCGCCGCCACCGCACGCACTACAGCCGGATCAGTGACACCGTCGAAAGGACAGGCAAAGGCGACCGAGATCACGGCGATCACCTCTATGCCGTCTTGCCGCGCGCGGGCCACAATATCAGCTGTCACAGCTTCTGCTTCCGCCATGCTCATATTTACGTTCTTGCGGGCCATGCCCTCACTGGCGTACAACACCATAGTGACAGAGCGGGCGCCGGCGGCATGGGCCAGTTCATAGCCTTTCATATTGGGAATCAGCGCGGTGTAGTGAACCGCGCCGTCGCCAGCCAATTCGCGCATGACCTCATCGGTTCCCGCCATCGCGGGAACCGCTTTTGGCGATACAAAGCTCCCCACCTCAATGCTGCCAACACCCGCGGCGGCGATTTTAGCTATCAGGTGCAGGCGTTGGTCAACAGAGAGAATCCGCGGCTGGTTTTGCAAGCCGTCGCGCGGCCCCACATCGGTAATGAAGATGCTGTCGCTCACTTCCCCTCTCCTGACTTGAGATAGCCAACGGCGACCACCGGTAGGGGCAACCGATACGATAAACAGTAGAGGGTCGCGTCAGTAGTTGAAATTACATCCATGGATTTCAGGCTATTACTCCAGCGGAGCGCAATTCCTCCAGCTGGGCGTCGTCGAGAGACAGAATTCCTCGCAACACCTCATCGTTATGGCTACCAATTTCCGCACCCGGCCAGTCCGTCCTACCCGGTGTGGATCCCAGTTTTGGCATGATGGCAGGTATCTTCAATGGCTTGCCGTCTATTTCTACACTCTCGAATAGACCACGGGCCTGGTAGTGGGGGTCAGTCATCATATCTTCGACGCTGTAAATAGGCCCTACCGGCACCCGGGCTTCCTCCAGTGTGTTGATGATGTAAGCAGAGGCGTGTGCGGCGCACCACAGACTCAGAGCTTCATCTATTTTGTCCTCGTGCTCAATACGGCCAGCGTTATCTGCCATCGCCGGATTCTCCGCCATGTCAGAACGTCCGGCTGCCACCATCAGTCGCTTGAATATCGAATCGCCATTGCCACCAATCACCACATACTTACCATCATCACAGCGATAGGTGTTAGTGGGTACGATGCCGGTGACCGTAGTGCCTGACGGCTCACGCACAACACCGGCCCCGTCGTATTCAGGCACTATGCCCTCCATCAGATTGAAAACTGACTCGTATAGCGCCACATCCACCACCTGGCCTTCACCGGCACCCGGCTTCGCCCGCTGAATGAGCGCGAGCGCGATACCCAGAGCCGCATGGATGGCCGCTACTGTGTCGCCCAAACTGATATTGGGGCGCACCGGCGCCATACCCGGCTCGCCATTGATGTAGCGAAACCCACCAAAGCCTTCTGTGACAGAGGCATAACCGGGCTTGGCAGCATAGGGTCCTGATTGGCCGTAACCGGAGATACGTGCATAAACAAGGCCGGGATTGCGCTCCTTTACCTGCTCCGGACCCAGGCCCCACTTCTCCATAAGGCCAGGGCGAAAATTCTCTACAACCACATCCGCCGTCTCCAGCAGCTTCAGGACCAGGCCCCTGCCCTGTTCAGACTTCAGGTCGAGGGTGACACTTTTTTTGTTACGCCCCAGGCTGCGATACCACAGTGAAGTGCCATCGCGCACTTCTCGCCAGCCGCGAATAGGGTCGCCGCCCGGCGGCTCCACCTTGATTACTTCTGCACCAAAATACGCCAGGATGGTTCCGGTAAAGGGCCCCGCCAGCAACTGCCCCATTTCAATAACCCGCAAACCCTCCAGGGGGCGACCAGAATCGCTCATTAATATCTACCTCGTCCAAAAAATCAGCATTTGTTATATAACAACAATATATCATTTGAAGGAAAACAGAACCGGCTGTGGAGGTATACGGCCTGAGGCCCGATATCATCCAGAGTGACACCTACTACGTACATGCCAGAATGACCATGCGCGGCAAGCGGGTCACGGTAGAACTTCGACACGTACCGGTGCAAGTCGCCCGCCTACAACAGCCCGCGCTGGAAGCGCGTTATATAGGCTTTAAGCCCGTCACGAGTGCCCGGGTACGCGGTAACAAAACGCTGGAAAAACTTACTCCTCGATAATCTCGCGGCGAAATCGCACGGCCACACTGCGCGGTTGAACCTGCAAGCCTCTGGCCAGCAAATGTGCCTTGGTAAATGCCGCGCCATACAACAGAATCAGCGACGAATAGTTCACCCAGAGTAACAACAACACCAATGAGCCGGCGGCTCCGTAGGTGGAGGCTGTGGCCGTGTGAGAGAGGTACAGGGCGATCAGGGAGCGGCCCACGGTGAACAGCACTGCCGTCAACAGCGAACCCATCGCAACGTCGCGCCAGCGCAGCTGCACATCCGGAAGTACTTTAAATATTGTGCCAAACAGCAGCGAAGTCACCAGGATGGAAACGATAAGCTCCAGCGTGCCTAGTGCGATGTGATACCAGGGCAGCCAGCCCTGGAGAGTGGGCAGTATTACCCGCAGCCCCACGCTGAGCGACAGGGATACCAGCATCACGAAACCGACGGCGAGCACGAGGGTGAGAGAGGTCAGGCGCTTTCTGATAAACAGTGCGATGCTGTTGCGCGACGGTTTTGGCGCGACAGTCCAGATGGTATTTAGCGAATTCTGCATTTGGCCGAATACGGTTGTCGCACCAACCAGCATGGCCAGAATCCCTGCTAGAGTGGCAAATAGACCACCTTCTTTGAGGCTGGAACTGGAGACAGCCTGTTGCACGGCCTCCGCAGCTTGCGCGCCAATGGTTTCCTGCAACTGTGCGACGATTTGTCCCCGCGCTGCCTCCTCACCATAAAAAACACCGACAACACTGACGATCACTATGATCACCGGAGCTATGGAAAACAGGGTAAAAAATGCCAGCGAACCGGCGTTGGCGAAAGCGTTGCTCTCCAACCAGATTTTCGCCGCATGTTTCAGTATATTTAGCCAGTATTTGAAATAATCGATTAAGCTGCGTGCCATGTGTAGTGGATTTCCATCAGACTGAAGATCGGTGAAGTTTATTACCCAGTGGGAGCGGACAGACTACCAGAGTCTGCCGCTATTCAATAGTTAACAGAGACCCGAGTATTCGGGACAGGAATGGCCTGTGAAACTGGATATCGAATATGTCAGAAATCAGTTCCCCCAGCTGAAGGACGATGCCGAATTTGTCTTCTGCGGTAACGCCGGGGGCAGTTATGTGGCACAGCCAGTGCTCGACATTTTTGCCCATTACAACAGCCACTTGCGTGTGCAGCCCTATTATCAGTACCCGGCATCTACCCGGGCTGGCCAGGCCATGGATAAGGCGCGCAACGGCTGGACCAGGGCCCTGAACATAGCTGACGAGGAATTAACCATTGGTCCCTCAACATCAATTAACAGCTATGTCATGGCACAGGCTCTGGGGGCCACCTGGGGAGCGGGAGACGAAATCGTCGTGAGCCTGCAGGATCACGAGGCCAACCAGGGCGTTTATCGGCGCATGGCCGAGGCCCGGGGTACAAGGGTCCGCGAGTGGCCTGTGGACCCCGAGACCGGGCTACTGGACCCCGAGGATCTGTTTCCACTGCTGAACGAACGTACTCGTTGGGTTTTTTTCACCCATTGCTCCAATGTCATCGGCACGGTGAACCCCGTTGCCGCGATCGTCGCGGGTATACGTCAGCGTTCGGCCGCGCGCGTTGGTGTCGACGCGGTGGCCTATGCCCCCCACCATATCAGCGACCTCAGGGCACTGGACGTGGATATGTATATGTTCAGTCTGTACAAGGTGTTCGGGCCGCACCAGGGACTGCTATACCTGAAGGCGGAACTACAGGCCGAGCTGCCACCGCAATGCCATTTTTTCAACCGGGATGACAGCCGCAAACGATTCGATCCGGCAGGGCCCCAGCACGCCGAAGTGGCCGCCTGTCACGGAGTACTGGATTACTTCGACAAACTACACCTGCACCACATCGGCGACAACTCCGGCCCGATAACTGCCAGATTGGAGCAACTGCATACCCTTTTCGGCGCCCACGAACAACAACTGACAAACACCCTGCTGGACTATTTGGCGAATTCACCCAGGATCCGGATACTGGGCAAGCCACATTGCAAGGATAATGATCGAGCCCCTACTGTCGCGTTCACACCCACAGGACAAACTGCCTCCGCGTTGACAGCCACGCTGCAGTCCCAGGGCATTGGGGTCGAATGCGGGAATTTTTATGCACACCGATTACTCGAGAGTGTGGGGATAAACCCCGCGGCGGGCGTATTGCGAATCTCGCTAGTGCACTACAACACCAGCGCGGAGGTCGATCGGGTACTTACAGCGCTGGATGCCGCACTGTAGTCAGCCTTTACTCAGTCCTGAGTGAACCTCTACTCTGGCAAAAAGGAGAGTTTCAATTTTTGGCATAGCGTTCTTGTACATTCTGGATACAGGGCAGTCATAGACACTTCCCCGCCCAGTGCTGTCTTTTCTATCCTTGCAGGTTCCAGAGCAAACGGTGGATTGTTCGCAAATTACAGCCTACTCTTAGGCTTGCCAGGGAAGTTAAAGAGCGGCTTCCGGACATACAAATTGCACCTGCCAGCAGGCATACCGGCTTCCAACTTTTGGGAACTAACGCTCAATAGCGAAGTTCGAGTTGATAGAATAGATAGTTAACAGTGAACAAACACTTATAACGGCCGGCGCTAGCGCGATTGGTTTAGCGACGTTACACTTCTTAAGCACGTCGAAAACCCTCAATTCTCCAGAGCTATAAACCAATATCATGACAAAAAAAACACTGTCCTTGAAGGTGAAAAGAAATAAGGACCCCAAAAAAGCTATTCAAGTGGTCAAAGAGGTCTCTCATGGCGACCCACAAAAGCGTTTTTTAAATGGCATAGCCATCAATCCTTCTGAGTGTATTCGCCTGGAGTCAGGTTCTCAGCAACTCACCACGCGAGCGATGGATTTGCTCACACCAATCGGAATGGGGCAACGAGGCCTGATTGTTGCTCCACCCGGCTGCGGGAAAACGACCATTTTGAAACATATCTGTCAGGCCGTGGGAGCAGCTTATCCCGAGATCAAGCTCTATGCGTTGCTCATTGATGAACGACCGGAAGAAGTGACGGATTTTAGGCGCAGCGTGCCGGCGCAAGTACACGCCTCCTCCTCGGATGAAAGCTATAACCAACACGTCCGCGTGGCCAATGAACTTCTTGCCACCGCCCGCCAGCAAGCTGGTGAGGGTCACGATGTGATGATTGTCATTGATTCTCTCACAAGGCTCTCTCGTGTACATAATGCAGAGCGAAAGGGCGGCGGACGCACCATGTCGGGCGGACTTGACGCCAGAGCCATGGAGATACCACGAAAGCTGTTTGGCGCAGCCAGGAAAATTGAGAACGGTGGGTCGCTTACCATTCTGGCAACGATACTCGTTGATACTGGAAGCCGGATGGACCAGGTAATATTTGAGGAGTTCAAGGGCACGGGTAATATGGAAATGGTTTTATCGCGGGAGGTTGCAGAACAGCGGATTTTTCCCGCGTTGAATATCTCTAAAAGTAGCACGCGCCGAGAGGAGCTTATTCTGGATGCAAAAGATATCGAAAAGATAAGAGTTTTGCGCAGGGCGCTCACCCACCTCAAACCTGTAGAAGGCGCTAAAAAACTTGTTGAACTACTTGAGAAATACCCGACGAATGCAGAGTTGTTAAACCGTTAATCACTAACCGAAATCCTCAAGTTTTTTTCCAGGGAACCCTAAATGAAGAGTAACACCTGCGCTGAATTCAACTTATGTTATGCAACTGAAATTCTGCCTCTGTTAAAGTCAGTTAAAGGCATACCGGACCACCGCCTCTTAATTTCCTGTTCAGCCCATTAAGATGACCGACGACTCAAAAAATGTGTTGCAACGTGGCATGGAAAACATCCACGAGCCATTCTCCAATTTCATTCGCGCCCAGACTACCTCCGGTATGTTTCTACTGGTCGCTACCATCGCAGCCCTTTGGTGGGCAAATTCAGTTTACTCATCTACCTACCTGAACCTGATACATACACCGATTGGTATGTTTATAGGTGAACTGGAGTTACGCGCTTCACTAAAACACATTATTAATGACGGCTTAATGGTGATATTTTTCTTTCTGCTCGGTCTTGAGATCAAGCGGGAAGTACTTGCAGGAGATTTCGCTCGCCCCGACAATCGGCGCATGCTGACTTTTTGTGCTGTCGGCGGAATGGTTTGCCCGGCAGTGATTTATTCCGTGTTCAACTGGTCACTTGATTCACAGAACGGGTGGGGCATACCAATGGCGACCGACACCGCGTTTGCGCTGGGTGTCCTGACCATTGTGAGAAAACACATCCCCACTGGCCTGCTGGCTTTCATCGTTGGCCTCGCCATCGTCGACGATGTCGGCGCGATACTGGTCATTGCAGTTTTTTATTCCCAGGATATATCTATTCTACATCTGTGCCTCTCATCGGCATTGATCGCGTTTTTGGCAGTGTCCAACTACGCTGGCGTACGCCAGCCGCTGTTCTATATTATTGTTGGCGTTGCAGCCTGGTGGATGATGCTGAAGTCCGGCGTCCATCCGACTGTCGCGGGGGTCGCCATTGCTTTGACAGTGCCAGCAAGACCCACACTGGCGTCAGGCAAGTCGCTACACAAAGCACAATCAGTAATCAGCTCAATACAGAAAAACACTGATGAAATAGATGTTCTCGGGAGCCGACAAGATCACGAAAAAGTATTGGAGGTACGCGATTTTGCCGAACGTGCCGGCACACCCCTGCGACGCTGGGAAGATGCACTGGACTTACCAGTAGCACTATTTATCCTACCGCTTTTTGCGTTGACCAATGCTGGTGTGGTGTTTGGCTTTAGTTCATTTATCGATAGCCTGCAACACCCCATCGGACTGGGAATAATTACGGGGCTCGTCATTGGAAAAGTTCTCGGTATTTCTGGTGCTTGTTGGCTAGCCCTGCGCTACAACATCGGCTGCTTACCTGCAGGGGTTAATATTCAACACATCGTCGGCGCCTCACTCATAGCCGGCATAGGCTTCACCATGTCCACTTTTATCGCCGCACTGGGTTTTGACGGACAACCGGCGCATCTCCATAACGCAAAAATATCCATATTGGTCGCCTCGGTTATTTCCGCAATTATCGGCGTTCTATATTTCCGAATTCTCTCTGCAAAAGAGCAGAATTGAGCCTGGAGCAAGGAATTATGGTGACTGTGGTTTAGTTCTTTGTGACAGCGGCCAGAAATTACGGCGCGTCCCTCTCACTCGCTCATCAACGCGATTTTCTCGCTTAAACTGTCTCTCCCGACACACTCAATTTGAGGAAGAGGCATGGCGGTTTCCCCCGTTGATATTACAGGCAGCAAAATTCTGGTAACCGGCCCCACAGGCCAGGTCGCGCTACCGGTTGTGGAGCACTACGCAAAAATTGCCGATGTTCACGCCCTGGCCCGTTTCAGCAATACAGAAGACAGGGATCGTATTGAAGCCCTGGGGGCCACTGTGATCGCTGCCGATCTGGCGGATGCCAATGCCATCAACGCTATTCCCGATGATTTCGATTACGTACTCAATTTTGCCGTGGTCAAGAGTGGCAACTTTGACTACGACCTGGCTGCCAATGGCGAGGGCGTAGGCAACCTGATGACTCGCTGTCACAAGGCGCGCGCGGTGCTGCATATGTCTTCCGCAGGGGTGTATCAGTATGCGGGACAGGAACCGCTGAAGGAGAGCGACCCGCTGGGTGATAATCACCGCGCCATGTTCCCCACCTACAGCATCTCCAAGATTGCCGCGGAAACGGTCTGCCGCTTCGTGGCCAGACAGCACAAAATTCCCACCACCATCGCCCGGCTCAGCGTGCCCTACGGGGACAACGGCGGGTGGATGTACTTCCATATGTTGATGATGCAACAGGGCATTCCTATCGACATTCATCCGGAAGAGCCCAACTACTACAACCCCATACATGTGGACGACTATATCGACAAGATCCCCTATCTGCTGGCAGCGGCTACCCCGGAGGTCACCACTACCAATTTCGGGGGTTCAGAGCGGGCCAGCATCGAGCAGTGGTGCGAGCATATTGGCGCACTAACCGGTTATGAGCCGATCTTTAACAAGACCGAGACTGCCTTTGGCAGCCTTTGTATCGATACAACCCACATGCATGAGCTTATGGGTGAAACCCGTGTTGACTGGCGAGAAGGGATTCGCCGGCAGTTAAAGGCCTTGTCGCCGGCAGTGATCAGGTGATTCGAGGTGTAACAGCCCGGGTTTAACCTTCATTCCGAGTCTCCGCCCCCAGGTCATATACGGGGGCGATTTCGGGGTATAATTCAAGCGTCTGACAACGCACTCCCGGTGCCATTCCTGGAGCTTTTACTCACAAGACGCTGAATCTATGAAATACTGGCACGCTCTTGCCTTAACTACTTGTATTGCCCCGGGTCTGGCCGCAGCCGGCGGAGATACACAGGGTATCGTCGAAAACCTGGCCTCGTTCCAGTTCGACAAGCTGGGTCAGCCACAGATCAAGAGTGACTCCGTGCAACCGGTACTCGCCAGCACGGACCGCCCCCATCGCCTGCTTATCCTGCCGATCACCTTTACCGATGTCGGTTTCGACCGTTTTGCAGGTGCCCCGGATCAGGAGGAGAAAAATCGCGAATATTTCCAGCAGCTACTGTTCGCGGGCAGCCCGGGGCAACCGGTACCCGGCACACTCTCTGACTACTACCGCCATCAATCTCGTGGACGCTATAACGTCACCGGAGACATTTTCCCTACTGTTCACCTGCCGAGGCCACTGCACTACTACGGCCGACCAGTCCAGAACAACGACGGCAGTTGGCGCAGTGATGTGCGTACAGAGGAACTGGTGGAGCAGGCCCTGCTAACGGCCTTCAAGAATAACCCCAGCTTCCCCTGGCGGGACTACGATCAGTGGGATCCGCAGGACTTTGACGGTGACGGCAACCGCGATGAACCCGATGGCTATCTGGATCACCTGGTGCTGGTAATAGCGGGCAAAGGCCAGGAAATTTGTCAGGGGCTTTACCAACTGGACGACAAGCTAAACAGGAATTCGCCACGCGATGCGGTCGACGCCCTGAACGCCCAGGAGCAAGCCTGTGCCGATCGCATTTGGGCGCATCGCTCCTCTTTGCTGGACAACCTGGGCAGCGGGCCCGTCATCGACGGCACGCTGAACCCCAGGGGCGGTCTCGAGCTGGGCAAGGGGCTGTGGGCAGCGGACTACAACTTACAAAGCGAATACACCGAGGCGTCAACGTTCATCCATGAATTTGGGCACTCCCTCGGCCTGCCGGATATTTACGCCGGTGCTACCAGCAATTCTACGGCGTCCTGGGACGTCATGTCTGCTACCGCTGAGCCCGTGCCACAGGAAATGAGCACCTGGTCGCGCATGGTACTGGGCTGGCTGAAACCCTGTGTTGTGTATCCACCCGCCTATGGTGGTGCCAGCACCGGGGCAATTGATCTGAAAGTAATGAATGACTGGTCTATCGACAATCCACAGGGCTTGTGCGACGCCGCCATGGTCATCCTGCCGCCAAAGTACCGCGATATACAGCTGGGGCCACTCACTCCGGCCAACGGCAAACACGCGGCCTATACCGGCCAGGGCAACGATGTCCGGCGCGCACTTGGCAGGCAGTTCGATTTTACCGATATAGACGACGACACCATGCTTACGCTGTCGCTGGACGCGTGGTTCGAGATCGAGGCCGAATGGGATTATCTGTACGTGGAGGTGTCCACTGACGGGAAGCACTTTCTGCGCCTGATGCCGAAAGATAAATCTGCCATCGACGACCGCAACTCGGTAATGCCCTCTGCCAGGGGCCACGAGGGCAAAGGCTCTTTACCCGGCTTCACCGGGCTGAGTGGAGATCGCGATGGCGACAACAAAGTCGAATCTGCCACCGGCTGCAAACCTGACAAACCGCGGATATTGGCGGAAGACAAAATGAAACAGGGAGAGAATTATAGCGACCCTTGTGAACAGGCCCAGTGGGTACACGCCGAGTTCGACCTGGACAGCCTGCGGGGGCAGTTGATAACGCTTCGGTTCAACTACTTCACCGACGGGGCCGCCGTGGAAAATGGCGCTCTGCTGGACAATGTGACTATTGAGGCCATTGGCTTCAGCGACGATTTTGAGGGTGAAGTGCTGGCCGGCTGGAACAACACCGGCTTCACTTTATCAGGTGGCAGCCACCACCTGGCAGTGCCGCACTTTTACCTGCTTGAGTACCGCGACCCCTATGCTGATTTTCAGAACGCTAGCAACTACGATCGCGCACTGGGCCAACCCGGGTTCATGTTCTATCCCGACGCTGACGGCCTCATGCAAGCCGTCAGTATCAATTACCGGCCCGGGCTACTGCTGTGGTACTACAACGGCGAGTACTTGTGGAGCCAGAATGAACCGTCGGAACTGGGCTCGGGAAACGGCTTTTTGCTGCTGGTAGATGCCAACCCTCAGGAGTTTGAGTTGGACTTACTGCCGCAGAAATACTTCAGTAAAAACGCGCAGGGTTGGACAGCCTGGGAACTTGATGAGGAAGCCCAGGCAATAGCACGCAAGGGATACCTGGCGACCATGTGTTACCAACGCCGCCCGGCATTCTACACCAGCGACATCACGGCAGAGGACCGCGACCGTTGCACGGATTCCCTGACAGACGGCATTCCGGCGATGGAGTCGCTGCAATGGAATGGCCGTGGCCTCATGTACGGCTACAGCATCATCAATGGGCTGCTCCCCGGCGCCGAGCGTGCTGCAAAGAAGTCCGCCGGTGGCGTGTTTGACCTGCGACTGCGGAATGGCACGATAATATACCGCCTGAACGACGACGCCCTTCGCGAGCTTCACTCCGCAGACGCGCCGTTTTCACTCACCGTATTTGAACGCGCGGTGGAAACTTACCGAGACGTAGATGGTGAGCTCGCGGCTGTCAGTGCAGCGCCCTTCTCCCCGGTAAGCCGCTTCGATGATTCACTACCTGGAGGGTACCTAAACCCCCGCCTGCCCTTTGGCAGTGCCAATATCCCCGCCACCGGCTTTTCATTCGAGCTGGCAGCACCGGACGATGACAGCCCCCAGGGCAGTCGGGTTCGTGTTCTATACCGCTGGCAAACGACTCCTGCACCACACGTTCTCACAGGAGAGGCGCAAAAGCGGCGTGCAACTGAGCCAGGATGAGTGCCGGCCCAGCCGATACACCATCAAGCTGGTGCGAGCCTCACGCCACAATAATTGGAAATGGCGTTAGACTGGACAAGCATTCCGCGCACTTACACTATGCACTGAATAAAACACATCAAAACAGGGGCGACAGCGACATGGGAACCTACGTACTTACCGGCGGCGCATCGGGTATAGGTGCCTGCCTGGCTGGAAAATTGCGTGAGCGAGGCCACACTGTTATCAACGTGGATATCAGGGACGCTGATATTATCGCCGACTTGTCCACAGTCGCGGGGCGGCAAACAGCAGCCGCCGGAATACGTGAACTCGCACCAGAGGGTGTGGACGGTATGGTACCCCTGGCGGGTGTGCCCGCTGGAGGCCCCCCCGGCACGCTGATCATATCGGTTAATTATTTTGGTACCGTGGAGCTGGTGGAGAACCTACGTGACCTGCTGGCCAAAAAGCGCGGGAGCATTGTGCTGCTCTGCTCGAACTCCGCCCCCATGTCATCCCCCGAGGACCCACTACTGAACAGTCTGCTGGCAGGAGATGAAGCCGAAGCGCTGCGCGTTGCCAGTGAAAACGACAACGGCCTCCACTACATGGCTGGCAAGCGCGCCCTGGCTTACTGGATGCGGCGCAATACCATGGCTTATGCCAAAGAAGGCATACGCATGAACGCCGTGGCACCCGGCCCCGTCGATACGCCCATGACAAAACCCCTGTTCGACAACCCCGACATGGCAGAGATTATGCAGCACCTGCTGGACGCGACCCCACTGGCCCGTGTCGGGCGAGCGGAAGAAATAGCTGATGTAATCTGCTTCCTGCTGGGCCCCGAAGCCAGCTATGTCTGCGGCTCCGTGCTGTATATCGATGGCGGCTACGATGCCAATACCCGGCCCGACATTGTGTAGCCACACACTGGCTTGACAGCCGCATACCAGCTCCGTACAGTGCGCTGCTTCTGAAAGTGATTGGGAAGCAGGTGAGAATCCTGTGCTGCCCCCGCAACGGTAAGCCGTCCTCTATTGAGACGCGCAAGTCCGATACCAACCTGTCAGAGAACACGATGTTGCGGAGGGCTTCATCTGTGGTCGCGCATGCAGATGCTCCTCCACGATTCCCCTCCCCAATAAGCTTCCGATACTTATTTGGGGATTCACATGAAAAACTCCATTATTGCCATTGGCCTGGTACTTGCAGGTCCAGCCGTAGCTCAACAGGCCGACGAAAAGAACCTTGAAACCGTGTTGGTGCGCGCTGCGCGCGAGCCAATAAGCATTAGCGAGTTGGGCAGCGCCGTTACCGTGCTTAACGGTGAAACACTGGCCCAACGGCAAACTGTTTCGCTGGCGGAGATTCTGCGCTCGGTACCGGGTGTGGCGGTTAACCGAACTGGTGTCACCGGCTCGCAAACCCAGCTGCGTGTGCGGGGCGGCGAAGCCAACCAGGTGCTGGTATTTATCGACGGTATTCGGGCCAATGATCCCGCTCAGAATGACGAGTTTAATATGGCTCACGTGTTGAACTACGATATTGAGTCGGTTGAAGTTATTCGCGGCCCCCAAAGTGCGCTTTGGGGTAGCGATGCCCTCTCTGGCGTTATCAATATTACTACCCGGCAGGCGCAAGACGGCTCTCGCGGCAGTGCCTTCGCCGAAGGCGGCAGTAACAGCTGGCAAAACTACGGCGCCAGCGGTGCCTATTCGGGTGATAGCTGGCGTACCAGCGCGAGCGCCAGCAACCTGGAAACCGACGGCGAGAATATCTCGCGCCAGGGCGGTGAAGACGACGGCTACAAAAACCTGACCACCAACTTTGGTCTGGGATACGACTTCAGCGACGATTTCAAACTGGATTCCAATTTTCGTTACACCGACGCGCAGAACGATTTTGACAGCACCGACTTCAATACCGGCCTGCCCACCGACACTGCCAACAGGTCAGACGTCGATCAGTTTTACGGGCGTGTCATAGCTCGCCTGAACACCCTGGACGGCCGCTGGTCACATCAACTAAGCTATGCGCTTACCGATACCAAGAACAAAAACCGGGCCGAGAACAGCTTCGTACCCTCGGGCTTCGATGTGACCGAGGCGAACGCGGATGTCTCCCTCGTTAGCTATCAATCAACTTTCCAGCTGGTTGAAGACCACAGCATCACCGCCGCCCTTGAACACCAGGATGAAGACTACAAGCAGCGTGGTCCGACAGACTTCGGCGACCCGAACCGCGATGAGTCACTGGAAACGGATTCTGCCGTTGTGGAATATCGCGGGGCACTGACGGAGTCTGTCTCGGTACTTGCCGGTGTAAGGCATGACGACAACAGCGACTTCAAAGACAAGACCACTGGCCGCCTGAGTGCCGCCTGGAGAATTATCGATGGTCGCACCAAACTGCGCGCATCCTACGGCACCGGTATCAAGAATCCGACTTTTACTGAGCGCTTTGGCTACTTCAATGATTTCATCGGTAATCCCGACCTCAAACCGGAAGAATCCAAAGGCTGGGATGTGGGTATTGACCAGGGGCTGCTGGACGATCGCCTGAACCTGAGCCTGACCTGGTTTCAGGAAGAGTTAAAAGATGAAATCAACGGTTTTGTCTATGATCCTTCCACCGGTGGATTTACCGCTGCTAACGAAAATGGCTCCAGTGATCGCAAAGGTATCGAGTTCAATGGCTCCTGGCTGCTACTGCCCAGCGTAAATCTGGGCTTCGCCTACACCTGGCTGGATGCCACCGAGGAAGATAATTTCAGCGGCGAGGACTCACGAGAAATTCGGCGTCCAAAACACATCGCCAGCGCCAATCTGAACTGGGCATTCCTGAATGACCGCGCGAATCTGAATATTAACGTGGACTACAACGGTACCCAGGACGATTTCTTCTTCCCACCCGTACCGCCCTATCAGGAGCGGGTTGAGTTGGACGAATTTACTCTGGTGACCATCGCTTCCAGCTATCAGCTGACAAAGCAACTGCAGCTCTTTGCCCGCGTAGAGAATGCGCTCGATGAGAACTACGAAGAAGTCTACGGCTTCTCGACTCAGGGAAGAACAGCCTACGCCGGTGCGCGCTACAGCTTCTAGGAGGACCAGGCGATGCCAAAGTTACAACAGCAACAGGCCGTCTTACTGATAATTCTGGTCGCAGCAGCACTGCGTATGCTGCCGCATCCAGAAAACTTCACACCCATTGGAGCACTGGCGCTGTTTTCCGGTGCCTACCTGCAACGGCATGTGCTCTGGTTGGTGCCCCTGGCTGCACTTTTGCTGGGAGACGTAGCCCACGGACTGTATAACGGCGTAGTCATGCTCGCGGTGTATCTCGGCTTTATCGCCAGCACCGCGATTGGCAGGAACTTGCTTCGTTCCAGGGACAGCGGCGGCCGGATTTGTCTGGGAGTCGGGGCGGGCGCACTCGCCTTCTGGATCATTTCCAACCTCGGCAACTGGCTGGCCTTTGGCCCGCACAGCCTGGAGGGCCTGCTCCAGTGTTATGTCAGGGGACTGCCGTACCTGGCGAGTAGTGTTGTGGGTGATGCGCTCTACTCACTAGTTCTTTTTGGTGGCTATCGACTGCTGTGCAATTCACCTTTGGTGGAACACCGGGCGACGGCGTAAGCCGACTGCGGCGACACAAGAGCAGGAACTCCCGGAATGAAAATTGTCTCGCTTCTGCCCAGTGCCACCGAGATTATTTGCAGCATGGGCTTGCGTGAAAACCTGGTAGGTATCACCCACGAATGCGACTACCCGGCCTCAGTCCAGGGGCTGCCTGTGGTTACCCGCTCGCTGATACCAAAAGGTTTGGACAGCCAAAGTATCGACCAATTGGTACGCAGCCAACTCAGTACCCAACAGGCGCTTTACAGCCTGCGAATGGATGTGCTTGCCCGGTTAAAGCCAGACCTGATTGTCAGCCAGGCCCTTTGCGATGTTTGCGCCGTGGCCGCAGATGAAGTGGAACGGGCCGCCTGTGAGCTACCAAACCAGCCCCGCGTGATCAATCTGGAGCCGTCTCGGCTGGAGGAAGTCTTTGCGACAATCTCATTGGTCGGTGATGCTGCGATGCAGCCAGAGGCAGCACGGCGCACAGTTTCAGTACTGAAAAAACGCGTCGACGCAGTGTGTCGGCGCAGTAATTCCATCGCAACCACGCAGCGCCCCAGAGTGGCCATGTTGGAGTGGCTGGACCCACTTTTCAACGCCGGCCACTGGACACCACAGCTGGTGGCCATGGCCGGCGGCATAGATTGCCTGGGAAATATCTTCATGCCATCAGCCACAACCAGTTGGGAACAACTACAAGCCTGTGAAGCCGACCTGATATTTATTGCTCTTTGCGGTTTTGATATACAGCGAAGCCTGCAGGATGTGGCGCTGCTGAGACAACACGAGGGATGGCAGCAGTTGACTGCGGTACGTAACAACCGTGTTTTTCTGACCGATGGCAACGCCTATTTCAGTCGGTCCGGGCCGAGACTGGTGGACAGCCTGGAAATATTGGCCCACGCGCTACATCCCAAAATGCACCCGCTGCCAACGTTCCTGGAGCCAGCCACTAACGTGGCTCAGTGAAACTCAAAGATCGAGGGTACATAATCAAGTGACCTTGTTAATATAATGTCTATAACAACCTTGAGGAACCGGTATGACAGCTGCCCTACCATACAGTGAAATAGTGAAAGTGCGCTTTAGCGACACAGACTCACAAGGGCATCTCTACTTTGCCAATTATCTCGTGTACGCCGACGAGGTGGCCGGGTCTTACATGGAGGAATTGGGTTTTAGCGCAATGAACCCCATAGATGCCCCTTGTTTTATATTCACCGTCAATGTTAAGTGTGACTACCTCGACGAGTGTAAAGCTTTCGATGAAGTTCGAGTTAAGGTTGGCTATTCGCGGCTGGGGAATTCCAGTGCTGACCTGGCTTTTGAACTGTACCGGGCACGGGATAACGTACAACTGGCCAAGGGCTCGCTCACACAGGTTTTTGTGGACAAGACGTCTCGAAAAGCGTCGGCCATTCCAGAAAGCTTCAGAGAAGCGATCATTTTACGACAGCCACGTTTGGGGTAACGGTTATCCGCGCAGGGTAAGCGCGCTTATTTTGCCAGTTTTTTGAACAGACGCTTCGCCATGGGCCGGGCAATCAAGCTCATCAATTTGCGCTTAAATCCGCCAGGCGGTGTATTTTGCGCACTGGCGAAGCGCCTGAGATCGAGTTCCTTTACCAGCCCGTAGGACAAGGCCGCGCTTCTCTCATCCAGTGGGATCCCGGTTGAATCGGCGATTCTAACCATGCGCTGAAAATTGCCCGCTACCGCAGCCGCATCCACCAACACCTCTGCGCCGGCCTGTTCAAGCAACTCGCTGCGTGCACTAGCCAAGGCCCGTTCATCCCGGCTGGCAACGGCCTCGGCAAATTTCATCAGTGCAGCGGCATGCTGCACATCGCCAGCAGTGGCAGATTCATCGCCATTAACCAGCTGCAAATTGACATCTGACTCGGTGATTTCGGCACTCAGACTGAGCATCGAGGCATGTGAGCTGGTTCAGTAAAAGCACTCGTTATACGACGAGACCCTCCCTGCCACCACTTCAGTTTGCATACGATTCAGAGCGCGACCCGGGAACGTGCCGAACTGGGCCATTCCTGTCATGGAGAGATATTGTTCGTCGCCAACCGCCATCCATTCGCGCACGGCGTTCGGCACCAGAGTCAACGCCCGCAATACGTTTGCCGTCCTGTGCTGCCACAGGTCGGCCTCCCTGCCGGTGGCACCATCGGCGGGGATCATGGCGACATAACCGGTACCATGTTTGGCCTGCGCGGGGCGGTAGCATTCGGGGTTTCCCGCTTCGGCCTGCGGCAGCGGTTCCAGGGGCAGACCAAGAGCACGGTTGAATTCGTCGATGCTGAAGACCGTGACCGCTACGCCGACCAGTTCGACATAGCGCTCTTCGCTCAGCCCATTGGCGGCATTGTCGTCGATATAGGCCTGGGTAATACGCGACTGATCGGTGATAACCCGGTGCACCGCATCGACAACCCGGGCATCGAGCACCGGGCCACAGAGATGCTCACCCTTTACCGCGTAGGGCGATAGCGCCGCCTTACGCTCGGCACAGAAAGGGCAGTTCAGGGCATTGCGCACTTCGCCGGCGATCGCCACGCGTTCGGCACCACTAAACCAGGTCCCGGGGCGGGCCAGAGCACCCCAGTACTTCTGATAGGCAGGCGCAAGCCCCGTCCGGATCGGATAGGGGCTGTTATCGTATTGGTAATGGGACATAAACAGGTCTCGCTGTTGAGCACCAACAATAGCGCGATGTCACTTGCAGTACAAACAGCGGGACGTCAGTGCTACAGTTCCGGCTCACAATTCAGGTGGTGTAAACAGGCATGGACCAGGAGCCAGACGATAAGCCGGCGGGTAACCCGTACCGGCGGTTGCCCGGGGTGGATACGCTGCTCAAACAATCGACCCAACTCCTGGCGCGCTGGGGCCATACCCAGGTGACCACTGCACTACGACAGGAGTTGGACCGAACCCGCCGCAGCCTCTCCGCGGGGAATCAATCAGACGGGGAAACTGCAGCGATACTGGCACGGACTCGCGCGACGCTGGAACAGCAAAACAGCAATAGCCTGAAACCTGTTCTGAATCTGTCTGGCACCGTGTTGCACACCAACCTGGGGCGCGCCAGTTTGCCGCAGGAGGCGATCGACGCAGTGGTTATCGCCGCTGCGCAGCCCTGTAACCTGGAATTTGACCTGGCCAGCGGCCGGCGCGGCGATCGTGAAAGCCATATCGAGGCGTTGCTGTGCGAACTCACCGGTGCAGAGGCGGCCACCGCCGTGAATAACAATGCCGCCGCTGTTCTGTTGGTGCTTAATACACTGGCTCTGGGTGGCCAGGTGCCTGTATCCCGCGGCGAATTGGTCGAAATTGGTGGCTCCTTCCGCATCCCGGAAGTCATGCAGCGCTCAGGTAGCACGTTGGTAGAAATCGGCGCAACCAACCGCACTCACCTGGGCGACTATCAGCGGGCGATCAATCCGCAAACCGCCCTGTTGATGAAGGTACACACAAGTAACTACCGTATTGAGGGTTTTACCGCCGCGGTGAGCGAAGACGAGCTTGCCAAGCTGGCCCGCGCCCATAAACTGCCTTTCGTTATCGACCTGGGCAGTGGCAGCCTGGTGGACTTCTCCGGGCTGGGCCTGCCAGCGGAACCGACCGCGGCTCAGGCCATTGCCAATGGCGCCGATATCATTACTTTCAGCGGCGACAAATTGCTGGGCGGACCGCAGGCGGGCCTCATTGCCGGACGCCGGGAGCTCATTGACCAGATTCGACAAAACCCGCTAAAACGCGCCCTGAGACTGGACAAAATGAGTCTGGCCGCACTGGCCGAGGTATTGAAGCTTTACCGGCACCCGGAATCACTCACTGACAGGCTACCCACGCTGCGCCAGCTAACCCGGCCCGCTGCCGACATTGAGGCGCTGGCACGGCGCATGGCAACTCCCCTCGGTGAGGCGACATTCGGACACTATGAGGTGTCCGTTGTACCCGGCTATAGTCAGATCGGCAGCGGCGCCTTCCCGCTCGAGACCCTTCCCACCTACTGCCTGCACCTGGTACCCGTCGGAGCTGATGACGAGAGCCTGAGAGTGCTGGCCAACACGCTCCGGCAACTGCCTGTGCCCATCATCGGCAGGCTGCACAATGGTGCCCTGTTACTGGACCTGCGCTGCCTTGAAGACGAAAGCCTATTGCTGGCAGCACTACCCGCGCTTGCGGCTGCGCTGGCGTAACAGTTGCCTACGCAAGGCGTCCGAATAACGATAAAGCCCAACTGAGCTACACGATACATGGGTGCATTCTACGTAGAGTACGAATACTGGTTCGCCGCGTTTCAGCTGGTGATGGCCATGCTGGGAATGGGTGCCACCCTCACCGCGCGGGATTTTCGCGATGTGGTGCGCGAGCCCAAATCCGTCACCCTTGGACTGGTAGTGCAACTGGTGCTGGTGCCTCTGGCTGCCTTTGTTTTTTTACAGGCACTGGGAGTTCACGGCGGTGTTGCCGTAGGAATTGCACTGATAGCGTCTATTCCCGGCGGCACTACCTCGAATATTTTTACTTTTTTTGCCCGCGGCAACAGCGCCCTGTCCATCAGTATTACCGGCCTGACCACGCTAGCCTGCCTGATTACCACCCCGCTGATCCTGACAATACTGATCAGCGATAGCCTGCCCGCCGATTTCACCATGCCCACAGGAAAAATTGTCAACGAAATCGCCTTTACACTATTGCTGCCGCTCGCCCTGGGTATGCTGTACCTGACTATGTATCCGCGGGCCGCGGTGCCAGTTTCAAAATGGTGTATACGCGCATCGCTGCTCGGCATTGTGTTAATCGCGGTCGGCTCAATGAGCGCAGGGCGATTGAACCTCGCGGTCTTCGGCATGGACAACGTCATATTGGTAGTGTCATTCACACTGGCCCTGTCAGCCACCGGTTGGCTGGCGCCACGCCTGCTGCGTCTATCCAGGCCCGATTCCACCGCCATAGAATTTGAAGTGATTGTGCGCAACGTTAACCTGGGCGTACTGCTAAAGGCCTCGCTGTTTCCAGCCTCGGTGGCCGCAACGGGTGAACTGGGTGACGCTGTGCTATTCAGCCTGCTGCTTTACGGCGGCCTGCAACTGATTGTCGCACCGGTACTGATTGCGCTTTATCGCCCCAACAGATCGGATTCACCGGCACCCTAGTCGCTACCGGTCTGTCCCACGCTGGCTTTCAGAACCGACAACCCCGCCATTAATGCCTCTTGTTGGTCGTGGTCCATGCCCTCAAACAAGCCGGCAATCCACCCCTCATGGTCTGCGGCCATCTCGTCGAAATGGCGCTTGCCCTTTGCAGTCAAACCCACCTGGTAGGTGCGCCGGTCGGTTTTCAGGGGCACACGATTCACCAAACCTTCCTCCTCCAACTGCCGCACCAGGCCGGTGACATTGCCGCCGGATACCATCATCAGCCGCGACAGCGCACCCATGGTCAATTTCTCCGGGTGGCGGTCCAATTGCGCCAGCAGGTCAAAGCGGGGCAGCGTGCTGTCACAGGACTGCCGCAGGTTCTGGCGTAGTGCCCCTTCTACCATGTTGGTACAGGTCAACAGCCGCAGCCAGAGCTTGAGGGCCAGGTGGTCATCGTCCTGGATGCGCGATTCAGAATCCAGCGAATTAGTCATCGTTCATTTGAGCCTTGGAGTTATCTGACCGGTATTTTGCCCCCTTTACCTATTTCTTTAAAGCTAAAATAATAATATTTTACATTTAAAATAATTTGCCCTAGAATTGTCGTGAAATCGATAAACAAAAGGCCTCCACATGAAAATCATCTGCCTGGGCGGCGGCCCCGCCGGTCTGTATCTCGCCATCTCAATGAAGCTGCGTAATTCCAGCCACAATATCACCGTGGTCGAGCGCAACCGGCCGGGCGACACTTTTGGTTGGGGCGTGGTGTTTTCTGACGAGACCATGCAAAACCTGAAGAAGAACGATCCTGTCAGCGCGCAGATCATGATCGACGAGCTGGTGCATTGGGATATGATTGATTGCCACGTCAACGGCGAAGTCGAGCGCTCAGACGGTCACGGTTTTATCGGCATCGGACGCAAACGCATGTTGCAGATTCTCCACGGCCGGGCTATGGAGCTGGGGGTAAATCTGGCCTTCGAGCAGGAATTCAATGTTGAAGACATTGATACCCGTTTCGCCGATGCCGACCTGATAGTGGCGGCAGACGGCCTGAATTCAAAAGTGCGCAATGCGAACCTCGATGTTTTCGAGTGCGATATTGATCTCAGGCCCAATAAATTTGTCTGGCTGGGCACCCACCAGAGCTTCAAGGAAGCTTTCACTTTCATCTTTGAGAAAACCGAACACGGCTGGATCTGGGTGCACGCCTACCAGTTTGACGAAAATACCTCGACCTTTATTGTCGAATGCCAACCCGATGTGTACGAGGCGCTGGGCTTCGACCAGATGAGCCATGAAGAGAGTGCAGAGACCTGCCGCAAAATATTCGAGAAGTATCTGGGCGGCCACAAACTGCTGACCAACTCCGCTCATATTCGCGGTTCCGCCTGGATTAATTTCCCCAGGGTTCTGTGCCGCAACTGGGTAAAGGATGATCGCATTGTGCTGATTGGCGATGCCGCCCATACGGCACATTTCGCCATCGGCTCCGGCACTAAACTGGGATTGGAAGATTCAATCTCCCTGGCCAAACACCTGGATTCAGAGCTGTCACTACCGCAGGCACTGGCGGCCTACCAGACCGAGCGGGAAGTGGAGGCGCTGAAACTGCAAAGCGCCGCACGCAACGCCATGGTGTGGTTTGAAAATACCCCGCGCTACGTTGAGGCCTTCGACACCAAGCAGCTCAATTATTCCATGCTGACGCGCAGCCAACGGGTCAGCCACGAAAACCTTCGGCTGCGGGATAAAAACTGGCTGGAAGGTTACGAGAAACACCTGGCCAGTATTGCCCTGGGTAAGCCGGCAGATCACGCCGTACCCCCCATGTTCCTGCCCTTCAAACTGCGCGATATGGAACTGAAAAATCGCGTGGTTGTGTCGCCCATGTCCATGTATAGCGCCGAAGACGGCCTGCCCTCAGACTGGCACCTGGTGCATTACGGCGCGCTGGCACAGGGCGGCGCGGGCCTGGTCTACACTGAAATGACGGACATCAGCGCCGATGCCCGTATAACCACTGGTTGCGCAGGGATCTGGAACGATGAACAGGAAGGCGTATGGAAACGCATAGTGGACTTTACCCACAGCAATACAGAGGCGAAAATCTGTCTGCAGGTCGGCCACGCCGGACCCAAGGGTGCGACTAAAAAGCCCTGGGACAGCAGTGTTTCCGATGAACCTCTGGACAGCGATGACTGGGACATAATCGGCCCGTCCGACCACCCCTTCGCGCCCCATAGCCGGCAACCCAAGGCCATGGACCGCGACGATATGCAGCGGGTTATCGAAGACCATGTGGCCGCTGTGCACCGAGCAGACCGCGCCGGCTTTGATATGATCGAGCTGCACGCCGCGCACGGCTACCTGCTGTCCGCCTTTATCACGCCGCTCATGAACAAGCGCGAAGACGAATACGGCGGCAGCCTGGACAATCGTCTGCGCTATCCGCTGGAAGTATTTGCAGCTATGCGCGCCGCCTGGCCGGAGGAAAAACCTTTCTCCATCAGAATATCCGCCTGCGACTGGCTGGATAATGACAATTCAGTCACACCGGAAGAAGCCGTAGAGATCGCCAGGGCATTCAAGGCCGCGGGCGCCGATATTATCGATGTCTCCGCCGGGCAAACCTCACTGGAGGCTAAGCCCGTTTACGGGCGTATGTTCCAGACCCCCTTTGCAGACATGGTACGCAACGATGCTGGCATCGCCACCATGGCTGTGGGCAATATCTTTGAAACCGATCACATCAACTCCATTATTGCCGCTGGCCGTGCCGATCTGTGTTGCCTGGCCCGCCCGCACCTGATGGATCCCAACTGGACGCTGCGGGCTGCCGCGCAAATGCAGTACAGCGGTGAAGGTGTGAGCTGCCCGGTACAGTATCAGGCCGGCTTTGACCAACTGCAGCGCAACCTGGCGCGGGCTGCCGAGATGGCCATTAACGCATGAATGATCGCCATGTACTGATCACCGGTGGTGGCACCGGCATAGGCGCTGCCATCGCCCAGATGCTGTCTGGCCAGGGAGCAAAGCTGACACTGGTGGGGCGCCGGCTCCCTCCCCTGCAAGCCGCCGCCGCCAACCTGCAACAGGCCCAGGCCATCGCGTGTGATGTAACTGACCCCACCTCGGTTGCGGCCGCATTTGAGCAGGCAGTCACCACCTACGGCCCCATAGATATTCTCGTCAATAACGCCGGCGCAGCCCCCACCGCACCGTTTCACAAACTCACCGCCGCCGACTGGCATCAGGTCATGGCCGTCAACCTGGACGGGGTATTCAACTGTACCAGTGCCGCTCTCGACAACATGCTGGCACAGGGCTGGGGCCGCATAATCAATATCGCCAGCACCGCTGCCCTGCGCGGCTACGCCTACGTCAGCGCCTACAGCGCAGCCAAACACGGCGTACTGGGCCTCACCCGTTCACTGGCGCTGGAAACTGCTACCAAGGGCATCACCGTCAACGCGATTTGCCCGGGCTACACCGACACCGACATTATTCGCAACTCGGTTGCGCAGATCATGGAGAAAACCGGGCGCAGCGAAGCCGAAGCGCTGTCCACCTTCACCAGCAGCAACCCCCAGGGGCGCCTGATACAACCCGATGAAGTGGCTGCAACGGTACAATGGCTTTGCAGTGAACAGGCGCGGTCCGTCACCGGACAGGCAATTTCTGTCAGCGGCGGAGAGGTGATGTGATACTTACGTTTTATTGTGAAATGGAAGCCTATACAGTTTCGAGAGTGTGGCAAAGGCGCCGGATCAAAACTGGCTTACCGGGACACGCCGTGAATACGTCCATGTAGGCTCATTTCGCACATCCATGTGCTCAACGGTCCCGTCAAGCCAGTTTCGATCCGACACCTGACCGTCAGCTCAACTAAACTATATCCACACAAAAAAAAGGACTAGTAGACGATGCAAACAACCCAGTTGGCCGATTACAAAGCCGAACACTTCCTGTGGGAGGTCGAAGACACCATCGCGACTATTACACTCAACCGCCCCGAGCGTAAGAATCCACTCACGTTCGAGTCCTACGCCGAGTTGCGAGACCTGTTCAGAAATCTCTGCTATGCCGAGGATGTGCATGCAGTGATCGTGCGCGGCGCCGGTGGCAACTTCTGCTCAGGCGGAGATGTGCACGAAATTATCGGGCCCCTGACCAAAATGGACATGAAGCAGTTGCTGGCCTTCACCCGCATGACCGGTGACCTGGTAAAAGCCATGCGCGCCTGCCCGCAGCCTGTTATCAGTGCCGTGGAGGGTATTTGTGCCGGGGCCGGTGCCATCATCGCCATGTCCAGCGACCTGCGCTATGCCAATCAGCAAGCCAAGGTGGCGTTCCTGTTTACCCGTGTTGGCCTAGCCGGCTGCGACATGGGAGCCTGCGCCATATTGCCGCGCATTATCGGCCAGGGTAATGCCAGTGAACTGCTGTTTACCGGACGCGCCATGAAAGCCGAGGAAGGCGAGCGCTGGGGTTTCTTCAACGGCCTGAGTGAGCAGCCCTATGACAACGCCATGGAAAGCGCCAGGCGTATTGTCGCCGGCCCCAACTTCGCCCATGGCATCACCAAGACCATGCTGCACCAGGAGTGGAACATGAGCATCGACCAGGCGATTGAGGCCGAGGCACAGGCCCAGGCAATCTGCATGCAGACCCAGGACTTTACGCGTGCCTACGAGGCCTTTGTCAACAAGAAAACGCCCGAATTTCTCGGGGACTAGGGAAGGAGCGATACCATGAGCGACAAGGAATTTCTTTCCTGGCCATTCCTCGATGAGGACCACAGGCAACTCTCCACGGAGCTGGAGGCCTGGGCAGACAAGCATCTGGCGGGCAAATCGCTGGACCACAGTGATGTGGATGCTGAATGCCGGGAACTGGTAACCAGCCTGGGAGCGGCGGGCTTCCTGTGTAATGCCGTTCCAGCCGCATTTGGCGGCAACACCGAAACCCTGGATGTGCGACGTTTGTGCATCACAAGGGAAACCCTGGCCCGGTACTCCGGTCTGGCAGATTTCGCCTTCGCCATGCAGGGTCTGGGCAGCGGTTCCATGTCCATGTTTGCCAGTAACGAGATTCGCGAACACTATCTGCCGCGCGTGGCCAGTGGGGAATACATCGCCGCTTTTGCCCTGTCGGAACCCAACGCCGGCTCCGACGTGGCGGCCATGAGTACCAACGCGCGTCTTGAGGGCGACGAATATGTGCTGAATGGCTGCAAGACCTGGATATCCAATGGCGGTATCGCAGATTTCTATACGGTATTTGCCCGCACCTCCGACGAGGGCGGCAGCAAGGGTATCAGCTGCTTCATTGTCGATGCCGATACCGCCGGATTCAGCGTGACAGAGCGCATCGACGTTATTGCGCCACACCCGCTGGGCAGGCTGGAGTTCAAGGATTGCAGAATTCCAAAGTCAAAGTTGGTTGGTGTGGAAGGCAAGGGCTTTGGCATTGCCATGGCAACCCTTGATGTGTTCCGCTCCACTGTCGGCGCTGCGGCCCTGGGCTTCGCGCGCCGGGCCCTGGACGAGGCCACGTCTTACAGCAAACAGCGGGGAATGTTCGGCGGCCATCTGGCCGACCTGCAAATGACTCAGTCTGACCTCGGAGAAATGGCGCTGGCCATCGACACCAGCGCCCTGCTGATATACCGGGCCGCCTGGAAAAAAGATGCCGGGGCCGAGCGCATCACCCGGGAAGCCGCCATGGCCAAGTTGCACGCCACCGAGAGCGCACAAAAGGTCATCGACAAAGCACTGCAGTTGCACGGTGGCCTGGGTGTTACCCGTGGCAATATTCTCGAGAGCCTGTACCGGGAGATCCGCGCCCTGCGCATCTACGAAGGCGCCTCGGAAGTCCAGAAGGTGATCATCGGCGGTCTGCAGTTGCAAAGTGCTGGGGCTCAAGGTAAATGAAACTCGAGAAGGCCCTGAGCTTTTAGCTTTTTTGAATCCACTTTGCCCGATAGGACCGTGAGTCGGCTTCGGTAAAATTATCCAGATATTTTCGCCAAAGCGGAATTTATCAGCCGTAATTAACGTCCGCTTTCAGCCTCCAAGCTACCGAAATGTGCCGCCAGGCGCTGACTTTAAAACTGGCAGATAAGTGCCAGAAGCGGCCGGTTTGGTAACGTCCTAAGCAGCGGCGCGGAGCTTCCGTCTGCCCTTACTTGCTAGGTATTTTCTAGATGACGCTTTATGAACCTATAGAGCAGAATTTCAAGACAATAAATGACTGAAAAAAAACCAGCTATGAAAATACCAGCAATCGGCGCAAATGTTCTTCCGGTATCACGTGTGAACCTTTGCATGGCCAACTCCGCCTCAGGAGTAAGTTCATCACTAGAGAACCCGCCATCTCCATTTAGGTCGTAACTCCGAAGCTCAGCATGAATTTTCTCATCGTAATACTCTGCCATACCTACGTGAAACCCATAGATAATCAGAAAATTTACCATCACCAAATATCTGGAGCGTATCTTGCGGGAGAACAATAATCTATTAACAGCAATCAGCAGTAACGGAATGGCGAGGAGTATAGCGAAGTACATGTGGTCTTACACCTAACAGCTATCTATGGAGTCGAAGTCTATCGAATAATCGAATCGAAGTTTTCATAGCACTGTCCGTTATGAGTCGTTTTCTGCCGGTTTCACCCAAGTATATCTGACTGCGCCACCGGCACAAAGGTGCCAAAAGCGGACGGCTGAAGCTCAAGATTGCATACCCTCGTAGTCGACAATTAGCTGTTCGCCTAGCCGCCTATTGTCGTCCGAAATGACGATTGAATCGACATCCACGACGTAACTCTTGACGATATAGTATTCAGACTCAGAACGAATTTGACCTCTACCCAATATCGTCAAAAGTGATCTAAATTTCTTCTCTGACATGGCGGACAGCGTTGGCAATCCCTGCTCGGAGAGAAGCAGGTCAAGCTCCCGAATTTGTGAAGGCTTAAGGTCTTCATGAAACTCTACTGCATCAGTAACAGCCTGTCTAAAGCCGGTAATTGAATTCCCATGCAAAATAGGTTGCATGGCTTCATCGGATATCGGTAATTCTAGATATTCAAATACAGTGAGCAGGAAACCGCGTAGTTGATCAATCTCCTTCAAGGTTTTCTCCGTAGGCTACGATGTGCCAAAGCCGGATTATTAGGCCGACTCTAGGAACTGCACATCGACCACCTCGCCAATGATCTTCGAGGGGCCAGCGCATACAAGCCAGGTTGCTCCTTCACTTATCTTACTGTTCTGGTACTCGTTCATTACGCCTCTAATAGTTACGGAAGCTGTCTCACCCGGATTCAGCGAGATACAATCTACTGAGCATATCTCCCCAATAAAGTACTGATCATCACCTTGAAAAATATGGTTTGGCCTACAAGGGAGAAATACCGGTTCTGATCGTCCACTCTGACTGGTGGGGTATAAGCTAAAATTGGCGGCCACCTGATAATCAATATCCATCGCTGTGCCACTGCGAGAAAGCATCAATCCACATCTCGGTTCGAACGTTCACGATTCCCTGTCGTATTTGCTCTAACCCCAACGCAGAAATGGCTACTTCAATCGACCTGCGTGCCTCTCTGCTTCGATTTATCCCCGCTTGATCCGCAATCGAGCCTGCTCCGCCCCACAGCTCGTTGGAAACCACGAAGGCTAAAAATGCTTTGTCTGACCCCGAGAGTGCTATGCGGGCCATCTCGGCCGCGGCGGTCTCGCCGTACTCGTCAAGAACCCCTTTCAGAGCCTTAACTTCACGCCTTAAATATTCAGTATCCATAGGGGCATCTACAATCTGCAATAGCACGCCTTGCTAAACGAATTCTTGGTCTTCACGAATGTCCCAAATGAGTCGTTTTGTGCCGATTGCCGAATTCTTGGGGCGACCGGCCGCTTCCGAGAAGAACAGACATTTCGCCTCCCGATGATTCACAGCTTAACCCATGATATGTGTGGCCGCCTAGTATACGTAGTGGATTCCCTTTAACGGAGGAAGTTGCTATGCACCCATCATCAATACATCAACCACACCCCACCCCTTGGAACAAGGGCAAGCTTTCGGGCCAGAAGCGCGCATTCAAGCTCCAGGAAATATGGGCTATTCGGATTCGATTGCAGCTCCGCGAGCGGACTCGGGACCTGGCACTGTTTAACCTGGCCATCGACAGTAAGCTTCGCGGCTGTGATCTGATCGCACTTACATTGGCGGATATAGCGCAAGGAGGCTGGGTGCAATCCCGCGCGCTCGTAGTGCAAAGAAAACCGGGCGGCCGGTTCAGTTTGAGATTACAGTTACAGATCAGACACGCCTCTCGCTCGATCGGTGGATAGCCTGTGCTAGGCTCCGGCATTCTATGGCACTCATTCGCTTCGTCGCACCAAAGCCTCGCTAATCTATCGTAGGACGAAGAATCTACGGGCCGTTCAATTGCTACTGGGCCATACCAAATTGGAGAGTACTGTGCGCTACCTGAGGATAGACGTTGACGATGCATTGGAGTTGTCTGAGCAGACGGAGGTGTGAGAGCATGTGGGCGACTGGCCGCTTTCGGTCGCCCAGCTGCCATCGGGCGCGAAAAGGCTTCACCGGCACAAAACGACTCATTATAGACCCTTATGAAAAGCCCTGATTTGGTTTTTCAATCGAATAGGTCGAAAAAAGGCGGTTAGAAACAAGAAATTCAATGGAGTGCCTCGTAGTAATAACTCATCCTCTGAGAGATAGCCTTTGTAGCTTTCTTGGTGAACATATCGTTGCTCAACTGAAGGAGCACGGTCATGAGGTTGCTGTTGAAAATCTGTATGAGTCAGGTTTCAAACCGGCTCTCTCCAAGAGTGAGCGGTCGTCTTACTATAGTGAGTCCTACGATGCCTCTGGTGTTGAAGAACAGGCACTTAAGCTGAAAGAGGCGGAGGCAATAGTTCTTGTCTATCCTACATGGTGGTTCAGCTTCCCCGCAATGTTGAAAGGGTGGTTTGATCGTGTATGGGGTCCGGGGATTGCCTATGATCATGCAGATGATCTCGGGCCAATTCGTCCACGGTTACACAACCTTCGCAAGGTTCTGGTGGTTACGTCACTCGGGGCGCCTTGGTGGGTTGATCGTTTAGTTATGTGGCAGCCCGTCAAGCGGGTTGTAAAATATGCGTTACTTGGCACATGCGCACGTGTCGACCATCTGTCTTATCTATCACTGTACAAGAGCGAAAATGCAGATGAGGCCAAAATAGAGCGATTTGTTCGAAGGATAGATGCAGCCCTAAGTACATGGAGGTAGGTTCGTTTCTATCAAGACGTTCGAGCCAATCGTCATCATCCCCCACTCTGAAGTCCGAAACTCCGAGGCGCTGCATGCCATTGTGGGCACAATTCACCAATACATCTCGGCCGCGGCTCAACTTGGCGTTAACGGTCTGCTCATGGTAAAAGCGGCCCCTAAGTTACTCATGACGCTTTTGATGTTCCGACAAAATGTCGCCATTGCCCCGTCCCTACGCAACAAGGTATCGATAGCCATACCGTAATCACAGTCTTCTCCCTGCCGACGCAGCGTGTTGATATCCACATGCAGCATCAACTGACAGCTTTCGCTCCCTTTCAGACCCTGCCATTGTGTATTTTTATCACTGGATGAGAGGAAATGTTCGGTGATCGCGACCAGGGCGTCCGCTCGGGTGTGTGCCAGTAAGTCGTGCAGACCCTCGGCCTTCGCGGATGTCTCGGCGGCAAAATCCGTTCCCGCGGGAACGTCCCGGTGGTGCGAGAGCTGCTCCTGTTCCTCCACTTCTGTATTATCCTGGGAGCGCTGCACACCCCGGTATTTGTTGACCACCTGCTCGACATGGCTGGCCGTACCGTACCGCCGCCGCTCCAGCCTTTGCAGTCATCGAACTCGGCAATACGTTTCAACAGGCGGTAGTTGGCGGCGTTGATCTGGCCTGCCAGCAGGGTGATCTCGGCGGCCAGTTGTTCCTCGTAATCGGGTGGAGTGTGTGCGGTAAGTACAACGAGATTGTTCATGGCGCTGCTCCACTTAGCTGTATATACATACAGTATATTATAATGTTGGATGGAGCATCGAGAAAGGCATTTAGCGCTATTTTTATAGGCTTTTTGGGCTATTTTTGTTATTAGAATTACGATTCGTTCTTGTGAAGAGTTGAGTCAAGCGAGAGGGGTTGCAGCAGGCTTTGCAGATATCGCGAGGGGCTACCACACCTCACAAACTTGTATTCGCGACGACTGATGGCCGACAATGGCGCCCTGTTAACCCGCAGGGCACATTACATGGCTACCACCCCGACCCGCTACTGGCAGGATCTGCTCCCCGGAGAGCGCTTTGATACCCAGAGCATCACCATTAGCAGGCAGGACATCCTGGAGTTTGCTGCCGAATTCGACCCGCAGCCCTACCACCTGAATGCGGAGGCGGCCGAGGACTCCATCTTCGGCGGTCTCTGTGCCAGTGGCTGGCATGTTACCGCCCTGATGATGCGCCTGCTCACCGATACGTTTACCAGCCGGCATATTGATCTGCTGGGTTCCAATGGTGTTTCCAACCTGCGTTGGCGCAAACCGGTATTTGCCGGCGATTCGCTGTCCTCACGCATTACCGTGTTGGACTGTGCGGCAGCATCGGCGGACTCGCCGTTCGGTTATATCAACTGCGATGTCGAGGTGGACAACCAGAGTGGCGAACAGGTTATTGCACTGGTCACCTCCCTCATGATTGGTATCGACGGAGGCTCGACACACCATGGATAAGCCCCATTACATACGCAGCCGCTGGTTTGAAGACCTTCCTGTAGGCGAGTTTCACGTGTTTGGCAGTTACACCTTCAGCGAAAAAGAGATTGTAGAATTTGGCCGAAAGTACGCACCGCAGATTTACCACACCGACCCGGAGGGCGCGCGCGACACGATCTACCGGGGTCTCATCGCGTCGGGCTGGCATATTTGCGCCATATGGATGCGCATGATGGTGGAATACATGGAGCGCTTTGCCACCGGGGTACAGGACGGGCGGCGTAACGGCGCCGGGGTAGGCTTCCAGGATCTCAAATGGCTCAAACCGGTAAGACCCGGCCATACCCTGACCTTTACCTACGAAATTATTTCAAAGGACGAGCGAATCATTCGCGACCGCTGGGGTATTATTCGCAGCCGCAACGAAGCCTTTAACCAGTATGGGGAGCTGGTATTCAGCTTTGAGATCAATATTCTCGCGGAACGGCGACCAGCCCAGGGCGTATCTTAAACCGCCTGGCCGACTTCGAGTAATTGGGCCTCGGCTTTTTTAAACGCTTTGCCGTCCTCGCTGGAAAGTGCTGCCTCGCGTAGGGCTGCTACCGTGTCACTTGACAGCGGCTTCTGCTGGCGAAAAACTGCGAGAATGCGCCGCATATTCTCCGTGCCCCGTTCGCGAGTCTTGCCGTAGCCTTTGATCAGGCGGCCGCAACGCGCCAGCTCAACCGCCAGAGCGTAGTCCGTTTGCAGGGCATCACGCACCGCCTTAAGCCACTCATCGATATGGGCCCGCTCCTGTTGATAGGCGAGGCTGCTGCGCCGAAAGTAGCGCAGTTTCGCCATCAGGTAAAACATCATGAAGCCACCGACATTGTTGGTACGCAGGTTTCGCGGTTTGGCAAATATACCCAGCACACGGCGCAGCAAGGGCGAGTTAAGGGCGTAACGCCCCAGCGGTGCAGGCATCACGCCGCAAAACTCTTCGATGCGCGGGTGCAGAAATTCCACCACGCCCACCTGCTGGCCCTGCTCTGCCTTCACTTCCTCGCGAAAGCGGGCCAGGCGCTGTGGCGATACCTTGATCTGCGCTACCCGGGGCAGATCTTCAAAAGCCATCCACAGTGCAAGATAGCGCGCGGTCTCTATGGCCAGGGTCGCGTCGTCGCGAGACTGCTGCAAGCTGAGTGACTGCAGTTGGTCCAGATAGTCATGTGCGTAGGCGCCGTCCTGGTAGTCCACCAGTTTCTTCACACCCAGGTACACCATTTCCTGCGACTCAGCGGGAAAGGCGGCAACGCGTTCCAGCAGCGCCGTTCCCTCAGCGGTTGTGGCTGCGGGAAGCGCAAATGCGACGTCGCTAGCGGCCGCCGGATCGTAAGACTCAACGGCTCCCGGTTTTTCCTGTTGCGCCGCGGCCAGTTCAAAACTCGCGGCAAAGGTCTGGAGATTGCTGTCTATGGCTATCTTGCCCAGCCGAATCGTCTCCTCAAAAGAGTCTCGAGCAAAGGGCAACACACCCGTTTCTGCCAGGGCACCAAACAGTGCGGCGTTGATGACACTGTCGAAACGACGCGCGGTTTCCAGCATATCAAAACCGATATAGCTTTTGGCTCGGCGCTTCGCCACTTCAACAATCGCATCCTTGTCGACAATACCCCTGCCCATAGCCTCCTTCTCGGAGATGCCATATACGCGGTGGGTAGAGGTGATCAGTGTGGTGCGATCCGGTGTGACAAAGCCGCGCTGTATCATGCGCCCCGCCTCGACAATTTCGGAACACACAACAATATCCACATCCCCCGGGGTGGGAAACATGGACATAACCGGCGGCCGCCCGGCGACCTCGGCCTGTTCCCGAGGAAATATTTCTATGTAGTAAATGGTTGCGCCGGTGCGCTGGGCAACACCGGGCACCGACGTGGTCTGACTCAGATAGCCCTCGCGGCCCGCCATATCAGCTATCCACTTGGCCAGCACGCCTCCGCCCTCGCCGCCCAGTGCGGCAATCACTATACGTATCGACGAAGTCACAGCGGCTGCGCCTCCTGTGCCCGCTGCAGGCGGGCTTGCAAGAAACCGATAACGTATTGTCTGATGCCCCCCATCAGCCTGTCCCAGGCATTGGGATTAAACAACAGTTCGGCGCGGGCAAAGGACGGACAGAGCACAGCGCTGTGCACATTGCTGCCGCAAACGCCACAACCCACGCAGCTGTTATCCACATAGGCTACCGGGTCTACCCGCATGGGATCCGGGTTCTCCTTGACGGTCAGCGACGGGCAGCCGGAAAGCCGGATGCAGGCGTGATCCCCGGTACAGGTTTCACTGTCGACAACAAACCGTTCGCGCAGGGTTCTCACGCCGTCGTTGATGCGCTTTTTTAACTGGGGTTTTATGCGTCGCTGCTTGTTGAGCATGCACTCCCCTTCGGCAATGATGACCTTCAACCCGGCGTAGTCGGTGTTCATTGCCTCCTGCAGCGTGGATTTCATCTGGGCGATCTCGTAGGTTTGCACTGTGCGCACCCACTTCACCCCTACCCCCCGCACCGCCGCCTCAATCGGTTGATCGTCCTGGCGCTCATCACGCGTGCTGGCAATCAGGTTCTCCGGCTTTACGAAGGAGGGAATATCCTGACCACCGGTGGCCGCCGAATAGCCGTTGTCGACAATGATCAGCACACCGTCGTGATTGTTAAAAACGGCACTGGCCACACCGGTGGACAAACCGTTGTGCCAGAAGCCGCCATCACCCATCACACTGATGGCGCGGTGCGGTAATTTCGAACGGATAGCGGAAGAGGATGCCAGGGAAAAGCCATAGCCCATAATGGTATTGCCGAGATTGAACGGCGCCAAAGTGGCAAAGGAATGACAGCCGATATCGGAAGATATGTGGAACTCACTGCCATGCTCCTGCTGCACCTGTTTCACCGCGCTGAACAGCGGCCGCTCCGGGCAACCGGTACACAGCCCGGCGGGGCGCGGCACGATTTCCGGATTCAGTACTCCCGCCAGTTCTGGCGGTAGCGTTGCCAGCAATGCGCCCTGTCGCCGTGCCTGCAAGTCATCAATATTCAGACTGCGCGGCCCGGCCTGTGCCAGAAATTCCGCGATGCCATCAAAGGCCACCTGGCCGGTGAACTCACCATGGCTGGGCAGGATATCCTTGCCGTGTAAACGTGCTTGCACATCGGCCTTACGCAGTATCAACCCCAGTTCCTGCTCTATGTAGTTCGGCTGGCCCTCTTCTATCATCAGCACATGGCGTTTGCCCGCGCAGAACTGCACCAGTTCATCGGGTATCAGCGGATAGGTGACGTTCATCACGTAGAGCGGAATGCGGGAGTCGCCAAATGCGTCCGCCAGGCCAAGGCGCTCCAGTGCGCGAATAGCCGTGTTATACAAACCACCCTGGAGTATCAGGCCAACATCGTCGCACTCGCCCTCGAACACTTCGTTGAGTTTGTGCCTGGCGACATAGTCTATGGCTGCCGGCAGGCGCCTGGCGACCTTGTCTCGTTCCTGCTCAAAGATAAGCGGCGGCAGGATGATGCGCTCCAGCTGTCGCTCCGGTACAACCGAGTTTTCCAGGTTGAAAGTGGGTGCGACATTGTCTTTGGCGATAAACTCGCCCGTTACATGGCAGGTTCTTATCCGCACCATCAGAAATAAAGGCGTATTACTCGCCTCGGACAGGGCAAAACCGTGTTCGATCATATCGACTATATGTGGCAGGTTGGGCCTGGGATCCAGTAGCCACATCTGTGATTTCATGGCAAAGGCGTGGGTGCGCTCCTGCATGATGCTGGAGCCCTCGCCGTAGTCTTCGCCCACCACCACCATAGCTCCGCCGATGACCCCGCTGGAAGCGAGGTTGGCCAGAGCGTCGCTGGCTACGTTGGTCCCCACAGTAGACTTCCAGGCAACAGCGCCGCGCAGTGGGTAGTTGATGGAGGCAGACAACATACTGGCGGCAGTGGCTTCACTGCCGCTTTGCTCAAAATGCACGCCCAGATCACCGAGTATTTCCTGGGCATCGGACAGTACATCCATCAGGTGCGAAATTGGCGAGCCCTGATAACCGCCAACGTAGGACACACCGGATTGTAGTAAGCCCTTGGTGATAGCCAGTATCCCTTCACCCTTGAATACTTCGCCCTCACCCAGTTTCAGGTGCTGTACTTCCTTAGCGAACGAACGCTCTGCCATGGTTCTAAACCCTGCCTGTTATGGGACCAGCGCGAGTACACGCAACGGGCTACCCGAGCCGTCAATAATTTTCAATGGTGTGGAGATCACTACCGCGCCGGTGGGCGGGAGAAGATCCAGGTTCGTCATACACTGCAGGCCAAGGCGGCCGTTGCCATGCATGAAATGATGACAGGGATAAGGCGGATCCATGGCGAAGGCCTGGCCCGCATCTGTGCCCACGCACTCTGTACCAAAACCCAGCACATCCCGCTCCTCGATCATCCACATCACCGCGCCTTTGTCCGGGCCGGGCGAATGACCGCCATCGTCCTGCATGTTGGTGTAGTTATCGGGGTCAGCCACCTTGCGCCAGTCTGAACGCAGGAACACCCAGGAGCCGGCGGGGATGGTGCCGTGGGTTTTCTCCCATTCCAACAGGAATTCCCTGGTAAGAATAAAGCCTTTGTCTTTCGCAACTTCCGCGCTGCAGTCGATCACACAAACGGGTGCGATCATCTGTTGCAGCGGCATGGTATCTACCGTGCCATTGGCCACATCCTTACCTGTCACCCAATGTCTCGGCGCGTCCAGATGCGTCCCGGTATGTTCGCTCATGGAGAAATTACTCCAGCTCCAGGCCGGCCCATTCTCGTCGTAGTGGGAAATCGTTTCCTTTTTAAAGCCCCAGGCCTGAGAGAATTCCTCGGGCAGTGTAATGGTGGGGTATTCTGGCCTCAGCGTTTCAGTCAGATCGACCAGTGTGATATCGCCGGCTGCCAGACCTTTAACAAGTTCACCCAATAAAGCGTTGCTCACTACCTCGCTCCTTTCGCCGATATGCAGCGACAGATTATATTTTAGTTTTAAAATATTATCCGCTTGCCACGAAAATAACAACGGCAATTATAGTTCCGGGACAAATTAAAGGCTTGCCGGTAATATATTTTAGGTCTAAAATACTTTTCAACTGATCAGGCCATTCAACATCAATGATAAGGAAGGTGTCCCAGAATGCACAAAACACTGCAACCGGCCGAGTGGGAGAGGCCCAAAGGCTACGCCAACGGTATTGCCACCACGGGTGGTGAAACCATTTACACGGCCGGCATGGTTGGCTGGAACGCCGAAGGCCACTTCCCGGGGCGGGACTTCGAAAAGCAAGTGAGGCAAACACTGGAGAACATCATCAGTGTATTGCAAGAGGCGAATGCGGGCCCCGAACACCTCGTGCGCATGACCTGGTATATCACCGACAAGCAGGCCTACCTGGAGAACCTCGCCGGTGTCGGCAAGGCCTACCGGGATGTGATCGGTAAAAACTACCCGACCATGGCCGTTGTGCAGGTGGTCGCTCTCATGGAAGATGACGCCATGGTGGAAATTGAAGCCATTGCAGTCAAGTAGCCTGCCTATTTCATGAAGACTGTATATCTGACATTCTGTGACAGCGCCGGCCGTTTCCCGGAAAAGGACTTCCTGCATATCCCCCTGGCAGCCGCCAGGCACTACAGCGACCAGCCTATCAACCTGTCTTACCGCGATGCTTTGCTGGCGGCGCAGGCACTGCGAACGCTTTACCAGCAGGGGGGCTACGGCACAGGCCACCGGGTGGCGCTATTGCTGCAAAACCGCGCCGAATTCCTGCTGCACTGGTTTGCACTGAACAGTCTGGGAGCCTGCGTTGTACCGATTAACGATGAAATGGCGCCGGAAGAGCAGGCGTACATCATCAACCATAGCGAGGCCTCGTTACTGGTGTATCTGCCGGAACTGGGCGAAAAAGTGGCGACACTGCAACCCCTGCTGGACAATGCACCTATGTGCCACAGCACGGGGCAGATGAACCAACTGCCCGCAGCGGCAAGCACGGTCGGCAACGACCCGGCAGAGTTGCACACTGAGTGTGCCATCCTCTACACCTCGGGCAGTACCGGTAAGCCCAAGGGCTGCATCCTCACCAATGAATACTTCCTGCTGAGCGGGCGACGCTACATTGAACTGGGTGAGCTCTGCGCCATGGAGGCAGGCTGTGAGCGCCTCGCTACTCCCCTCCCCCTGGTACACATGAATGCCATGGCCTGCTCTACTCTGGCAATGATTCTGGTGGGCGGTTGCCTCATCCAGCTGGACCGCTTTCACCCCCGCAGCTGGTGGCAGTCCGTGCGGGAATCCCGGGCCAGTATCGTGCACTACCTCGGTGTGATGCCCGCCATGTTGCTATCGATGGATCCGCTGGAAGGCCCCGGGGGAGACGATTTTTCCTCGCAGATAAAATTCGCTTTTGGTGCCGGGGTAAACCCGAAACACCATGCGGCGTTCGAATCGCGCTTTGGTTTCCCCCTGATAGAGGCGTGGGGGATGACGGAAACGGGCAACTTCGGCGCGATTATTGCCAATCAGGAACCGCGCCACGTTGGCAGCTGCTGCTTCGGTCGCACACCCGACCATCTGGAGATCAGGCTTGTCGACGAGGCAGGGCTTGTCGTTGCCCAGGGAGAGCCGGGAGAACTGCTGTTGCGCCACCGGGGAGACCAGCCGCGCCGGGGTTTCTTCAGCGGCTACCTTAAGAACGCCGAGGCGACCTCGGAAGCCTGGGCGGACGGCTGGTTTCATACCGGCGACGTGGTGCGCGAGGATGAAGACGGTGCCCTGTACTTTGTGGATCGCCGGAAAAATGTCATCCGCCGATCCGGGGAAAATATCTCTGCACTGGAAGTAGAGGCTGCCCTGGCTGGCATAGCCTCCATCCAGATGGCCGTGGTGTGCCCGGTACCTGATGATATCCGCGGAGATGAAGTGATGGCCTGCGTGATACCCGCGGATGGCGCTGCCAGAGACCAGCAGGCTGCCGAAAGCATCGTAAACAGCGCATTGGACACACTCGCGTACTTCAAGGTGCCCGGCTACATTGCCTTCACCGACAGCCTGCCTCTGACGGCCTCGGAAAAACCGAAGCGCGGCGATATCAAGGCGCTGGTTGTGGCTATGTTACAAAGCGGCGAGTGCTACGATGTACGGCATCTCAAACAGAGGAAACGCAAGGCATGAGCAGCCCCGCTAGCTACCAGGGCATAGCGTTGGTATGCCCGGTAACACTCGGTTACAGCAAAACCAGTGAGCACAGCGCGAGCTGGTTTATCGGCAGCGTGCTGCGCGAATTGATCGCCAGTGCCGGAATAACGAAACAGGATGTCGACGGATTGGCGGTGTCCAGCTTCAGCCTCGGGCCGGATTCAGTCAGCTTCCTCACCCAACACTTTAATATGACCACGCGCTGGCTGGAGCAGCTACCCTTCGGTGGCGCCTCTGGTGTCCTGGCGATGCGCCGAGCGGCGCGCGCTGTGCAGTCAGGCGACGCCGACATCGTGGCCTGCATAGGCGGCGATACCGCCGTAAAAGGCAGCTTTCGTGACCTCGTGGCTGATTTCAGCAGTTTCAGTAACAGCGCCAGCTACCCTTACGGTAGTGCGGGCCCCAATGCCGCTTTCGCGCTGATCACCCAGCGCTACATGGCAGAATACGGCGCAACCCGGGAAGACTTCGGCCAGCTGGCCGTCAGTCAGCGCTACAACGCCCAACATTTTGACGGCGCCCTGCTGGGCGGTCAGGGCCTCAGCATGGAGGATTATCTGGCAGCCCGCAGCATCTGCTCGCCGCTGCATCTGTACGACTGCGTGATGCCCTGTGCTGGCGGCGAAGGTTTCCTGGCAATGAGTATTGAGCGCGCGGAGTCGCTAGGCTTGCCCTACGTGACAATACTGGCCGCAGACGAGCGGCATAATGCTTTCCCGGAAGACCCAACCCAATTGCGCGGTGGGTGGCCCCAGTTTTGCCAGGCTTTATATGAACGCGCCGGGGTGGCACCGGCGGATATCGATCTGCTGCAAACCTACGACGACTACCCGGTGATTTCCATGCTGCAGCTTGAGGGCCTGGGTTTTTGCGATATGGGCGAGGCACCCGGTTTCCTGCGCAAGAACGCACTGACTTTTGACGGCGGCGGCTTGCCACACAACACCTCCGGCGGCCAACTGTCCAATGGCCAGGCAGGCGCCGCGGCGGGTTACCTGGGATTAGTGGAATCCATTCGCCAGTTAACCGGTGCCTCCGTTGCCAACCAGGTGCCCAACGCGCGACACGCCATGGTCAGCGGCTACGGCATGATTAACTACGACCGCGGCCTGTGCAGCGCCGCAGCCATACTCCAGGGAGGTGGGCACTGATGACGGTTTTTCAAACCGGCCTTCCCGCCTCCGCTACGCTCAAGCTACAGCAGTGCGGCAACTGTGCTCAGGTGAATTATCCCGCGCGGGAACTGTGCGGCTATTGCCTGGCCGACGCGCTGCAGTGGCAGCCCGTTAAAGACACCGGCACGGTGCAGTCCATCACTGAACTGCAATACAGCCTGGAGCCAGGCTACACGGCTCACCTGCCCTGGCGTGTCGCCAGTATCCAGCTCGACTGCGGCCCACAGGCCCTTACGCACCTGGTGCCCGGCGTTGTCACAGGCGACGCGGTAAGGCTCAAAGTCATTCAGGACGGCCAGGGCAATGTCATGCTGTTGGCCCTGGGCTGCGACCATGCGGTGCAACAGGCAGCCATCCACTGGCTGGAAGAAGTCCAATTCAAGGAGATTTCGGCATGAGAACGGCGATTGTCACCGGTGGCAGCACCGGTATTGGCAAATCCATTTGCGAACACCTGCTCGACAGCGGCTACGCCGTGGTCAATATATCGCGCAGGGACTCCCCCCTGGATCACCAGCATCTGCACAATTATTCCACTGACCTCTCTGACCCCGTGGCGACCAAAGCGACCGCCGAGCGCATAGCATCGGAGCACGAGATCACCGATATCATCCACAACGCAGGGGTGATCAAACCCGCCCTGCTCGGATCTGTCGATATCGCCGACCTGGAGATACTCACTCAAATCCATATCGGGGCCGCGATAGCGCTGGCACAGGCCTGCCTGCCCGCACTCAAGCGTTGTGCCAGCGGAAGAATTGTGCTGATCAGCTCCCGGGCAGCCATGGGGCTGGAAACCAGAACCTGCTATTCCGCCACCAAATCGGGCATGGTGGGTATGGCCCGCACCTGGGCACTGGAACTCGCAGCGGACGGCATTACCGTCAACGTGGTAGCGCCAGGCCCTATCGCGGAAACAGAAATGTTCCACAATGTCATACCCGACGGCAGTGAAAAAATGGACTCCGTGGCCCAGTCCATACCGGTGAAGCGGCTCGGCAACCCGGCCGATGTATCCCGTGCGGTGCAGTTTTTCCTGGCACCGGAAAACAGTTTCGTCACCGGCCAGACGCTGTTTGTCTGTGGCGGCGCAAGTATCGGCTCACTGGCGCTTTGACGCCAGCCCAACAGATGGAGCACGTATATGTCCTACAACAAAGAGTACATTGAGAAACTGGTAGAACCGGCGCGCTTGCATCGCAGCATCTACACTGACCCGGAAATATTCGAGCTCGAAATGGAACGCATCTGGAGCAAGGCCTGGATTTTTATCGGGCACGAAAGCCAGGTACCCAACCCAGGCGATTTCTTTACCACCAATATAAATCACAGGGTGCCTGTGGTGATGACGCGAGACCGCAAGGGTAAGGTGCATGTACTGCATAACCGCTGCGCTCACAAGGGTGCCAAACTGGTGGACACTCCCTGTGGCAATGCCCGCGCATTCCGCTGTTGCTACCACGGCTGGACCTACAACACCGATGGCACCATTCTGAAAATACCCAACGAGGGTGGCTACGAAGATACCGGCTTCGATCTTAAAGACCCGATGAACAATATGCAGAAAACGGCGGGCTATGCGAGTTATCGCGGCTTCGTTTTCGCCACACTGGACCCGAACGCACCCGACCTCAAAACCTGGATGGGCGGCGCACTGGATTGCTTCGACAACCTCTGTGACCGCGCCCCCGAAGGCGAGGTTGAGGTAGCCGGTGGCGTGTTGCGCTACGAACACGACTGTAACTGGAAGTTCTTTCTGGAAAATCTCAACGACACCATGCACCCCATGGTTACCCACCAGTCTGTGGTGCAGGCAGCAGAGGATTACATTGCCACTTTACCGGCTGAAGCGGTTGGCCAAAGGGCAGAGGCAGAAATCATTCCACCTTTCGGCGCTTCATTTGAAATATTTGAGAGCTCGGGGATTACCGGGTTCAAATATGGTCACCACTATGACGGCGGCAAAACCAGTATTCACGCGGATTACAGCGTACAGCCAGAGTACTGGGACGCAATGCTCAAGGCCCACGGCGAAGAGCGAACGCGTGAAATTCTGTCCTTCAACACCCACAACACGCTTTATTACCCGTCGCTGACTATCAAGACAGCAGTGCAGAATATCCGCATTGTGCGGCCTATCGCGGTGGACAAGTGCGTCGTGGAAACCTGGTCTTTCAGGCTGAAGGGCGCGCCACCGGAAATGCTGCACCGCACCCTGCTCTACTCCCGCCTGATTAACTCCTCCTCTTCCATGGTGGGCCCGGACGATCTGGAGGCCTATATGCGTATGCAGTCGGGACTGCAGTCACCCGGTGATGACTGGGTGGAAATGTACCGACAATTCGGCAAAGACCGCGACGAGGGCGATCGCATCGTCGGCGGCGGTACTTCAGATCTCGATATGCGCACGCAATACGCCGCCTGGAAAAATTATATGACTGAAGCCTATGGCACCGCGGAGGGTAGCACTCATGGATGAGCTCAGAAAAATAGAGCAGTTTCTCTACGACGAGGCCAACCTGCTGGACAACCCCGACCTGGACAGCTGGATGACACTGTACACAGAGGATGGGAGCTACTGGATGCCGGTGATAGAAGATCAGGCTGACCCGATTAATCATGTCTCCATCTTTTACGATGACCGGGTGATGATGGAAGTGCGACGGCGCAACTTCGTTCACCCCCGCGCCGCATCAAAGGATCACAAGGTGCGCAGCTCCCACATCATTGGCAATATTCGCCTGCAGGGCAACAATGACAAGGGCGACCTTGTGGTCACATCCAACTTCCAGGCACTGGTGTTCTACCGCAACGAGCAGCGCGCTTTTGGCGGCAAGTATGAACATCACCTGGTAGTGGATGGCGACAGTTACAAGATTCGCCACAAGAAAGTAACGCTGATCAACTGCGAGGCACCGCAGAAGTCGCTGACTGTTTACCTGTAAGCCAGAGGCACCAACGCCAGCGCCATACTTACCCAGACTCCAAGGCTGATATAGACTTGGTCTGACGTGCTCCGGACAGTTCCGTTTACGACCTGTGCCAGTCCGGCGCCACTAATCTTCTGCGTCCGTCGCGGCTCTTGCTGAGGTCCGGTTCATCCAACTCCTTGCGGTCCCACAAATTGCAGGTCACCTGTTTGTGCTTCTGGTCCAGCCCTTCGCAGTAATTGGTGTACTCGCACAGCCGCACCTCACTGCCGCAACCCGAACGCACTTTCTCAAACCAGTCCGGGTCCGCCAGGGCCTGGCGGGCGAAAGCCACGATATCTGCCTTGTCTTCCCGCAACAGTGACTCGGCCTGGGAGAAGGTGTGAATTCCTCCGGCGACCACCACGGGGATTGAGTAGCCCGCTGCGCGCACTGCCTGCCGAATTGCCGCCGTGGCTTCTATATTGCGCCCGTAGGGGCCAAACTCGTCCGAGATATACCCGGGCATGCACTCATAGCCGCTGACCCCTGTGTAGGGATAAGCCGCCTCCCCCAACTTCGGTTGTTTGGCATCGTCGAACTTTCCACCCCGCGACAGGGACAGAAAATCCATTCCGGCGGCGGCCAGAGCCACCCCTATTTGTGCGGCTTCCTCGACCTTGTTTCCGCCCTCGATACATTCATCTGCCAAAAACCGACAGCCAACAGGAAAGTCTTCTCCCACTCTTTCACGGAGAGTTGCCAACACCTGCAGTGGCAACTTCAGGCGATGCTCCAACACACCGCCGTAGCCATCTTCCCGGGTATTGGTCGCGGACAGGAATGAGGCCATGGTGTAGGCGTGGGCATAGTGCAGTTCAACACCGTCAAAGCCGGCAGTCTTCGCACGCACTCCCGCCGCTGCGAACAGCTCCGGCAACACCGTGGGTAGTTCCGCGATATGCGGCAGATGGGTATCCGTTACTCGCTCACGATGGCCCTTGGCCAGGGATTCCCACTCCTTGGCATCGAGTATCCCGGTCAGGCTTTCGTCGTCCAGCTCGCAGAGCTGCTCCCGAATAGCCTCGTCACTTCCTGGATGATTCAACAACTCGCGGTGTCGCTCAGTTATACGCAGGAATTGGCGCAGGTATTTCTCCCGCTCAGGGCGCCGACGAATACCGAGGAAATCAATGACCTGGATAAGCAGCCGAGTCTGACCACCACTCTCCTCGCGCACCCTGTTGACCAGTTGCTCCAGGCCAGGCAGAAACCGGTCGTGGCCGATGCGCAGTAGTGGGCCGCTGGGAACATCCCGGATGCCAGTGGCTTCCACCACAATCGCGCCGGGTCTGCCGCGCGCGAAACGGCCGTACCAGTCCAGCACATCCTCTGTGACAAAGCCGTCTTCGCTGGCGCGCCAGGGCACCATGGCCGGCACCCAGGTCCGCTGCTGCAGTTGCATGGCCCCGATAGCCACCGCTGAAAACAGGTTTGCCCGGGCACTGTCTTCAGCTGAAGGCCAGGTATCAACCAGGGGGATGTATTTGATGCGTTGCGGTGGCTTCCACATGTTATGTGCCTGGCGGGCTAAGTTGAAATATTATTTTACATCTAAAACATTATCGGGGAAAGCACAATCACCAATACATTTCGGCTACAACGCAGGACGCCGGCGCAGGCATCTAGACCCGATAGCAAAAAGGTCTGCCACGGGGCGGGGAAACCCCGGAAATTCTGCTAAGCTGTCGCCATGATTACAGATCAGAACGCTCTCGAATTTCTCTACGACCCGCTGTGCTACGAGCAGGGCGCGCCCCTGGACGCGCTCAGCTCACTGCGAGAACAGGCCGCCATTATCTGGGTTGAAGAACATACTCTGGCGCAGTGGCCCGGGGGCTCGGGTTTCTGGCTGGTATTGCGGCACGCTGAATGTATGCAGGTGCTGAAAAATAGCCGTCTGTTCTCCTCGCAGTTGGGTGCAACCCAGCTGCGGGACCCGGGGAGCCCGGAAGATCTGTCTTACGTGCAGAAGATGATGCTTAACATGGATCCGCCGGAGCACACCCGGCTGCGACGCCTGCTCATCAACGCCTTCAACTCCAAGGCTATTACCCGGCTTGAACTGAAGATCGGCCAACATGCGCGCGCTATCGTTGACAAGGTAATCGGTGATGCGAATGAAGGCGAATGCGATTTTGTCAAAGACATCGCCGCCGACATGCCGCTGCTGTGCCTGGCAGATATTTTCGGGCTGCCCCAACAGGATCGCTACCTGATGTTCGACTGGGCCAATCGCGTCATAGGTTACCAGGATCCCGACTATGCGGTATCTGCCGCCTTCGACCAACAGCGCGGCAGCGATATGGCACGGGAAGCGCTCGCATTACGCCCCCGCCCCGACAGCGATGGCCGCATGCCAGACCCGCGCTCACGGCACGGCATGGACGACCTCTACCACTATGCTCACTTGCTGGCAGAGCACAAACGCCGGGAACCGGGGGATGACGTTGTCTCTACCCTGCTGGCGCAGGTAGATGAAGTCGACGGCAAAGTGAGCATCGAGGAATTCGAAAATATGTTTTGGCTATTTGCGGTGGCCGGTAACGAGACCCTGCGCAATGGCATTCCTGGCGGCATGATTGCACTGCTGGAACACCCGGCTGCCTGGAACGCCCTGCAGGAAGACCCCACTCTGGCACCCGGCGCGATTGAGGAAATGCTGCGATGGTGGACGCCGGTGATGAATTTTCGCCGCACAGCAACCGACCACACCGAGTTGGCGGGCGTAAAAATCAACGCGGGAGACAAGGTCGTGGTGTCATTTATGTCGGCCAATTATGATGAACAGGTATACCCCCGTCCCTTTGAGTTTGATATCCACAGAGAACCTAACCCTCACCTCAGCTTCGGCTACGGGCCGCACTTCTGCCTCGGGGCACAGCTGGCAAACGCGCAAATGAGGGCGATTTTTCTGGAACTGACCAAACGATTCGCCAGCATGGAAGCGATCATGCCAGCGAGCTACCTGCGTTCCAACTTTCAGCGCGGCGTAAAATCATTGCCTGTTCGCTGGCGGGTGCGGAATTGATGTCCTCCGTAGAGACAGCCGACGAACCAACCTCATCTGGGCCGGTCCGAAGCCTGCCAGCCATACTACTCATGGCCGCGGCGGTTGGTGTTATTGCCGGTGTAGGAGCCTGGGGGTTCCGGATGCTGATCGGCTTTGTTCACAATACCCTCTTTCTCGGTTCGTTCAGCGCCGACTACGACGCCAACCTGTTCACCCCCGCCAGCCCCTGGGGAATGTTTGTGATACTGGTGCCCGTCGCGGGCGGCCTGGTGGTGGCCTGGCTGGTAAAGAACTTCGCCCCCGAAGCGAAGGGGCATGGTGTCCCCGAGGTGATGGACGCCATTTACTACAACAAGGGTCACATCAGACCCCGGGTCGCTATAGTAAAGTCTCTGGCTTCAGCCATCTCCATTGGCAGTGGCGGCTCGGTGGGGCGCGAGGGCCCCATTGTGCAAATCGGTTCCGCCTTCGGCTCCACCCTCGGAGCCCTTTTCCCAATGCTGGTCCGCGATCGGGTTGCGTTGATCGCCGCCGGGGCGGGCGCGGGTATTGCCGCCACATTCAACGCACCGCTGGGTGGCATTGTATTTGCGATCGAACTGCTTCTGGTCTCCGTCAACGCGCGCAATTTATTGGTAGTATCAGTGGCGGTGGTCGTGGCTACCCATATCAGCCACCTGCTGTTGGGTACCGAACCCTCTTTCAATTTCGCGGGACTGGAAGTGCCGGACTACCCTGCGTACGCGCCACCGCTGCTGCTCTCCTTTCTCGTTCTGGGCGTGGTCATGGGGCTGGTGTCGGTGGCGTTCATCCGCGGACTCTACAAGATGGAAGATCTTTTCGACGCTATCCCCGGGAACTACTACTCCCGCCACGCGCTCGGCATGCTCTGTGTCGGCGTGATCATGTACCTGCTGATGCGCCAGGCGGGCCAGTACTATGTTGAAGGCGTGGGCTACGCCACAATCATGGAGGTACTGAGCGGCGCCGTTATGTCACCCTGGTTCCTGCTGATGCTGGCAGCGCTGAAACTTCTGGCTACCTGCCTGTCCCTGGGCTCAGGGGCTTCTGGTGGTGTGTTCTCACCGGCATTATTCATGGGGGCCACCGTGGGTGCGGCGGCGGGTTATCTCTGCCAGTGGCTGATGCCGGACACGAACATCTCCATAGCCACTTTCGCCATTGCCGGCATGGCCGCGGCCATCGCCGGGACTACCGGAGCGGTACTCACCGGCATGATCATGCTGGCCGAAATGACCCGGGACTACCCCAGCATGATGCCAATGATCATCACCTGCACGACGGCCTATGCGGTGCGCAAGTCCATCATGCACGAGAGTATTTACACGATGAAACTGCTCGCGCGCCACCACACCGTACCTGAAGGCTTGCACTCCGCTATTCTGACCACAGAACGCATCTCGGATTTAATGACTGGGGATTTCGCCGTCGCCCCTGCTGGCGAAGCCGTGTCGCCGGGTATAACGGTGGTGGTGCCCGCTGAGAGCGGTCTTGTTGAATCGGTATTAGCCGGAGCAGATTCAGACCAGGGAAATTCTGCTAAACGCCCTCTCCGCTATGCCGTGGTGCCGGTGCAGGCCACACCGCTGGCCGCGCTGGCTGTACTATGTGAAACAAGCGCCGAGCTGATTCTGGTCAGCCGCCAGGCAGACTCACAGCAAGCTGACGACATAATAGGGCTACTGACAACTGCAACGCTGACACGCTTACTCAAATCGGACGAGTTACTCTCCTAAACGCCAGCCTGGGCATCGACCACCTCCTGTGCAGCCGCCAGGTGCTCGGCAGCGTTGGCAAAATCGAAGATATCGATGGCATCCCGAACTGCCACAAGAGCCTGGTAGCCATTGGAGGTCTCGTCGACGCCCTGCAGTAGTCGCCCAATAGTTTCCTCGGCGGCAGGATTGTTGTCAGCAATTTCCTGGGTGAGCTGAGCCAGAAGAGACTTGAGTTCCAGTGTACTCAATGCACCCAACTCGGTATTTTCCTGCCACGTTTTTTCCAACTGGTTTATAGAATCAACCAGGACAGAAAGGGCCGATGCCAGCCCAGAAAATAAATCGTCGGTAACTGTTTCCCCTGTCTTGAGTAAAACTTCCAGCCTTTGCGCACACTGGCCAACGTCCGTGGCTCCCAGGTTATTGGCGATACCGCGAAGTTTATGGGCCAACTGCGAGGCACCATCGCTATCTCCCCCGCTATACAGCAGCTCGATTGCCTCTGCCGCGTTGGCATAACTTCCACGCAGATCCAGAAGCAGTTTCACATACAACTTGCTATTTCCGCCCACGCGCTTCATGCCATCACTCAGGCCGATACCAGGCAATTGTCGTGGCAATTCGGGTGTAGATTCCACCGCTTCAGGACCTGACTCAAAGGGCACACGATCACCGGGCTCGATCCATCGCAAAAGCTTGCTGTATAACTCTGCCGGGTTGATCGGCTTGGGCACATGGTCGTTCAGACCCGCCTCCGTTGCCTTCGCCCGGTCCTCGGGCAGGACATTCGCCGTCATAGCCAGGATCGGCAGGGTTTCATATCCGACCAGTGAACGAATGATTCTGGTGGCGGTATAGCCGTCCATCACCGGCATCTGGATGTCCATCAGCACACAGTCAAAGTATTTACTTTTTACGGCATCGACAGCTTCCTGCCCGTTGCGTGCGAGATCTACATAAAGCCGGGCTCCGGAAAGTAATTCAGCGGCTACCTGCAAATTGATCTCGGAGTCGTCTACCAGCAATATTTGCGCTCCGTTAATTGGCGCCAGATCCAGCTCACCTGCCGGTTCCGGGTCAGGGCGACTCGCGGTATCGCTGGCAACGGCCAGTGGCAAACGCAGCCTGAACGTGCTGCCGCACCCGGGCTCGCTCTCCACTTCTATTACCCCATTCATCAGCGCGGCCAGCGCCTGGGAGATGGCGAGGCCAAGCCCGGTGCCACCGTGGGTCCTGGTATTGGCGCTATCGACCTGGGAAAAAGACTCGAACAGGTGATCCTGCTGCGCGGGACTGAGGCCGGGGCCTGTGTCAGAAACTGAAAATTCCAGTACGACCTGACTGTCTGACTGCGCCAGCGATCGCACTGAAAAATCAACCTTGCCCATTTCAGTAAACTTGATCGCGTTGCTGGTAAACTGGCCCAGGATCTGACCCAACCTGGACGCATCTCCGACGAGTTGCGCAGGGATACCAGGGTCCTGGTGGAAGCTGATGGCCAGGCCCTTTGCCTTTGCCTGGGGCTCGTTAATTGCCCTGAGGCTTGCCAGCAATCTTTCGAGGGAAAACGGCTTTTTCACACACTCCAGTTCGCCCGCTTCCAGCTTGGAAAAGTCGAATATACTCTCAATGATACCGCCCAGGGCCTGGGCAGACTCTTCTACCGTGGTGAGGTAGCCTCGCTGCTGCTCACTTAGATCGGTCTTCAGCCCCAGATGAGTCATCCCTATGATGGCATTCATCGGGGTACGCAATTCGTGACTCATATTGGCGAGAAACTGGCTTCGCACGGCCAGTGCCGCCTCCAACTCGCGGTTGGTCTCGCGTAAATCTGCCGTGTGTTCTTCAACCGATTTTTCCAACTTGGCCAGGGTGGCGGTGTAGTTATTTGCCATTAGCACCGCCATAAACAGGATGATTAATGCAAACAGGAAGTGCAGCAGGTAGGTGGTGCCCAGCACGCTGTCATTGCTTGTGGCATAGTTGAACCCGGCAATCGCGAACAACAACAAGATGGCAAATATCGCCCTGGCCCTGCGGTTGCCGCGCCAGCCCAGCCAGCCCATGACTACGGCCATGCCAAGCGCCCAGGCAGCTGCCAGCAGCTGGAACGACGGCAATGTCAGGTAATGAATCTGCAAGTTTGGCACAATCGCCACGATCACCGCATAGACAAGGAACAGGTATTGGAAAACTCGCGCTGCCGGGTGCAAACGGATACCGACCACCCTCACCAGGGTCTCCGTCAGCAGAAATGGTGCGAGGTATAGCGACACATACTCAATTTTCTTGTGCAGCAAATAGGGGATATCGAGCGCGAACTTGATCTGGCTGGTTTCAAATGAATAGGCCGCCAGTGCAATGGCAAACCAGCCAAACCAGAAGAACTCGCGCATGGAGGGGTTGCGCCGGGCAATGAGCAGGTGATACAAACCGATGGCCAGATACAGACACCCCAATATCGCATTGGGCACCATTGACTGGTAAACCGCGCTGGACCGCAGATCTCCTATGTTGCCCAACAGGAACGGGCCCCGGTTGGGATTGTTTTCCGCGCCGCCCGGCGCGCGCCAGACGCGCAGCGCCAGCACCAGTTTGCCATCTTCGCCAATCGCGGTTACCGGAATCGGGTATACCTGGAACTTGTCAAAAATAGATTGTGAATCCGGCGGCAGGGCACCCACACCACCGAGCTTTTGCCCCCCGGCATACAGTTCGTAAGCGCTGGTTATGCTGCCGATACTAACAGCCAGTGCACCCACATTCCTCAGCACACTCGCCGAATTGAGGTCCAGTTGGATAGTCAGCCGCCGCCAGGACATCCCGGCGGCCCCCTCTACCGTACCTGGCGTCACGGCCAGTAGATCGACCGCTTCCCAGTCGCCGTCATTCAAGCCGGGTGCCGCCCATGTCGGATCGTCTCCGGCCTTGAATTGCCAGAGGCCCACAATGGATGCAGGCTGATTGAGTTCAGCGACCGCTATTGCGGCCATCGCTCCCTGGCAGATTGCGAGCAGAAGTAGCAGCGCTACACTTGCACAGCGTAGAATTATCATAGTCGCCCAAGCATGGATTGATTGACACACGATACCAAATAACTGGCGCGGCGCCACACACCTTGTGCACAAAAGTGCAAGCGATTGTTCCCCTGCCGTCATGGTCGGCCATGAACCATAGGCGCATAGTCAAATCTCACTTTGAGCTGGTCCGTCAGGCCCGGTTACGATGGAGAGGACACTATGAATATAATAAACAAAGCGTCTGCAAAGCGGCCCCTGTATCTTTTGACAATCACCCTGCTGTGCCAGCCCACCGTGGCTGCCGACATGCTGGAAGAAATTGTCGTTACCGCGCAGAAACGGGCGGAGAGCCTGCAGGATACGCCAGTGGCGGTAACCGCCTTCACTGCCGCGACCATTGAAAGTTACGGCATGGACAATATATCGCAAATAGCGGAATTCACACCGAACATGACTTTCGATACCACCGCGCCCATCTCCGGCGTCTCGTCTGGAGCCGTGGTGTTTATTCGCGGTATCGGCCAGACGGATTTCAGCCTCACAACCGACCCCGGCGTCGGAACCTATATCGACGATGTATATTCCTCGCGCTCGATAGGCGGCGTACTCGACGTGCTTGATGTGGAGCGCATCGAGGTGTTGCGCGGGCCGCAAGGTACGCTATTCGGGCGCAATACCATAGGCGGCGCGATCAGTATCACCTCGAGGCGCCCCGCTGAAGAGCTTGGGGTAGATCTGGAAATGACACTGGGCAACTTTAATCGACAGGATTTTCGCGGCGCGATTCAGTTACCCATAGGCGACACCCTGCGTACCAGTCTTGCGGTTTCCAGCAAGCAGCGGGACGGTTATGTGGACCGGGAGCTGCGTTGACGGTCACCTGGGGCAGCGAGGCGCTGCAACTCAAGTCCATCAGCGGCTGGCGTAAAACCGACGGGGAATTCAACAGAGATCCCGACAATTCACCCATCGCCATTACCGAGACTGAAAACCCCGATTATGTGCACAAACAGTTCAGCCAGGAGTTTCAGATTACAGGGACGCTCCTGGACGACCGGCTGGACTACGTTGGCGGCCTGTATTACTTCCAGGAAAAAGGCACCGACAACGTGTTTGTTGCCATCTATAGCGAAGTGCCAGCCCCCGGTTCCAATTTTGCCATCCCATTGCACATCAATAACTATGCCGACGTGGACAACACCTCGGAAGCGGCCTACGCACAGGCGACTTATCGGATAACACCGGACCTGGGGCTCACGCTGGGAGCGCGCTACACCCAGGATGACAAGGAGTACAAATATGAGCAGTACATCTCTGCCGATCGAGAGGGCCTGATGAAGATTATTGACCTGGTCGGGGACGGTACTGGCAAGGTCAAGGATGATTTCTCCAAAACCACGTACAAGGCAGGTCTGGAATACAATTTCAGCGACGCCAGCATGGTCTATGGCCGTTACTCGGAAGGTTTCAAAAGTGGCGGTTTCAATATTCGCTACGTGGTGCCGCGCCCTGAGCCCCTGGCTTTTGCGCCGGAAGAGGTGGAATCCTGGGAGCTGGGATTGAAATGGCAGGGCTGGGACGATCGCCTGCGCATCAATACGGCGGCTTTTTACACCGACTACACCGAAGTGCAGGTCACCCTGTTTGAAACAGGTGGCGGACCCTTGACCCAGAATGCCGGCGAAGCAGAACTGAAGGGGATCGAAATAGAAATGCCCGCCCTCCTCACCGACCGTCTGCAACTGAACCTGGCCGGCGGTTATATCGATGCGAAGTACACAAAAATCAATGTACCTACCACGGATATAGCGCAACCCGTGGGTGAGAAACTTCCAAACACACCAGAGTACACCTTCCTTCTTGGCGGTCAGTACTCGGCACCGCTGGCGGGCGGCACACTGGCGCTACGGCTGGACTACTACTATTCTGACGAGGTGGAGAATGACGCTCAGAACTCGCCGTTTCTCGCCCAGGACAGCTACTCTACGCTCAACACCTCAATCACCTTCACAAGCCCGGAGGCAACATGGGACGTGGTACTCTTTTGCGATAACGTGACCGACGAGCGCATAATCACCAGCGGTGATTCCAATTTCGGCCTGGGTTTTCATGAAGCCAACTACAACAGACCCAGAGAATATGGCGTGATAGTGCGCTACGGTCTTTAACCCACAGGAGCGGGTGACTATGCAAGGAAATTTCAAGGCAGCGGTGGTTCAGGCGGCACCTGAATTCATGAATCTGGATGCGGGTGTCGACAAGGCCATCGAGCTGATTCAATCGGCCGCAAGCAATGGTGCACAGCTGATAGGTTTTCCAGAGTGCTGGCTACCGGGCTATCCCTGGTGGGTCTGGCTGTCACCGGCGGCGATGAATCTACGTTACTTCCAGCGCTATCACGAAAACTGCCTTGTGGTAGACTCGCCACAATTCCAGCGAATCGGCGCCGCCGCGCGTGAGCACGGCATTCATGTCTCCATGGGCGCCAGCGAACGCGATTACGGCTCACTGTATATTTCCCAGTTCCTGTTCGATGACCAGGGTCAGTTGGTAAAGGGCCGGCGCAAACTCAAACCCACCCATATGGAACGAACTGTATTCGGTGACGGTGACGGCAGCGATCTGGACGTCAGTGAAACAACGCTCGGGCGCATCGGCCAGCTGGCTTGCTGGGAACACCTGCAACCGCTGAGCAAATATGCCATGTTCAGCATGCACGAACAGATTCATGTGGCTGCATGGCCCAGTTTCAGCTGCTATCCCCAGGCCTTCACCCTGGGGAGTACCCTCAATAATGCGCTTTCCCAGGTCTACGCAGCAGAGGGCCAGTGCTTTGTGCTGGCCCCCTGCGGCATTGTTTCAGATGCGATGATAGAACTGCTGGTAGAAACACCCGAGCAGGCAGAACTGTTACTGCCGGGAGGCGGCTTTGCACAAATTTACGGTCCGGACGGTGCTCCCTTGTGCGAACCACTGCCGGAACGGGAAGAGGGCCTGTTGTTTGCCGACATCGATTTTGCTGCAATTACCATCGCCAAATCATTCGCCGATCCGGTGGGCCACTATTCCCGCCCCGATGTCACCCGCCTGTTACTGAACCGGGAAGCCAGAGGCGCGGTGCAACAGGCTGCTCCGGCGTCTGCGGACGCGGCGACGGAGCCGACTGAAAAAACGGAAGGGGATCTTAACTCCCTGCAGTGCCAGGCACGAAAATGAACAGGGCTAATATGCCCGAGGGATGGGTAGCCCCCGCCCCAGCGTGGACCAACCACTGGGCCAACGAGAACGACCCGATAGTTGCCGGTTATTTTGCTGCCCAGGGCGGCGACACCGGCGCACTGGATGCATGGGCGGCGGAGGCGCTGTTTGGCGACGACGCACCACGACAGGTAGAACAGGGTCACTTTGTTGACGCCTCAGGAGCCAATAATCACCTCTATATTGCCTACTGGCGTCTATCGCAGTACGGCGGGTGGTGGCAGCTGCATCGCGGCTGGTGGGAGGATAAGGCCAGGGAAAGTGAGCCCGCCGCGTACTGGCGCGAAATACTCAGCATGCCGCTGGAGCGCACCGAGACACTGCACTCCACCGCTGGCCTCCATGGTGCATCACTGTTAGCTGACGATACCGTCGGCCCTATCGAAGAGCATGGTTATGCTGGCGGCATGCGAGACCGCGTTCCAGTCTCTACCACTGTCGATCTGCGGCAAACAGTACCCATCGATGCCACACTGGAGACACTGCAACCGGTACTCAAGGAGGGCATGCGCTTCCTGCGCGATAACCCGGTTGAAACCCATTGCTACAGCATGCGGTATGTAATCAAAACAGATAGACAATGGCAGCCCCTCAACGAAAGCTTCGGGCTGGGCTACGCCACGGATATTTTTGCCTTCGAGGACTGGGCCAGGAGCCACCCTACTCACCTCGCAATCTTTGACAATTTTATGGTCATGGCAGGCCGTTTTGGTGAGAATATTCAGTTGTAGCTATGGCACGAAGTATCTGCGCTTGATGGCAAACATTGTGAATTCGAATATATTGGCTGCAACAGCACAACCGGTTTGCTAGCCTATACTTAACCAGTAGGAGGAGGCGCAATGGACTTCATCATTCCCGGTGGTTACATCAAAAGCACGGTAAAGTCTGCCGAGAGTGAGGGCTTCGATTTCTGGCGCGAAGTCATCTGCGATGAATTTGTAAAACTGGACTGTGAGAGAGCCGAATCAGGCGAGTTCAGGGCAGCGCTCAAACGCGGCGTTCACATGGCAGACCTGCGCTTCGCCGAGGTTATCTCCGACCCACAAGTCGTCCATCGGACCAAGGGTCAGATATCCCGTTCCACAGAAGAAGATTTCCTTATCAGTTTTCAGGTGTCACAGCACGGCATGGTGCGCCAGGATGGCCGGGAGGCCGTGCTGAAACCGGGTGATTTCGCGCTGTATGATAGCACCCGCCCCTACACGCTGAGTTTTCAGGAACGGTTTCACCAATTGATAGTACAGATGCCCAAAGCCGTGCTGGGGCGCCACCTGATGGAACCTGAAAAATTCACTGCTGTGCCTATCAGTGGGCAGGCGGGGCTAGGTGCCATTCTTTCAAATTTTATGTTGTCTATCGCCAGTGAATTATCCAATGTGGCAGACACCCCGGATGAACTGTCTGAAAATCTGGTGAATATGATCGCCATGGCTTTCAGTTCTTCGGTCATTCTGGAACAGCGCGGAGAACACTCACTGGCCCGCGATGCCATCAAGCGCAGAGTGCGACAGTATATTGATAACAACCTGCGCAACCCCGAACTTTGCAACACCCAGATAGCGGAAGCGCAGCGCATATCCACGCGCTACCTGCACAAGTTGTTTGAGGAAGAAGACCAGACCCTTCACAGCCTGATACTGACACGGCGAATGGATAAGGCGCGTGAGATACTGACCAGTTCCGAGTACGATGCTCACAACATCGAAACTATCGCCTACAATATCGGCTTCAATAGCGCCGCGCATTTTTCCCGGGCATTCAAAAAGCACTTCGGCAAGAGCCCCAGCGACGTTCGAAATACCCTGGCTGCGTGTTAATAGGCTGCTGACGGCCCGACTTGTGACCCCGGGAGCGCCTTGAAGGACTGCACCACACTGCGGGCACCCTGGCCGAGTATCATGGTATCGACCCCCACTCCGATAAAATTCGCACCGCTGGCGCGGTAGGTTTTCACCAACGACGTATCCAGACACAGCACACCTGCATACTTGCCCGCGGCCGCAATGGACTCCAGGCCGGCACTGATCGCAGTCACTACCTCGGGGTGAGCCGGGTTGCCGACATGGCCCATGGAAGCGGAGAGATCTGACGGACCGATAAACACACCGTCCACACCCTCCACTTGCAGTATCTGCGGAAGATTGTGCAACGCCTCGGTGGTCTCCACCTGCACCAGCAGGCAGATTTGATCATTGGCCTTGTGCAGGTAGTCGGTCACCTGGCCCCAGCCTGCCGCCCGTGCCAGAGACGCTCCCAAGCCCCTGGTGCCCGCCGGCGGGTAGCGCAGAGAGCGCACAATTGACTGCGCCTGTTCTGGTGTATCCACCATGGGTACCAGGAAAGACTGCACGCCAATATCCAGCAACTTCTTGAGCAGGGCGGGATTGTGGTCCACTGGCCGGACAATGGGCGCAACATCATAAGGGGCTATTGCCTGCAGGTGGGCGAGAATGTCCGAAAGTTCAAAGGGAGCATGCTCGTGATCAATCAACAGCCAGTCAAAACCCGCCGCCGCGATAATCTCCGCGACGGAGCTTCCGGGCAAGCCGAGAAAAGCGCCGCATTGCGGCTCCCCGGAAGACATGGTGCGCTTGAATTTGTTTAAGGGTAAGTCCATTACATGCCCACCTGCGACCCTGGTCGCACTAACTAAAGGAAATATCGATGACACCCAGGGGACCGTAATCGGCCCGGATACGGTCCCCTGTGCCGACGCTGATAGGCCGGATAAAAGACCCGGACAGAATGACCTGCCCGGGCTCAAGACCAACGCCATGGGGTGCAAAACGTCGACACACCCAGCGGATACCATGGGCCGGGTGATCCATCACCCCTGCCCCCAGGCCCGTTTCCTCTATGTTGTCATTGAGAAAGAGCATGGCGCCGGCCCAGCGCAAGTCAATGTCCTGCGGCTTCACTCTGACATTGCCGACAATAATACCCGCATTAGCGGCATTATCAGCGATTGTATCGACGACGGTGCGGGTATAGCCGGTGTGTGGATCAACACGGAAACTGCGGGCGGCAATCAATTCCAGGGCCGGTACCACATAGTCTGTGGCATCCAATACCTGGTCCAGGCTGACATCCTCCCCGAACAGTGGCTTTTTCATCACGAACGCAAATTCCGCCTCTATCCGGGGGTCGGTAAAATCCCCGGCGGCAATCGCGCCGCCGTTGGCAAACGCCATATCATCCAGCAGCACGCCATAGTCCGGCGTATCGATATTCATCGCCATCTGCATGGCCCGGGAAGTCAGGCCAATCTTGTATCCCAGCACCTGGCGCCCCGCTGACAGCTTCCGGTCTACCCAAGCCTTTTGCACCGCGTAGGCATCCTCCAGATCCATTTCTGGATAAGTGAGTGACAGCGCGGACACCTGCACCCTCGCTCGCTCCGCGTTGTGCAGTATGTCCACCGCTTCCGCCAGTTGTCGTGTTGTCAGCATACTGTGCTCAAATATTCTTGTGGTTGAATTTAACCTGCTCTTCGAGTTCCCGCATCTCAAACGATACCGCCAATCCTCGGCTGGAAAACAGGGGTTGCAGGTGCTCGATGAGAATATCAAAAAGACTGCGGCCGATGGCCATCCGTGTATCCAGATCGCGACCGCGGCCGACTTTCATGCTCAGGTTAACAAACCCGTTTTCGGGATTGCCATCCCCCACGCGAAAGTCCTCGCAACGTATTGCCCGGCTGCGCATACCCGCCAGAGGGAAAATACCACTGGCCGCGGCGGCGTCATGCATTTTTTCCATCAGACCTGGCAGGTCCAGCGCATCGGCTGGCAGGTTGGCGGAATATTCATATATAAAGTGTGCCATCAAGCCACCTCCCCAAGGTTCACCATACCCACTGTGCAACCCACGGCAAAAATGGGGATCGGTCGGTAGAAATGGACCGTCGCTCTGCAGCCCTCGGTCGCACCCGCGATGGCAATAAAGGTACGAATTTCGAAACCGCCCTGCCCCGCCTCCAGATAAGTCTGCTCGTCGGTGTAGGCCAGCAGTCGTTCCCGGTCATTACTCGCCCAGCGCTGCAAGAAGTCCCGGTCCCAGGGCTCGTTAATCTTGCCGGAGTCCGGGGTGGCCGGCCAGTGGGAAATACCACCTGTGCCCACCACTGCTATACGCTCCGGTACCGCGTCGCAGGCCTTGCGCAATGCCCGGCCAAAGGCCCAGGCCCGGTGCAGCGGCGTTATGGGAGGCCCCTGACAATTAATATTCACTGGAATCACCGGCAGATCGTAGCGCGGTGTCAAAAAATGCAGAGGAACCATAATGCCGTGGTCGAATTTCCATTCTTCGGCATAGGCGACATCGGTTTCCTGCAACGTGGCCTCGATTAGACGGCGCGACAGGTCCGCGTTTCCGGGAACGGTTGTGCGCTCAATACCCAGCCACTGGGGATCTTCGATCGGCCCCGCGTACTCATCCGCCATGCCCATGCAATAAGCGGGCATATTGTTCATGAAAAAATTGGCAAAGTGCTCAGCGGCGATGACAACAAGCGCATCGGGCCTGCTGGCCTCTAACGCCTCGCGCATGCCCTCCATAGCTCCGTACAGCGCTTCAACATCATCCCTATCGGCCATCGATTTGCGCCCCGACATACCCGGACCATGTGAGCATACCCCCGCGAATACCAGGCTCATACCGCCCCCTTGCCGTCGGTTGTGACATATAAGCCGGCCCGAACACTGCCATGTTCCTCCATGGCGTCGCGCATGGCCTGTATATACTCGGGCCAGGCATAGCCGCACATAGCGGCATAGTGCATCAGGATCTGGCCGTTGACCCCCAGAATATAGAGCATACCTATATCCGGTGTTTTCACCGCGACAATCTCTTCCTCGTCCAGTTTGTATTGCGCCAATACCGAGTCCTTGTCAGCGAGAAAGCGCTGCTGTAGTTCTGCATCGCGGTTCAGCTGAAATAACAGCTTCTGCAGATAGTACAGGCTCATACCGCACGGCCCAGTTGCGGAACCTTGTGCGTGTCATGGGCAATACACACGTTTTTGGTTTCCATGTAAAAGTCAAAACTGTAGTCGCCACCATCGCGGCCAATACCACTCATCTTGATACCACCGAAGGGCGACGGCAGGTTGCGATTGTTTTCCGAGTTAATCCACAGCATACCGGTTTCAATATCCCGGGCCAGGCGCATGCTGCGACCGCTGCTTCCCGTCCAGGCATAGGCGGCGAGACCATAGGGTGTGTCGTTGGCGATCGCTACCGCCTCCTCCTCGGTGTCAAAGCTGATAACCGTCAACACCGGACCGAATATTTCCTCCCGGGCGATGCGCATGGTGTTGTTGGCACCCGTGAATAGGGTGGGACTGATGTAATTGCCAGCACCCAGATCATCGCGGCGCGTGCCGCCTACGGCGATGGTCGCGCCGTCTTCCCGGGCCGCGTCCATATAACTCATCACCTTGGCAAAGTGCCCGGTGTGCACCAGCGGGCCCACCTCCGTGGCCGGGTCCAGCGGGTGACCAACCTGCAGAGACTTCACACGCTCCTCTAGCGCCGCGATAAAGCGATCGCGGATACCACTCTGAATCAACAGCCTGCTGCTCGAGGTGCAGCGTTGCCCGTTCAGGCTGTAGATCATAAACACCACCGCATCCAGGGCACGGTCAAAATCGGCATCGTCGAACACCAGCACCGGGTTCTTGCCCCCCAGCTCAAAATGCATGCGTTTGAGTGTGTCCGCTCCCTGACGCATGATATGTGACCCGGTGGAGGTTTCGCCTACCAGTGCCACCGCCTTTATCGCCGGGTGCTCCGTCAGTGTTTTACCTGCCACCTCACCAAAACCGTTTACAGTATTCCACACCCCTGCAGGCAACCCCGCTTCGCGACTGATATCTGCCAGCAGCATGGCCGATAGGGGACTCAGTTCCGCCGGCTTGTGCACCACGGTGCAACCCGCTGCCAGCGCCGGCGCGATCTTCCAGGTGGCCAGCATGAAGGGTGTATTCCAGGGCGTAATTACCGCTACCGGGCCAATGGGTGTGCGCATGGTGTAGTTGGTGTGTTCGTCCTGGTGCAGTGACAGCCCGTTGCGGGATTCCGGCGCTTTATCGGCAAAAAAACGGAAGTTTGCCGCACCGCGCACGGCTGCCTGCTCCATGAAGCGTATCGGTTGGCCACAATCCATGCTCTCCACCAGGGCTATCTCCTCTGCCCGGGCTTCGATCTTGTCGGCGAAGTGATGCAGCAGTTTTTTGCGCTGCGCACCTGGCATATCGCGCCATTCGGTAAAGGCCGCCGCTGCGGCTTCGCAGGCCGCATTGACATCCGCCTCACTGCCCGCGACAACCCGCCCCAATGAAGTGTTGTCCGTTGGCGTGAGATTATCAAAGGTCTCGCTTCTCGCAGGCACAACCCGCTGGCCATCGATGAAGTGGCCGGTAACCACTTCCCTAAAGGGTTGCAGGAACGACCTGGCGGTCTTCAGGTTTGATTCAAAGTCAGGCATGGTTTTAGTGACCTCGTGCTATTGTGAGCATAAATTAGACAAACAACATAACATGTTAATTAATATCTTTCAAACTCACCAAAACGCTATTTTTCAAAAAAATGACTTATTATTGATAAAATTAGCGAATATTTTGCAATTTGCTACTCTCTTGGCCTGTTGATATTCTGTCTTTCCTGCATTACTATTTAACTCGTTAACTTATATTTTAAATTGGATGGAACCCCACTATGCGCTTTTTGACGTTTTCGGCAACAGGCAAAGCCTCCTGGGGGGTGGCAACAGATACGGGTGTTATTGACCTGGGTGCCCGGCTCGGTGGGGATTTGCACCAGGTACTAAAGGACGGCGATCTCACTGCGATGATGGATAGCGCCTGCGCGCTGACCCCGGATCTGGACTTCGCCGACATTAGCTATCTGCCACCCATCTCGACACCCGAAAAAATCGCCTGTATCGGCGTGAACTACGCCAATCGCAACGCCGAGTACAAAGACAATTCCGCCGACCCGGAATGGCCCAGCCTCTTTATGAGAACCATTGATTCATTTACTGGGCATGAACAACCCCTCTGGCGACCACCGGAATCCCATCAGCTGGACTACGAGGGAGAAATTGTCCTGGTCATCGGCAAGCGCGGGCATCGCATCCCCGAGGCGCAGGCTATGGAGCACGTTGCCGGGCTGACTATCATGAATGAGGGAACCCTGCGGGACTGGGTGCGGCATGCCAAATTCAACGTCACCCAGGGCAAGAACTTCGTTCACTCCGGCGGGCTGGGGCCATGGATGGTAACCGCAGACGAAATAGCAGACTACGGCAATATGACCGTCACCACCCGGGTTAATGGCGAGCAGCGCCAGCACGATACCACTGCGAACCTGATGTTTCCCTTCCCCTACCTCGTGAGCTATCTGTCGACCTTCTATATTTTAAAACCCGGGGACATTATCTCCACCGGGACACCCCTGGGTGCTGGTGCCCGCTTCGACCCGCCAAAATACCTTGTGCCTGGGGATGTGGTAGAAGTGGAAGTGCCGGGCATTGGTACTTTGCGCAATGGAGTCGTTGATGACCCAACTGTCTGACATACCGATGCGCCACTTTGACAGATCGCTGCCAATGGCCCTGCTGAGGGCGCGTGAAGCGGTAATGAAAAAATTCAGCCCGGCACTGAAAGAACACGGGCTCTCGCCACAGCAATGGCGCGTTATCCGGGCGCTGATAGAAGAAGAGGTTCTGGATGCTACCGAAATTTCCGAGCGCTGCGCGCTGTTGATGCCCAGCCTGTCCCGAATTTTACAAAACCTGCAGAAACGCGGCCTGGTAGACCGTAAAACCGCGAGTGATGATCAGCGCCGCTCGCTGGTTTCCATTACGCCGGCGGGACGGAAACTGTTCAGAACTCTGTCACCTATCAACGAGGCCCGTTACGCGCATATCACCGAAAAATTCGGCTACGGCAAGCTGGAGCTGTTATACGAATTACTGGATGAACTGGTACAAAAAATAGACGAGGAACCGACATGAGCTATACAGTCAGCCAAAGCGACATCGACGCATTCAACGAAGACGGCGTGGTAGCGCTTCGAGGGGTCATCAATCCAGATCAACTCGAAAAACTGTCCGCTGCAGTAGAAGATGATATCCGAGAACCCGGGCCCTTCTACCACGGCTATGAGTCGGAAGAAGGAATGTTCCACGGCAATCTGCGCCTATGGGAAACCCACCCCTCCTTCCGGGAAATTTGTATCAACTCGGAACTGCCGTCAATTGCCCATGCGGTATTCGGCAGCAAAAAAATCAACCTTCTCTACGATCAGTTGTTCGTAAAGGAGGCCTCCATGGGCCAGCGCACCCGCTGGCACAACGACCAGCCCTATTGGCCCATACGCGGCTGGCAGGTGCTGTCCTTGTGGATCGCCCTTGACAAAACCACGGCGGAAAACGGCCGACTGGAATTTGTTCGTGGCTCGCATCGCTGGGATCGCTGGTTTCAACCGGAAACTTTCGGCAAAACCGGCACCATCAGCCAATATGAGCGCAACCCGGACTTTGAGGACATTCCCGACATAGAGGCGGACCGGGCGAGCTACGACATTGTCTCCTGGGATCTCGAACCGGGGGATGTCTACCTGTTTCACGCCATGACTGTACACGGTGCTGGCGGCAATACGCTAAGCAACCGCAGACGGCGCGGCTACACCGTGCGGTATATTGGCGACGACGTGGTATACGATGTAAGACCCGGTCTCAGCCAGCCGCTTGTCTATGACAAACTGGTGCCCGGGCAGCCAATGGACTCCGACCGTTACCCGGTGTTAATAGGCGGCTAGTGGGGCTGGCTCGCCCTTTACGTTTCAGGATATTCCAGCAGCTGAAGGCGAGCCCCCAGTTTTTGCAGAAGATGCATCAGATCGCGGTACTCCCCCGGGCTCATCTCCGCCAGTAGTTCCCGCTCCCAGTCCAGCACCCTTGGCACGATGCTGCGATAGAGCGCCAGGCCCTCTTCGGTGAGGGTCAGGTCCTTGGCGCGACTGTCACCTTCTGCGCGCTTCTGAGTTATGAGGCCGCGCTCACACAAATTACTGACGGCGCGGGATACTTTGCTTTTTTCCATAGTAGTACGCTCAACAATCTGGCGCGCGTTGAGCGTGCTGTGCTCTGCAAGGTTGGCAATCACCCGCCACTCGGGAATGCTCAGCTGGTACTCGTCTGCGTAAATACCAGACAGGCCAGAGCTTACCCGCTCAGCAAGGTTGTTGAGCATGTAAGGCAGAAATGTCTGCAGCTTGAGATCTGTTCGGCCGGTTGCAGCCATTGCGGGCAAGACCCGCTATCAGTCCTGTAACTTGTCCCAGACTTCCTGGTCTCGCTCGGCTGTCCAGATACGCGGCCAATCAATACCGTCCATCTCATCCCACAAGCGTTGTACGTCAAACGGCAGGCAGTGCTCAAAGATGGGCCACATACCAAACTTCGGATTGAGGTGCGCGTGAGTGGCCTCGAAGGCTTCCTTGAGAGTACCGCCTGCGCGATGTACCTCACCCACTTTTTCGATCATGCCCTGCAGGAACCCACGGGTCTGCTCGATAGCCGCATCCACCGCCTTGCGACCATGGGCGGTGGCACCGCGGCCGCCAATAAGCACTTCTGCCTCAAACTTCTTGACCGCGTCCAGCGTGTCGGTAGACCAGTCAAAATGGAACGCATCCCCGGTATACAACGCGGCCGCCGCTTCTACCAAATCACCGGCAAAGAGGATTTTGTGCTTTGGTATCCAGGCGCAAATGTCGCCCGCAGTATGCCCCCGGCCGCAGTACTGCAGTACCAGGTTACCGCGGTCACCACCCAGCGGAATTTCCAGACGATCGTTAAACACAATGTCCGGGTGGGTCAGGCCTGGAATGCCTTCCGGCTCCCGGAACAGTCTCGGCATACGGCCGAACTCACTGGCCCAGTCCTGTTCACCGCGCTCATCTATTAACAGCCGCGTGTTTTCGTGGGCAATGATTGCGTCTGCCTTAAATGCTGACGCCCCCAGCACGCGCACGGCGTGGTAGTGCGACAGCACCAGGTACTTGATCGGTTTGTCCGTATGCTCGCGCAGTTTTTCCAGCCAGTCGCCAGCCGCCTTTGGGGTGGCGCGGGCCTCGAAAGCAACGATAAAGTCCTCGCCTTCTATGGCACCTACATTGGGGTCACCCTCTGCCGTAAGGGCATAAACACCCTCTGCCAGTACTTCCAGGGTTTCTACTTTCTCGCCGAGGTCGGCGGAGGATGCAAATGCTTTCTTGGTCATACGCTGAGTTCACCTGTGTGTTGTGAGACGTTGAATTTCCATCATTATAGTTGCAAACAGGACTATTTGCCAGCACTATCACGCGTACCGAAGCGAAAGATACGCCCTTTATCTTGATTTATCACCTGAATACCACTAATATTAGTCTCACTTGCAACTAATAGTATACAACCCGGATGCCCGCGATGCCCACGAGTTACATCAATCCCGAGTACCCCTACCAGCACAGTCCCGACCAGGACAAGAATGCACCGACCCACCACCCCGTTATCATCGCCGGTGGCGGCCCCGCCGGACTTGCGGCGGCGATGGATCTGGCACAACAGGGTATTAAAACCGTGGTGCTGGATGACAACAACACCGTGAGCGTGGGCTCCAGAGCCATCTGCATTGCCAAGCGCACTCTGGAAATCTGTGACCGCTACGGCTGCGGCCAGCCGATGCTGGATAAAGGTGTCACCTGGAACCTTGGCAAAGTGTATTTTGGTGAGGAGCAGGTATACGAATTCAACCTGCTACCGGAGGAGGACCACAAGGTGCCAGCCTTCATTAACCTGCAGCAGTACTACATGGAAGAGTACATGGTAAAACGCTGTATGGAGATGCCGGAAATTGACCTCCGCTGGCTGCACAAGGTCACCGCTGTGACCACAGATGGCGCAGGCGCGACAGTTACCGTCAGCACATCAGAGGGCGACTACGCGCTCACTTGCGACTATATGCTGGTTGCCGATGGCGCCAACAGCCAGCTACGCACGTCGCTGGGCCTTGAGAGCAAAGGCCAGATATTCGAGGACCGCTTTCTCATCGCCGACATCATTATGAAGGCGGACTTTCCGGCGGAGCGCCGGTTCTGGTTCGACGCTCCCTTCCACCCGGCCCAGTCCACCCTATTGCACAAACAGGCCGACAACGTGTGGCGCATCGATTTCCAGTTGGGCTGGGATGCAGACCCGGAGGAAGAGAAGAAGCTCGAAAATATCCGTCCGCGAGTTGAAGCCATGCTGGGCAAAGACATGGAGTGGGAACTGGACTGGGCAAGCGTATACACTTTCCGCTGCCGCAAAATGGATTCATTTATTCATCACCGGGTATTCTTCATTGGCGACGCTGCACACCAGGTTTCGCCTTTCGGGGCCCGGGGTGCCAATGGCGCATTGCAGGGTGTCGAAAACCTGGGATGGAAACTGGCCGCCGTAATACAGGGCCAGGCGCCGGAATTATTACTGCAGACCTACGACCACGAGCGCCAACACGGGGCACAAGAAAACATTCTTCATTCCACTCGCGCCACGGATTTCATGACACCGAAGAATCACATTACCAAGGTGTTCCGCGATACGGTGCTGGATTTATCGCGCCAGTACCCGTTTGCCCGGGCCCTGGTAAACAGCGGCCGCCTGTCGAAACCCTGCAACTATGCGTCAAGCCCGCTCAACACTCCCGACAGTGACGATTTTGCTGCGGGTGCCGAACCGGGTTCACCCTGCCCTGACGCACCTGTCAGCGGCGGTAACGGCAGCGGCTGGTTGCTGAACCACATTGGCAATCGGTTCAGCATACTACTGAAAGGCGAAGTGGATTCCAGCAAGCTGGATCAATTCCTGAATTCCGTCAATTCACCGAAAATGATGCTCGAACTTATCTATATCGACACGGCGGGCAATCAACCGGAGGCGGCCGTAAATCTGCGCGATGACAAAGGCGTTCTGAATCAGCGTTACGACCTTGGTGATTGTGCGGTTTACCTGATTCGGCCTGACCAACATGTTGCGGCGCGCTGGCGGCATTTTGATCCGGAGGCGGTGCACGCAGCTCTGTTGCGGGCGCTGGGTGCCGAACTGACAACGGAGCAGGTGGCATGAGCAAGCTGAATCTTGATAGCAATTTTTCCGATGCCGATGCATTTTATGCAGCGCTTGCTGATACCCACCGCGACCGCACTCCCGAGGCCAGCGAAGTTATCAACGCGCGACTGATACTGCTGCTCGCCAATCAGGTCGGCGAGCAGTCCATTCTCGAAGAAGCGCTGGCGATAGCCGGCCAGATCGATAGCGAGACAAACCATGACAAGTGATTCATCCAGACTGGCCACCGAATTGCAGTATCTGCACGGCTTTGGCAACGAACACGAAAGTGAAGCCCTGCCGGGTGCGCTGCCTGTGGGGCGCTTCAGCCCACAGCGAGTGAACTACGGACTTTACGCGGAGCAATTCAATACCACGGCTTTCACCGCACCGCGCGCACATAACCGCCGCAGCTGGCTCTATCGCATTCGCCCCTCCGCGGCGCAGGGAGACTACCAGCCCTGGCAGCAGGCAAATGTACGCACCGGGCCCATTACAGAGGTACCAACACCCCCCAACATGCTGCGCTGGGACCCGGTCGCCATTCCGGAAAGCCCAACAGACTTTATTGACAGCCTGGTGACGATTGCGGCCAACGGCGACGCCATGGCCCAAACCGGGATGGGCATTCACTTGTATGCCGCCAACCGCTCGATGCACAATCGGTACTTCTACTGCGCTGACGGTGAGCTGTTGTTTGTGCCACAGATGGGAGAACTCCTGCTGCGCACCGAGTGCGGCAAGATACGGCTGCATCCGGGCGAAATAGCCGTCATACCCCGAGGAATGAAATTCGCAGTAGACCTGCTCACCGATACCGCACGCGGCTATCTTGCCGAGAACTACGGCGCACCGCTGTGTCTTCCCGAACGCGGACCGGTAGGTGCGAACGGCTACGCCAACGACAGAGATTTTCAGTACCCCGAAGCGGACTATGAGGATGTAGAGGGTGACTTCGAGTTACTGTGTAAATTCACGGGAAATTTCTACCGCGCGCCAATCGACCACTCACCGCTTGATGTGGTGGCCTGGACAGGTAACTCGGCACCCTATAAGTACGAGCTGGCGCGCTTCAATGTGATTGGCTCCGTCAGCTATGACCACCCCGACCCAAGTATCTATACGGTATTGTCGTCCCCCTCGGATACCCCCGGTGTCGCCAATATTGATTTCGTCATATTTCCACCGCGCTGGATGGTGGCCGAAGATACCTTCCGTCCACCCTGGTACCACCGCAATGTCATGAGTGAATTCATGGGGCTGATCGAAGGGACCTACGACGCCAAGGAAGAGGGCTTTGTCCCCGGCGGTTGTAGCCTGCACAACTGCATGAGCCCCCACGGGCCGGAAGCCGCCGCGTTTGAGAAAGCCAGCGCCGCCGAGCTGAAACCTGATCAATACCGCGATACCATGGCGTTTATGCTGGAATCCCGCTACGTCATTCAGCCGACAAAATGGGCACTGGAAACGCAGCTGCGGCAGCGAGACTACATCAAATGCTGGGACGGCATCAAAAAGAACTTTCAACCATAAACGAACATATCGGGAATACAACAATGAAATTAGCGAGCTTGAAATCCGGCCGGGACGGCAAACTTATTGTGATCAGTCGCGACCTCAGCAGGGCGGTATCTGCCGAATCGATCGCGCCCACGCTGCAGGCCGCGCTGGACAACTGGGCCGAGTGCGAACCCAAATTGATTGCACTATTCGACCAGCTCCAGGCGGGCGAGGTAAGCGGTGAGTTTAAATTCGATACCACAGCGGCGGCAGCTCCCCTGCCCCGGTCATACCACTGGGCAGACGGCAGCGCTTATGTGACCCACGTGGAGCTGGTGCGCAAGGCGCGCGGCGCGGAACTGCCAGAGTCTTTTTGGCGGGAGCCGCTGATGTACATGGGCGCCTCTGATGCGTTCATCGGCGCCAACGAAGATGTACTCGCTGAAAATGAAGACTGGGGCATAGATTTTGAGGCAGAGGTTGTGGTGTTTACCGACGACGTGCCCGCCGGCATCAAGGCACGGCAGGCCAGGGGGCATATCAAACTGGTGGGACTGGTAAACGATGTCTCCCTGCGCAACCTCATTCCGGCTGAGCTGGGCAAGCAATTCGGTTTCTACCAGTCAAAGCCGCAAACCTCCTTCACGCCGGTAGCAGTCACCCCCGACGAGCTGGGAGATGCCTGGGATGGTGCAAAACTGCATCTACCGCTGATCAGTACTCTGAACGGCACCAAGGTCGGCTCACCAAACGCCGGTGTCGACATGACCTTCGACTTCGGGCAGTTGATCGAGCACGCGGCTAAAAGTCGCGCACTGATGGCGGGCACAGTAGTAGGTTCGGGCACTGTCGCCAACCAGGGCAGTCCAGATGGCTCCAGCTGCCTGGCGGAAGTTCGCTGCCTTGAAACCATTGCGGACGGCAAAGCAACCACGCCTTTCATGGCTTTCGGCGATCGCATTGAAATTGAGATGAAAGACCGGGCCGGCGAAACGATTTTTGGCAAAATCGACCAGCGGATAAAGCAGTATATCCCGCCGGCCTGAGGCGACTACGCCGATCGCTCTACGGGGCCGCCGGCGTCGCGCCAGGAATTAAAGCCATCGGTGATATGGGCTATATTATCCATGCCCATATCACCCAGGGTTGCCACTGTCAGCGCGGAGCGCCAGCCTGAAGCGCAGTGGAAAACAAACTTCACATCGCGCCCGAAAATTTCTTTGTAGTACGGACTTTGGGGGTCTACCCAGAACTCGGCCATGCCCCGCGGGCAGTGAAAACTATTGGGAATATAGCCCTCACGTTCCCGCTCCCGGATGTCGCGAAGATCGACGATGACTACACCCGGGTTGTCCAGCATGTTGATGGCATCGCTGGCATCTACCTGCTCTATTCGCTTCCTGGCACCAGCCACCATCGCGGCGACACCGGTTTTCATTGTTTTCGGCATATCATTTTCCTGGGGAACCTAGCGGGCATCACAGTGTAGTGTAATTCAGGTGGCAAGGAAATCCCGGGCCAGAGAACAGGCCTTCTCCACCAACATGGGCGTTAACTCCCGAGCCGTTTCTGTCTCAAAGCGCGTGTGCACCCAACCCAGGTAGGTGAAACTGCGCGCCACCATGAACAGGGGTAGATAAGCCAATTGGCTATCGGGCAGATCACGATGCTCGCGGTAACCGTTTACCAGAGCGCTGTAGGCCTCCGGGTAGTAGTCGGCCTCCGTCTCAAAATGCAGAGCAGTGGCCAACTCAAACAGATGCCAGCCAAACCCGGCGTCGTCAAAATCGATCAGTCGTACCTTGTCACCGTCCACCATGAGATTTTCCGCGACGAAATCCGCATGAATCAGGCTGTAGCGATCGGTATTGTCAGGGTTGGATGCATAGGCTTCCAGCTCGACGTACACCTTTTCACGAGCGGCCATTATCAAGGTGCGCTGGTCGTTGGACAGCGCCGCCAACTCCCAGAACGGCCCCCAAAAAGGCTGGGGACCGACCAGGCCCCGGGTATCCCAGGCGTGCCGTGTAAAACCGTCGGGTACCGTCCAGGCCGTAGCCTGGTTATGCAATTGTGCTGCCAGTGCACCAATCGTGTGATAGGTCTCACTGACGGAGCTTGTATCGGCGATACCGACCTCGGCGGCACCAAGCTGCCGACCCTCAACCCACTCAAAAACATCAACCTGACGCGGCTCCGGCACGCCATCGCCGGACACCACGGCGAAGGACGCACCATCGCTACAAGGCACAATGGCAGGGACCTGGATGCCGTGTGTCGCCAGTGCGGAAATCCACTGCAGTTCAGAATCCAACTCTGCATCGGAGTGATAGCCGGCGCGATGGATTCGTACAGCGTAGCGCGTGCCCTCGCCCGTTATTGCACAAAATACGGCATTCTCGCGGTATTTGATCAGCTCCAGCTGACGGGCATCGAAATCCCAGCGCTGCAAGGCTATCTCCGCCAGGGATTGCATGCAGGCAACTTGCCGCTGGTCATCCAACTGATAAAAGTCGCTCATATTCCCCCCGGTCACATTCTTGCGAGGCAGTCATCAAGCGTCGCCAGCAGGAGATCTGCATGGTCGCGGTTGAATGGCATGGGGGGGCGCATCTTCAGCACATTGTCATGACGCCCTATGCGGCTAATCAGCACACCCCGCTGACGCATGTCGTTTACCAGGCGCGCGCACTCCATGGTCGCAGGTGTCTTTTTCGCGCGATCTTTCACCAGTTCGACAGCAAAAAACATGCCCTTGTCACGCACATCACCGATCAATGAGTGCTTGTCCTGTAACTTGCGCAGACCGCGAGCCACGTAGGCACCTGTGTTGACGGCGTTCTCCAGTAAGTTCTCCTGTTCCAGCACATCCAGTACCGCGAGTGCCGCGGCGCAAGAGACCGGGTTACCGCCAAAGGTATTGAAGTACATGGCCCATTCGCCGAATGCGTCGATCAGATCTGCCCGCGCCACGACACCCGCAATGGGATGGCCATTGCCCATGGGTTTACCCATAGTCACGATATCTGGCACTTCGCCGTAAGCCTCGTGTGACCACCAGTGATGGCCGGTGCGACCAAAACCGCCTTGCACTTCATCGGCGATGTAAAGACCACCTGCCGCACGCACGTGCGCCAGGGCTTTGCTAATGAAGCCCTCTGGCACATTAAGTAAACCCTCGTTGGCGAAATCCGGGCAAATCAGCAGGCCCGCGAACTTAATCCCGTCGGCTGCAAAGGCATCGATGGCATCTTTGACAGCCTGGGCATAATGATCGGCGAGATTTTCGGGCGCCACACCCGTTGGCGCATTGTAGGAATCCGGGATAGGAAAACTGCGCACCCGGCGGGTGGTTTTCGCCTCTGGCATAAAGCCGGTGCCCAGTTCAGCCACCGCCTCGGTATTCCCGTGATAGGCGAAATCCGTCACGATAATACCCTGGCCACCCGTGCAATGACGCGCCATGCGCAGCGCGACTTCATTGGCCTCACTACCAGTGCAGGCGAGCATCGCCATACTGAGGGAGGAGTCAAATTTCGCGATCAGCCGCTCCGCATATTCCACCACATTGTTGTGCAGATAGCGTGTGTGGATATTCAGCGTTTGTGCCTGACGCGTAAGCGCCTCCACCACCCGCGGGTGGCAGTGCCCTACATGCGGCACATTATTGTAAACGTCAAGGTAACGCCGCCCGGCAGCATCCCACAGCCATACGCCCTCGCCTCGCACCAGATGCAGTGGCTCCTCGTAGAATAGCGGTGAATGACTGCCAAGCACCCTGAATCTACGCGCCAGCAGTTCATTATCCGCTAACTTCCCAGCAGTCACTTCGTTTACGTTGCGTTTTTCCATAGTGAATCTAATTTCCTACCACGGTGTTCAGAAGCTATAGCGGGCCGACACACCGGCCCAGCGCGGCTTGCCGTAGCCCTGCTGGTTCAAGCCAAAGGAACTGGTGAAATCAAAGGTGTACACCAGGTACTCCTCGTCAAACACATTGTCCACGAAGGCAGTAAGGGTGTAGGTCGTTTCCGGACTGATCCATTCCAGCCGAAGATTGGTCACACTGTAACCATCCTCTCTGGCCGTGTCCGGGTTCTGGATATCAAAGTAGGTCTCGCCCTGGTAGCTGTAACTGGCAATACCCGCCATGGTGCCATCGAACATTCCCCACTCGTAACGCGCAGCTGCGTTAAAGGACCAGTCGGGTGCTGACACGGCAGTCCTGTCGCGCGGCACGCCATCATAACCGGGCACGTCCTTCACCGTGGTGTCCAGATAGGCTGCACCCGCCATCAGCTCAAGGCCCTCCATGGGCGCCGCGACCAGTTCCAGCTCACCACCCCAGTACTCGGCATCGGTGTTGAAAATAATCTGGTTTAGGAGCTCAAAGCGGAAGGTCTGCACGTCGCTGTAGTCATAATAGAACAGGGCACCGTTCAGGCGCATCATGCCATTCGCCAGGGTCGCTTTGAAACCGATCTCAAAGGCATCCAGAGTCTCTTCATCAAAGGGCACCGTGTCGGGGCTGTTACTGGCGAAAATTCCGGTCTCATCGAGGAAACCGGTATTGAAGCCGGCGGACTTGGTGCCACGGGAGTAACTGCCGTACAGCATAAGATCGTCGCTGGGATGATAATCCAGCTCCAGCTTGCCCGTCACCGGGTCATTGTCATGCTTGGCCTGGCTGCCGACGGTATCCTTATTGTAAACAAACGTGCTGGATGGTGTGGGCCTGGTCGGTGTCAGCGGGATATTGCCTGCCGCTGTTTCTGCGGCAAAAATACCCGACAGATCGACACCCGCGTATTTGATTTTCTTTTCCTCTGTGGTGTAGCGCAAGCCAGCGATCAGCGTCCACTGCTCGTTGAAGGCATACTCATACTGCCCGTACACCGCCCATGACTCGGTGGTCTGCTTCATATCTGTGTCGAGATAAACGTAATCCAGCGCCAGGGCATCCAGCACATAGTCGGCCTGCACCTCGTTGTCGTAGTAATACAAACCCGCCGTCCAGTTGCCCTTCTCGCCGTGGCTGCCGAGCACGCGAAATTCCTGGGTGAACTGGTCAGTGGTCGCAGGAAAGCTGGGATTCAGAGGTACCGGGCCGGCATCAGTGTCCTCTTCCTGATTGCGCTTTACCTTTTGATAGGCGGTGATGGAAGTGAAGGTAATATCTCCTGACGGCTCCCAGTTCACGGTTAAGGCACCGCCCTCCGACTCCACCCTGACCTTGCCCTTGCGATCGTAGTCTCCTTTCCAGGGATCGTTGTCCGTGTCGACGTAGCCAAAGACATCACAACCCGGGCAAGTGCCCCAGAAATCTTCATCCCGTGGCAGAGCTGTCGGTGTAACGCCATCGGCGCCAAACTTGGTCGACTGGTGCTGCCAGGCGCCCACATTGGCATCATTCTTGGAATAATTGCCCGACAACAGCACATCGATTTTGTCGTTCACCAGCCACTGCAGCTGCCCCCGGGCCGCGTTGGAATCCAGTTCGTTGTAATCCTGACCGATGCGGTTTTTTACGTAGGGGTCGTACTGCCGGGTTGAAACCGACAGTCGCCCCAGCAGGCTGTCGGTAATAGGGCCGCCTATGGCACCCTCAAAACCCAACTCGCTGTTTTCCCCCGCAGTTACCTGGGCATAGCCTTCCAGTTCCTCGGATGGGCGAACCGTCACAAAGCTCACCAGTCCACCGGTGGTGTTGCGGCCGTACAAAGTGCCCTGAGGCCCGCGCAGAACTTCCACACGCTCTATATCGAACAATTGAAAGGACAGGCCGCCCATGGCGCCGCGATAGACGTCATCCACGTACACCGCCACCGGATTTTCATTGGAGTCAGTAAAATCGTTGAGACCCACACCGCGCAGGAAGAAGTTGATCTGGCTGCCTTCGGCCTGGGGCGTCGTATAGTTGAGGCCGGGTGTCATGGTGACAATATCAGTACTGTTGGTCATACCCAGTTCCCTGATCTGATCACCGGTAAACGCGGTGACCGAGATACCGATATCCTGCATACTCTGCTCGCGTTTTTGCGCGGTAACCACGGTTTCCTCAAGCACCTGCGCGAAAGGCAGTGAGGTGGCTCCCGCGGCGGCGAAACCAGCCAACAGGCTCAAATAACGTTTTTGCGATGCACCTATGTTGCTACTCATAGTTCAACCCTCTGTTGACGAATTTTAGTCTTACCCGGCTATGCTTCTCTAAAAAAAATGGATACCTTTTTACTTTATTCGTAAAAACCATCCATGACGACCTGGCTTTCCGGCAAGGTGGAGCCGCCATCCACCACGATGGTCTGACCGGTAATATAACCGGCTTCCTCGGATGCCAAAAATAGCATGGTATTTGCAATGTCTTCAGGCTTGCCCAGGTGGCCCTGCGGGATACACTCCGCCATGGCATTGAGTTCCTCCTCTCCCCCCAACGCTGACATGGCCTGAGTCAGAATATAACCCGGCTCCACGCCGTTGACGGTGATATTTTGCCGCGCATATTCCAGTGCGGCGGTGCGGATAAAGCCGTTCATCCCACCCTTGGACATGGCATAGTGCGAGGTGCCCGGCATGGCGACTCGCGGCCCGGTGACGGAGGAGGTGAAGATCAGGCGACCACCACCCTGTTTGCGAAAATGCGGGACACAGGACTGGGTCAGCCAAACCGCCGCTTTCATATTGACTGCCAGAGTTTGCTCCATCACCTCATCGGTCAGTTCCTCGACCGTATGCAGTGGATAAATTGCCGCATTGTGAATACCGATATCGACCCGCCCAAACTGGGCGACCGTGCCAGCTACAACCCGTTCCACTTCGCTGCGCTGGCCCACATCACATTGGATCAGTATGGCCTTACCCCCCGCGGCAATAATATCGTCCACGGTTTTCTGGCCATTACCGGCGGAGCGGGTGGCCACAACAACCGCCGCCCCTGCAGAGGCAAAAACCCGGGCAATTCCCTGACCAATTCCCTGACCGGCGCCAGTGACTATAGCAACCTGGCCTGAAACATTTCCCAACATAGCTGTTTCCCCAAAAAGCACGAGATGCCCTGAAGACTAGGCTATAGTGTCAAAAGCCGCCATCGGCCAAAAGGATGAGAACCGGGTCAGGCGTCCAGCGCACCCAACACAAGGGCGCTGACACCCGTGCGAGAGGACACCTCCAGTTTCTGGAATACATGCTGGAGATGGGTTTTTACCGTGGCGATACTGAGCTCCAATTGCCGCGCGATCAGCTTGTTGCTGGCGCCGGCAACAATGAGTTCCACCACGTCCAGTTCACGGTCCGTTAATTGGTAACCCTTCTGGATTCGTTCTCGTTGGCCGTAGCGCCGGGGCAGATAAACCGTATTGAGCGTGTACTCGAGAAATGGCTGGAACTTGCGAAGTAGCGCCAACTCCGCCTCAGTAAAAGGACCCAGCTCGGGGGTTCTGAGCATCGTCAGTACAGCAATAATGTCCTGGTCTCGACGGAAAAACATGTCCGCAACATAGCGGTGAGCCAGCGGTTGCATGAATTTGCGGTAATATTCAGAAGCCAGCAGCTCCGGCTCGTCAATTTGCTCGTCAATGCAGGCAACCCGGGTGCCGCTGGCGGCAAAGAGGGCGGGATTGAGGGGATCCAGCTCCTGAAACCGGCGCTGATAGTCGCGCTCAGCAGCGGCCTCGATATTCCGCAATACCACCCCCCGGTGTTGCATATCCGCACTCACCAGATAAAAACCGGAGGAATTCAACGGCATCAAGCTGTTGACGAGATCCAGCCCCTCACGCTGAAAATCGGTAGGGTGGTCTTCACTCAGAATAATCGGTTTCATACTTTCGGCCGATAGCGGACAGTGTTTAACTGGAACATAATGATTCGAATAATAACCCGAGAGCCGCCAATGAGCACTTCTTCGAGCACCATTTCCAACCGGGTGGACGTCAACAGTCCAAAGTCGCTGTTTTCAGCGATTTATCTAGGTGTGGTCGGTGCCTCCGTGTTCATTATCCAACCCGGCTTTATTCAGGGTCTGGTGCAGCTTTTTGGTTTCAGCGAGCAGCAGGCAGGCTATACCGCTTCAGCTGAAGTGTGGGGTATTGCGCTCACGACAGTGCTGATGGCCCTGGGCGGGCACAATTTCAGCTGGCTGAAAATACTGCGCTGGTCTATCGCCCTGTTTGCCGTGGGCAACCTGCTGTCCCTTATGACCAGAGAGGCGACTGTATTCAGTCTGCTGCGCTTTCTCACCGGGCTGGGCGCCGGTGGGCTTATCTCGCTGAGCTTTACCATTGTAGGAATCACCCGCCTGCCGGATCGCAATTTCGGCTACCTGATTATGGGGGTGCTGACGTATGGCGCTCTCGGCCTGTGGGTACTGCCCACGGCACTGGACACGGTGGGTATGACAGGCCTGATTATTTTTTTCGCCCTGTTCGCAGTGACAGGCTGGCCCTGCCTGCAACATATGCCGGATTCCGGAGAGGAACATCTGCAGGTTGAAGCGGATGCTGTGGATCTCGCCGGCGTATTTCGCTGGCTCGCCATTCTCGCCATGTTTACCTACTTTTTTGCCCAGGGCGTGATCTGGGCATACCTGTTCCTGATCGGTATGAACGGCGGTGTCAGTGAGCAGGGTGTGGCCAATGGCCTGATGTTATCTCAATTTCTCGGGATCGCCGGTGCCTTTGTGGCGGCGCTGGCCGGCCGACGCTTTGGCCGAATTATTCCCCTGGCCATCGGCATCATCGGCGGCGCGGTAGTGCTGGTCTACCTCTATGGCCAATTCACAGCACTGGTGTACGCGGTCACAGTCTGCGTGTACAACTTCGCCTGGAATATGACCCACCCCTACCTGCTGGCCGGTATGGCCAGCTTCGACCGACATGGCCGTGTGGTCGTCTACGCGGTGGCCGCACAGATGCTGGGACTGGCTATAGGCCCTGCCTTTGCTGCCTCCCTGCTCACAGAGGGAGACTACTCGCGAGTGATTAGCGCGGGAATTATACTGTTCCTGATCTCCTATGCACTCATTCTGCCCCCGCTGATAGCGCACCGACGCAAGGTGCACTAACGGCCACATCCGTCAAAGGATTGTCCGCTTGCGTCAAAAGTCTGCATCGATTTGCGCCTAGAATGAATGCTGTTTGTCGACGGCATACGCCGTCGCGACTTGCGGGAGCAAACAAATGAATAATAGTGTTATTAAGCACATGAACGTCAATACACAAAACTGTGCACAGCGCGTGTCCGAACATCGCCCAGGTCGGCACTATCGACGGCCAGGGAACCGTCCATTGGTGTTGGCGCTCTCTATTCTTTGTACCCTTCTGCAATTCGCCGGATTCGCCCGGGCCGAAACCGACAGCAGTACTGCCGAGCTGGTGTTGCTCAGTGGTCGAATCTATACCGTCAACGCTGCCCAACCCTGGGTGGAGGCACTTGCAATTAAGGACGGCAAGATTCTCGCCGCCGGATCCAACTCCGATATTTCAGCTTACCGGCGAGACGGCACACGGACCATCGACCTGCAGGGCAAAATGGTCATGCCCGGTATTATCGACGCGCACCTGCACCCTGTCTCGGGAAGTATAAAGGCGCTATTCGAGTGTAATTTCCCCTTCACCGCCTCGCCCGAAGAGATTGCCAGCGCTATCAGCCAATGTGCGCAAGACCAGCCCGACAGTGACTGGATAATCGGTGGCCAGTGGACCAGCGACTTCTTCGTTAATAACCCCATGGATTCCCCCCGACGCTGGCTGGACAAGGCTGCCATGGGTAAGGCCGTGATTCTGACTGACGACTCAGGCCACAACCACTGGGCCAACTCCCGCGCACTCCAACTAATGGGCATCAATGCGGATTCAGCCGATCCCGCCGGTGGAAAAATCGGCAGGGAAGCCAACAGTTTAAACCCCAATGGCATTCTGGAGGAGGCCTACATTCTGGTTACCAATGCACGGCCCGAATGGACGCCGGAGCAATACCAGAGCGCCGCAGCATACGCCGTCAAAACTGCGAACAGCTATGGCGTAACCGGGATGAAAGATGCCTCGGCCAAGCTCGCCAATATTACGGCCTTCAAACAACTGGACCACGATGGCCAGCTGACAGCCAACATCGCCGCCGCATTAAACCTCGGCGAAAGCGGCGCATTGAGCAAGGGTGATATTGCCGAGTACGTCAGACGAAGAGACCGGTTCGGTTCACCGCATCTTTATACTTCTTTCGTTAAGATATTTCTGGACGGCGTTCCCACCGCGTCGCGCAGCGCGGCAATGCTGGAACCCTATCTACCCGTACACGGAGATGAGCCGGGTGGAGACGGCTCGTTGCACCTCAGTCCCGACCAGTTAAGCGATGCCCTCATAACTCTGGACAAGCTCGGCTTCACCGTGAAAATTCACACCGCCGGAGACCGTTCAGTACGCGTGACGTTGGATGCAATCGCCATGGCGCGCAAGGCTAACGGTGATTCCGGGCTGCACCATGAGCTGGCCCACGCCGGCTTTATCGCCGATAGCGATCTGCCGCGCTTCGCCAGCCTTGGCGTGGTAGCTGATTTCTCACCCTATATCTGGTTTCCCTCACCCATTATAGATTCCGTCATCGGTGCAGTCGGTGAACGGGGCAAACGCTACTGGCCCACCAGGGACCTGCTGGATCATGGTGTAGCCATTCTCGCAGGCTCTGACTGGCCATCGGCCGTGCCTGACATGAACCCCTGGACAGGCATGGAGGCACTGGTCACTCGGCGCAATCCAACGGGGGACTACCCGGGTGAATTATGGCCGGAACAGGCAATATCGGTTGAGGAGGCAATCGCGATCTATACCCTGGGCGGCGCCAGGGCGCTAAAACTTGAAGAGCATACGGGCTCGCTGAAAAAAGGGAAATCCGCCGATTTCATCGTCCTTAGCGATAACCTCCTTGAAATACCCGCCGATGCCATAGGTGATACCCGGGTGCAGATGACCTTTTTCGAGGGCGAGCTGGTGTACCAGGACCCGGAGGCCTAAATATCCGGCAAGCGGCCGGGCGCTTCAGGGGAAAGGCTGCGACTGAATCTGGCGGGCGATGATGACCGCCGCGAGTTTGGTTCGGGCAATAAGTGAATTCACGCTAGTCATCTCGCGAGAAGAATGGCCGCCACTGCCATTGAGACCGAGGCTATCTACGGTTGGCAAACCCACCGACTGAGCTATTGAACCGTCGGTACCGCCACCGGAATACATACTGCCCACAATAGGCTCACCGAGCAGCTGCGACAGCCCCATGGCCTCGGCTATCAGCGCATCCACCTCAGCGTTAACCTCTTTAACCGGTCGGTGCAACACGCCCCATACTTCAGTTGCAGGGAGCCCTGGGTAATTGGGATTTTCAATATACGTTCGCGCGGCAATCTCATCAATTGCCCCTAGCAGGTATTCACCATCCGCCAATATTGGGTAGCGCAGATCAACATAGGCATCCGCGCAGCCAGGGATGGTATTGCGTTTCTCGCCTCCCGCCATGACACCCACATTGACGGTGACGCCGCGCTGGTAATCGGTCAATTGTTCAATCGCGACCACCTGGTGTGCCAGGCCCAGTGAGGCTGACACTCCCTGCTCGTGCGCAGCGCCGGCATGCGACTCACGGCCGATGACTTTAAGTCGCACCTGACCAAGCCCCTTGCGCGCGCGGATCATACGGTTGTCGCGAGTGCCTTCAAATACCAGGCCAATATCGTGCTGGCCCGCAAGCTCTTCTATCAGTTCGCGGGAACCCAGCGAACCGATCTCCTCATCACTGTTGAACAATACAGTGATGTTGGCATCGTCCAGATAACCGCCGGCAGATAATGCCCGCAACGCATTGAGCATCACTACGATGCCGCCCTTCATATCGAGCACACCGGGGCCGTGAAGCGTACCATCCGGGTCCGCGCTCAGGGACTGGAAATCGTCGGCGGCGGAAAATACCGTGTCCATGTGACCATTGAGAAGAATACGCCTGGCGCTACCGCCCTTCCTGGCGGCTACCAGGTTATCGGCCACGCTCACACTACCGCCCGCGCAGGTCAAAACCGGAAGAGGCCCGGCAGGATAATTGCGTGTAGTAAAGCCCAACTGCTGCAGGTCTTTGGCCAGTAACTCGCGATAGCGATCTATCCCCTGCAGGTTGTCTGTACTGGTATTGATGGCGACGTGTTCCGTCAGCTCCACCAGAAGCTGTTCACTGCGGTTATCAATCCACTCAAGCATCTGTTGCTCACCCGGGCTGAGTTCGACCTCCATGGCGACGATATTGGTGGCCTGTAACCGTGGTGTCAAACACAAGAGGAATACGGCCATCCATACGGATAATCCGAGCGTGAATCTGTTCATAAAACTGCGCCCCCGGTCTTAATATACTGTTGGCCTGATACAGTACACTACTCACCACCGCTGTGGCACCGTTCATGACGAACAGCCTGGAACCCGATTACCTTGACTTGTTTACAACCCTACGTACCGCCGCAACTCGTTCCATAGTGCTTGCATAGTGGTCGCCAGAATGGCATCGACCTGTGTGGGGTAGGAACCGTAGCCCACCATCATCAACTCCCGGTTCAGATCGATAAAGCAGAATTGCCCGTGGATGCCCAACATGGCAATCTGGCTACATTCAGCATCTATAACATAGGTCTGGTTGCGGTATTGCCCCGCGGGAAACAGATCGGCGTAATCACCCCTTTGCCAGGCGCTGCGCAGCTCCTCCCGCGGCGTGACAATATCGCGGATAAACGCCGACGGTACGACCTGCTCACCCGCCAGGTTCCTGCCCTCGTTCATAAACAGTGCAGCCCACCGTGCGAAGTCTCGCAGACACAGGCTGAGCTGTCCTTCAGTGACGGCGACACCGCTGGGATCCAGGTTGAGCCAGGCATCGCGCTCTGCGCCAATATGCCGATAAATTTTTTCTTCGAGCAATTCCGGCACCGACTTACCAAACACCGCAGCTGTCACCAGACCCAGCGCGTTGGTAATGGGAGACGCATAGGCGAAACGTTCGCCGGGCTCGCCTGTTGCGTCACGCATATTCTTTCGCACCCAGGCAATGTAGCCGGGTGACGTTTCAGGCAGTGGCGGATAGTATCCCGTGGCGCGGAAATAACTCCAGCAAACACAGTCAGGGTCCTCGTAGTGTTCCTCGTAATTCAGGCCGGTGCGCATATCCAGCGCCTGTTGCACACTGATTTTTGCCCAGTTGGGAAGATCCGCCAGCGGGCGCAGGTATTCGGTAATGGGGGCGGCTGGGTCCACCAGGCCCTCACTAATCGCAAGGCCCAGCAGTAAGGTAGTGAGGGATTTAGTCGTGGAGTGATTGACATGATGATCCGTTGCCATCATCCCGTTGCGATAGGACTCATGAATAACCTTGCCCCGATGCATGACCAGCAGCGCGTCATTGTAGAGGCGTCGATCCAGAATCTGTTGTGCGGTTAGACTGCGGTCACTGCCCGGTTCAGACAAGGTCAACTGCGATAAGTCCAATTCTGCCGGGGCATAACACAGTGGCTGAGGTTCTGGTGGTGCAGCAATTATCGCCGTTGGCCAGACGGCCGTCATTGCACGCTGACTGTAGGCCAGATGCGCGGGAAAGTCCCAGTTTGCCCAGCCAATGCCCAGTGCTTCATTGATCACACGTTCGTCGCCCGGCGGCTGCACCAGCTTTACCATCTTACCGCTCCTGAGTATTGCCCCTATTACCACGGCTGTAAGCCATAGCCCCGGCAAATAGCAGCAGGCTTAATATCACTGCTGCTCCTGCCAACCAGTTGACTGCAACAAGACTCGTCGAGCTAACATAAAAGGCGGCAAGGGCTGGACCCACAGCGGCCCCAGCGCCATGGAACGCGGGTGCGGCTGCGACACCACGTCCGGATGAGTCCACAGCATTGACAGCAGCATATTGAAAGGCCAGTGAGAAATTCCACATAAAATTGTACAGCGCAATGGCCAGCACGTACGCCACATACGCCATCTCAACGGTCAGCATAAATAACGCCGCCAACGTACCCAACGTACCCACTGTCAACGGCACAACCCGGCCAAAGCGGTCGCCACACCAGGATGCCAACAACGCCCCGGGGATACCCACGGCAACACCCATAGCCAGAGCGTTTCCGATGTCCTGTGGGCTAAAACCGGAGAGTACAGCCATGCGTTCCAGATAAGTCCAGACCGCCCCCACATTGAAAAAGAAAAAGAAACATCCCGCCAGTGCCAAAGCCAGAGGTAGACGGGAGACCAGCGCCCGCGATGTTACCGCCGTCGTTTTTTTGCCTCCAGATGGCAGCAGCCATACCAGGCCTAATCCGAGTATTTCCATGCCGATGAAAAGGCAAAGAATACCGTTAATACCGGCGCCCTCTACTATATTTGGCAGGATCAGCATGCCTGTCACCTGAAACGCAACCTGCGCGGCTATAGAAAAACCGAAAGCGCGATCGGGGTGGGGGCTATCCGCCAGCGCAGTCAGGGCCAGTGAATAGGTTGCACCGCCCCCCAGTGCAGCTATGGTCTGCAGCACCATGAAAGTCAGGGTATCTTCAACAAACAGGGAAGCCGACATAGGCACTAACAACAGCAATACGGTAATGGCCCCCATAGGGCGCCAGGGGAAACGGCGAACCAGGAACATCATGGCTACCGAACTGACCGCAGAGCCACCAGCCACGCAGGCGGCCAGAAACCCGAGTTGCTGCTGACTGAGGGCGTGGGACTCCGCGGCAGCGCCCACGTACAATGGCATTACCAGAAAGGCGGCCATGGCTATCACCGTCAGCGCAATCGCGGCTACCGTGCCCCGACTGGAATGCGGTGTCATGCTGCCACCCGCAATGGTTTAGCTGTCATCCCGGAATATGATCGAGCAACCTTTCTGCCGCGGCAATCTCCACCTCCTGGTGCGGTTGCAGGTCCTGGCCCCCCAGCGCGGCAGCCATACCGAGAAACGGATCGTCCGTGTCCGTTTTGATACCACTCAACTCCTCCATAACAGCCAGCCCAAAAAACGGTACCGTCCAGGTGTTATAACCACCTTCGTGCGTGAACAGCAGTTTACCACCGCAAAGATCATCCGCCGTGCGCATCAGCTTGCGGGTGAGTTCTCGATAGCCCCCACTGTGCATTTGCATACGACCCAGTGGATCATATGCACCGGCGTCGAATCCCGAGGGGACGATAATCAACTGCGGCTTGAATTTATACAGCGCCGGCAGCACCACTCGATCATAGGCCGCCTCGTAAGCTCCCACCCCGGAGCCCGGCGGCAGTGGAATATTGAGGTTATAGCCTTCACCCTCACCCTCGCCATTTTCGTGGCGATAGCCAGAGTCGGGCGGAAAGCAGTTGTCCTGATGGATCGAAATGGTCAGTGCCCTGGGATCATCGTAAAACGCGCTCTGGGTACCGTTGCCGTGATGAACGTCCCAATCCACAAAGGCAATCCGCTCCAGACCGTATTTCTCCAGCACATGAAAACCGGCCAGCGCGGCATTGCCAAAGGTACAGAAGCCCATGCCCTCCCCCGCGAGGGCGTGATGGCCCGGTGGGCGCACCAGCGCGTAAGCATTGTTTATATGGCCATCCAGCAGGGCCTCTGCCGCGGCAAGCACACCACCCACCGACAACATCGCGATCTCGTAGCTGCCACGCCCGATAGGGGTAAACACGCCTGAATCGCCACCGTTCCCGGCACTCAGGGTTTTAACTCTCTCCAAATGCTCTCGGGTGTGAAATCTCAGTACTTCCTCTTCTGTCGCCTCCCTGGGCGCGATATTGTGAAGCTGTGGTGTGAGCCCGGCCACTTCCAGGAGGTTGCGAAAGCGGCGTTTGGTTTCCGGGTTTTCCGCATGTGTGTCGGGCTGGACCGGGTTACCGTAGGGCATGGGCCCCGCGTAGTTACCGGTGTTATGCCACATATAAAGCTCGTGACAGACAAAACCGGTTTTCTTGTGCTTTGAGCTCATTGTCGTAACTCCCTGATCAATTTCTTTAGCTTGGGGTCGGTTCGTTCAAGCGTGCTGCCACCTCCGGCGGCACTAGCGTCGGCCAGGGCGAAACCTGTTCCAGGACCGACGCCAGAGATAGCAGTAAATCCTCCCGCCCATAGGCTGCGGCAAACTGGATACCAATCGGCATTCCCGACGCACTACGAGCCAACGGCAGAGAAATGGCGGGTTGCCCGGTGCAATTAAACACGGCGGTAAAGGGCGCCACACTGAAGACATGATCGGTCCACTCTCGCGCAGTATAATTACCACCTGAGGCGGAATGCTGGCCAATGGGCCACGGCAATTGTGCTGTGGTAGGTGTTAACAGCAAATCGTAGGAGGTAAACCACTGTCCGAAATCGCGACTGATGCGATTAAAAGTATCGTCCGCATGTAACAGGTCCACCGCCGACAGGGACATACCGTATTCATAAACCGCCAGTGTCGCCTGCTCCAGGGTTTCATCACAGGCTTTGCGCCCCGTAGCGGCACAGATATCCACCACCCAGTGCGCAATGGAAGCAGACCAAAGATCCGTATTAGCCTGTGCAAATGCCTCTGCATCCAGCGCCGGTCTGGTCTCCTGAACCCGATGGCCCAGGGCTTCACAGCAGCGCGCTATTTCTGCCACTGCATCGCGAATCTCCGGATCGACCGCTGCCCCTGACCAGGCTTCGCTGGTAAAGCCAATATTAAGTGCCTCCGGCGCCTGCTGCAGGCACTGTATATAGCGCTGTTCCGGCGGCGTTATCACGTAGGGATCGCCCACACCAGGGCCGTGAACGGCGTCCAGTAATGCCGCGCTGTCGCGTACCGAGCGCGAAACCGCAAACTCGATGCCAAAGCCACTCAGGCCCTCGGCCGCCGCCGGGCCAGTGGCCACCCTGCCCCGTGTGGGTTTCAAACCCACCAGCCCACAACAGGCCGCCGGAATACGAATCGAGCCGCCGCCGTCATTGGCATGAGCGACGGGAACAATGCCTGCAGCCACCGCCGCCGCTGCACCACCACTGGAACCCCCGGGGCTGTGGCCCGTGTTCCAGGGGTTGCGGCAAATACCGGCTTGCAGAGTTTCAGTCGCGACGTTATATCCCATTTCCGGTGTCGCTGTTCTGCCCAGGGTCATCAACCCGGCCTGCCGGAACCGGGTCATCAGGTCGGAGTCGGCGGGTGCCACAAGGCCGGCTGCCAGCCGTGACCCCATCTCATTCGCACGACCCTCGGCCTGCAACACCAGATCCTTGATGAGGAAAGGGACACCGGCAAAAGGCGCTCCCTTGGGCACCTTAGTGGCTATACTCTCGACATCTTCAAACAGTTCGATCACCGCGTTAATGCCAGGATTCCGTTGTTCCGCCACGGCTAGTGCAGACCTGGCCAACTCCAGCGGGGAAACATCGCCGTTATTGACAAGATCAGCCAGGCCGAGAGCGTCGTAATCTAGATACTCAGTAGTCTTCATATTTCATGCATCCGGTAAATATTATGCTTTATCGCGAACCTGTGGGCGCCGCGGTATGGCGCGCCGACACCTGCAACTCATTGGCCTGGATCTGTCGAATAGACCTGCGCCCCCTCGAACCAGGTCTGCACCACCCGGGTTTCGCTGATCTGTCCGGGCGGGATATCGAACAGGTTACGGTCCAGCACGATAAAATCCGCCGATTTACCGAGCTTAACGGAACCACTTTTGCTCTCGATACCGAGCCCCCGGGCTCCGCCCAGAGTGGCGATATGCAGCGCCTGCTCAAGTGTGATGGCCTGTGCCAACCAAAGTGTATCGGGGTTGTTAGTCTCGGGGTTGCGCCTCGTCACCAGTGCCTCGATTGCTCCCCACGGATTGAGACTAACGGCCGCAGAAGGCCAGTCGGAGCCCATTACGATGTCAGTGTTCAGAGCATGCAATTCCGCTATTGGGAAATAACGCCTGCCGCGCTCGCCAACAGCACCCACAATAGAATCAATGATGGGCGAGGGAAACCATATGTAGGGAGAAGCATCGACAGTGGCATTCAACTCGGCGAAGCGGGCCATGTCTTGCGGGTCTATAAAACCTGCATGAGCCAACTGATGGCGCAGGCCGCTGGGTCCATTAGCTTTACGCGCGGCTTCGATGGCATCCAGTGCAACCCGCACGGCGCCATCGCCTGCGGCGTGCATTTTCACAGTAAAGCCCGCTTTATCCAGGTTGATCATGTCCTGCTTCAGAGTATTGGCGTCCACCAGCAGAAAACCCCTGGCAGGCTCTCCCTGCTCGTCCTCCCTCAGGTAATCCTCGAGCATAAAGGCGGTGCGGGATGCCGTTGGCACACCGTCCAGGAATATCTTGATATAGCGCGTGTCCACATGCTCCGTTCTATATTTGTCACGCAGAGTTTCATACTCGCCCGGGGCCAGAGGCGTATCCCGGTAGCTGCGAGGGGTTTGCAGGTTGGCAGTGACGTTAACCGTTAACGCTTCCGCCTTATCTAACAAGCGATAAGCCTCCAGCATAGGCGCTTGTACACGGGCTTCATCAACGCCGGTCAGACCAAAGCTGTTCGCCTGTTGCACGGCCTCAGCGATTGCCATTTTATACTCAGCGACTGTCCAGTCCGGTCGTGCATCCAGCACCAGCCGCCGCGCAGACTCATACAACAGGCCATTAGGCTCGCCCGCTGCATCACGCACTATTCTGCCACCCTCCGGGTCAGGTGTGTCGCGGTCTATCCCGGCCAGCGTAAGCACCCGGCTGTTCACCCAGGCGTTGTGCGTGGCGTCATCGTGTAGAAAGATCGCCACGTCAGGACTGATCGAATCCAGCCACGCTCGGGGCGAGGCAATCGCATAATTCTGGAAAAAATTGCTGGTCCACTGTCCGCCCTCTATCCACGCTATCTCAGTGTTTCTGGCAATACACTGGCGTAGTTGCACGGCAACCTCATCCGGAGTCGCGGTGAAAGGAAAATTACAGTGGTAAAGAAGCTTGAGCCCGCCTTGCCACGGGTGGGAATGGACATCGTTAATACCCGGCATCACCATTTTTCCACCCAGGTCCATAACCCGGGTGTTCGTGTTGATATAGGTGCCGACACCGGCGGCATTGCCCACATAGACATATTTGCCATCGGTTATCGCGGCAGTGTCGGCCCAGGGGTACGAAGTGTCTACGGTATAGATACGGGCGTTGGTGATGACAGTATCTGCGGCGGAGTCTGCCAAGGCCACACTCGGCTGGCCACCAGTGGCAGCATGGCTTTGATTAATCACGAGGACGATGCAGGTGATAAGCAGATATCTGATGCCAGCCTTACGCCCGGTCAGTCTGTATACCATGATTGAAAAATCCCGTTAAAAAAGGAGCCCGGTGTTCCGGGCTCAACAGAAGAGACGCTTGAGTCGTCGCCTCAAGGTGCAATATTGTAACTAACAGTCACTCCGTAGGTTCGAGGCATACCCTGCACCCGGACAAACGGACCATTACCACCGGTGTAGGCCGAGGGGTAATAATCTTCGTCCGCAAGGTTCTTACCCCACAAAAATGCTCGCCACTCGCCGTCGGCTGAACCGATACCGAGGCGCGCGCCGAGGATGGTGTAGTCCTCTGTCGCCTCTTCCGGGTTTATACCGCCGGTTGTCTCGTCGGTATACGTGACATCCCCTGCGATATCCATCATCAGATTATTGCCCACCTCCCATTCGTATTTAAGCAACGCTGTGTAAGACCACTCGGGTGATTGCGACAATTCAGCGCCGGACACATCGCGATACACTGTGTTAGGCCACTCGCTTAGCTGGTCATCCACCGCATCCCATTTGGTGATCTCGGTTTCGAGCCAGGCAATACCCAGATTGAACGTCAAACCATCGGTGGGAAGCCATTGCAGATCCAGCTCGGCACCGTAAATTTCAGACTTTGGTACATTGGTAAGCCCGGATATATTGCCGACAAATGTGACAGAGGTATCCTGCTCCTGCTTGTCCTTGTAGTCATAGTAAAAAGCCGACAGGTTGAGTTGCATGGCACCATCAAGCAGCGTGGATTTGCTACCGATTTCATACGCCGTAAGTTCCTCCTCGGTATACGGTAGCAACTGCTGCGTGGTATTGGAGTTGGCACCATTAAAACCACCTGATTTGAAACCCTGCGAAATATTGCCGTAGAGCAGAGTATCTTCGTCCCAGATGTAGTCGAGGCCGATCTTTCCCATCCACTTCTTGGTATCGATGGTATCGCTGTATACATGGAAAGCATCGTTGACATTCGGTGTGCCAAGCAAATTGAAGATGTAAGTCGGAGAGTCTGGTTGATCGTCTATCGTGCCACAGTCACCCGGCCCCAGAGTGGCACCAAACTGGGCATTGAGGAAACCCGCGAGGCTGCCGTCGTCTGCCACAAAAGTACATCCCGACCATTTGCGTTCCTCATGGGTGTAACGGCCACCGAGGGTCAGGCGCCACTGTTCAGCAAACTGCCATTCTGTATGGGCATATATTGCGGCACTCTCGGTCTGTTGCTTGTACCTGGTGTCCAGTTCCAGAATAGGCGTCGGCGCGAACAATTCAACACCCCAGGGTATGGAGCCCAGACCAAACACCGAATCGGACATGAAGTAATGGTAGTTCTCTTTCATCCTGTCCTTCGTATAGTAAAGACCCGTGATCCAGGTGATATCGTCACGAAACTCTCCTGACAAACGCATCTCCTGTGAGAAGACCCACAGATCGGTGGTGTTAATATTGCTGGAGTCGTTGTAAAAACCACCGTCCCAATCGTTTGATTCTTCTCGCTGGAAGTCGTTGTATCCGGTAATGGAGGTAAAGGTCATACCACTGACATCCCAGTCCAGCCGCGCGCTGCCACTCTTGAGCTCGTTGTCGCGCTTGGGTCTCAAATCCCAGGTTTCACCGGTAATCGGGCTGGTGTAGCTGTTGGTCCAGCCTCCTTTCTTGTTGTCGCCCGTCGAATACCAGGGCGGGGTCTCGCCAAAATGGGTGCCATTGGGCAATAGATATTCATTCAAAGGCTGGTAGGGGTTATTGAACTCGTTCAGCCCAATGATATTGCCGTCATAAGCGGTGTTGGCCCGGTTATCAGACTTGTCCTTGGAATAAAGGCCAGTCAACATCAGGCTCAGGTCTTCACTGAAGTCGAAGTTGACGATGCCCCGCACCGCATTGACATCTTCCTCCCCCAACTTGTCATTGCTGGTTGTACTTTTCTGCCAACCCTCATCAGACTGCTCGGTTTTAATTGCAAGCCTGCCCTGAGCAAAATCGTTACCGCCGCTGATATAGGCTTCAACGTCGTAGGCATCGTAATTACCATAGGTGGCTCTGATGCCTGCTTCAAATTCCTGAGTGGGCTTATTACTGATAAAGTTGATCGAACCGGCGGTCGTATTAGCGCCAAACAGATCACCCTGCGGGCCCTTGAGCACCTCAACCCGCTCCTGGTCAAACAACAATCCGCGCGTCATCACTGAATAAGGCATGGCGACTTCGTCGAAATACAATCCCACTGTAGACGTCGACGCGGTCGAATAGTCCTGGAAGCCGACACCGCGAATGGTATAGAGCGGTACGCCCGTAGCAGCGGTCTCATTGACAGTCAGCCCTGGTGTGAACTGCGCCAGATCTTCAGCTGTAGCAACACCGAACTCTTGCAGTTGCGCACCCGTAAAGGCATTGATCGCGATACCGACATCGTTTAAGTTCTGGGAGCGTTTTTGCGCAGTTACGATGGTTTCTTCCAACACCGCTTGGCCCAGAACTGCACTGCTTTGGGACATACTCGCCGCTATCACAGCGATGCTGATTGCAGAACGTCGCAACAAAGACCCGGAAATTGTGTCAATCATGGAGCTCTCTCCCTCATAAACGCATTATTAAAGTATGACGGGGCGGGCGTTGGTCGCGGCCGTTCACTGGATAATACGCCGGCCATTGGAATTCCTATTGACAAAAACGGACAATCCCTTGACCAACGGGAACTAAAATTTTTACCGCCGTCAAGAGAATGACCAGTATTGTCAATGCGTATGTCGCAACATGGCATAGAATGAATTTATCTCTAAAGCATCAGGCGGACGGTCTCACCCGGCATTCAGTTTATGGACACAAACTCTCTCGAGACCAGACAAGATAATCCGGGTGACAACAAGCAGGTGATATATCGCGCTGCCACCGAGCTGGCCGATTTACTGGCCAGAGGAGAATTGACCGCCAAGGAGGTAATGCGGGCACACCTGGACCGCATTGCCGACGTCAATCCCGAGATCAAGGCCATTTGCACGCTGCTGCCAGAGGAGGATGCTCTCGCCTTGGCTGAGGACGCCGATCAACGCCGCGCCAGCGGAGCATCAATCGGGCCACTGCATGGCCTGCCCATTGCCGTAAAGGACTTGAGTAGCACCAGGGGCATGCGCACCACAATGGGGTCACCCATTTTCAAAGATCATATCCCCACGGAAGATGCCCTTTTAGTGCAGCGGCTCAAGGCCGCTGGTGCACTGGTGATTGGCAAGACCAACACTCCCGAATTTGGTGTTGGCTCTCACACCTTCAACCGGATCTTTGGCATTACACGTAATCCCTACGATACCAGCAAGTCCGCCGGAGGGAGCAGCGGCGGCGCTGCGGCGGCACTCGCATGCGGTATGCTGCCGCTGGCCGACGGCAGCGATATGGGGGGCTCTCTTCGCAACCCGGCAGCTTTTTGCAATGTTGTCGGCTTCCGGCCCAGCATGGGCCGCGTGCCAGCCTGGCCGAATGTCATGGCCTGGCAATCGCGCCTGGGCATAGAAGGCCCCATGGCGCGTAGTGTCGAGGACTGCGCCTTGCTTTTGTCTGTGTTGGCGGGGCCAGACGAGCGAGACCCGATGTCAATACAGGGAGATCCCCAGCAATTTCGCCAGGACTTGAGCTACGATTTCTCAAAAGCGCGCCTCGGTTGGACACCCGACCTCGGACTGTTGCCAGTGGCATCTGAAATAGTTGACACCTGTGCTGCCACCCTGCCGCACTGGCGAGACTGCGGTTTTGACATAGACAATGACTGCCCCAACATGGCCGGTGCGATGGAGAGCTTCGAGGTACTTCGCGCATCCTTCTACGCGCAGATTGCCGGGCCGCTGCTGGCAGAGCATCGCCACGAAATGAAAGATACGCTTATCCAGAATATAGAGTCTGGCCTGAATTTAACCGCAACCGATATCACCAGAGCCGACGCTCACCGTACTCAGCTGTATCAGAATATACTGCGATTTTTCGACACCCACGACTTTCTTATATTGCCCAGCACGCAAGTGGCACCCTTTCCTGTAGAGCATGAATGGGTTGAGGAAATAGCAGGGATACCGCAGAACAGCTATCTGGACTGGATGTCCATCTGTTGCATTATCACGCTGTTCGGCTTGCCGGCTATCTCCATACCCTGCGGCTTTACGAAGGCCGGTCTGCCAGTGGGCCTGCAGATCGTGGGCAGGCCGAGGGCAGACCTGGATGTATTGCGTGCCGCCTATGCGCTGGAACAAGCAACGGCATATGGCAAGCGGCGGCCCGCGCTATGAGCGCGCCATCGCTATACGCGCACTTTGAGCGTGTTGTAGAGCAGTATTGTCCAGACCCATTAGTATTCGCGATTTTCCTGACAGCGGTGATGGCGGCTCTGGCGCTTGGCCTGACCGACACTACACCGGCTGGCGCGATTTCAGCCTGGGGCAATGGCCTGCACAGCCTGCTCGCATTTACCATGCAAATGTGCCTGATCATCATTACCGCCTATGTACTGGCTCACACCAGAGTGGTAAATGCGCTGCTGCAAACGCTGGGTAAAATGCCCCGTTCCACCTTGCAGGCCTACACCCTCGTCACGGTAAGTTCAGCCGTTTTCAGCCTGCTGTGCTGGCCATTGGGCCCTATCGCTGGCGGCCTCATAGCGCGGGAAGTCGCACTCAACGCGCAGCAACGGAATATTTCGGTGAACTACCCGCTGCTGGCCGCGGCGGCCTTCGGCGGCTTTGTGGTGTGGGAAATGGGCTATTCTTCTTCCATCGGCCTGGCCGTTGCCACACCTGGAAATCCACTGGAGGGTATCATCGGCGGCACTATTGGCGTGGGGAACACCCTGCTCTCCTGGTGGAACCTCCTGACTATTCTCACAACGGTAGCCACCGTGCTGGCCACTGTGATGTTTTTTCACTGCCGTCATCAGGGCCGCAGCTCAACACCACCCGCCCACAGGACTGAAGTAAAGCTACCCGAGGAGGCCCGGCCGGGACTGATGGGGCGCCTGGAGAATGGCCGTAGCGTATCTACGCTGCTATCACTAATGCTGTTTGGCTTCCTGATTTACTGGTTCGGAACTCGCGGTGCAGACCTCTCACTCAACATCGTCAACTGGAGCTTTCTGGCACTGGGCCTGTTACTGGCTAATTCATCACTGCATTACGCCGAGCTGTTCGCCAACGGCGCGCGGGTGGCCTCACCGGTACTGCTACAGTATCCGCTCTATGGCGGCATGATGGGACTGGCACTGCAAAGCGGTCTGACGGAGAAATTTACGGCTTTTATCATCAGTATTGCGAGTGCGGACTCGCTACCAATCATCGGTTTTCTGTCTGCCGGCCTGATCAATATTTTCATTCCATCCGGAGGCGCTCAGTGGGCAATTCAGGGGCCGACTTTCATATCAGCCGCGCAGTCACTCGATGTGTCGCTGCCTGTAATCACCATGTCGATTGCCTACGGCGACCAATGGACCAACCTGATACAACCATTTTGTGCGGTGCCGCTACTGGCTGTTACCGGACTCAAGCTGCGGGAGATCTACAGCTACTGCATCGTGATCTGTCTGGCGAGTGCACTGCCTATGATGCTGGGTCTTTTATTGGCAGGATGATCAACTGTCAGCAAAGCGTTCTCGCAACAGGTTTTTCTGTACTTTCCCCATCGCATTGCGCGGCAATTCATTTACCATAAATACCCGTTTTGGCACCTTGAAGTTGGCCATTTGCGCTTTACACAAATGTATAACGTCCTGCTCAGCAAGTGTTCCCTGTCCAGTGGGGACGATTACCGCTACCACTGCTTCGCCGAAATCGGAATGTGGCACACCGATAACCGCACTTTCCACAACACCCTCCATACCGTCCAGAATGTTCTCAATCTCCTTGGGATACACATTGAGGCCACCACAGATAATCATATCCTTTGAACGACCTACGATAGAAAAATATCCGTCGCTGGACATCGTCGCCTTGTCACCGGTATTAAAAAAACCATCGGCAGTAAAATCCTCGCGGGTTTTTTCTGCCATTCTCCAGTACGCCTTGAACACGTTGGGGCCACGAACCTGCAGATCGCCTGTCTCCCCGGCTGGCAATTCATCGCCCTGCGCGGACACCACACGCAACTCCACACCGGGTAATGCTAAACCAACAGTTCCGGCACGACGCTCCCCGTGCAGTGGATTGGAGCTGTTCATGCCGGTTTCGGTCATGCCGTAGCGCTCCAGAATAGTATGGCCGGTGCGCCGATTGAAATCGTCAAACGTTTCGCTCAGCAGCGGTGCAGAACCGGAAATGAAAAGGCGCGCACCAGAGCAGATATTCCGGCCGAAACCCGCTTCAGCCAAAAGTCGTGTGTAATAAGTGGGCACGCCCATCATGACGGTGCTCACTGGCAGAGCTGCCATCACTTCCCCGATCTCAAATTTATCCAACCAGTACATGCTGGCCCCACTGAAAAGGACGCAGCTGATGGCCACGAACAGCCCGTGCACATGAAATATAGGAAGGGCGTGTAACAATACATCCTCAGCTTGAAAGCCCCAGATATCAGCCAGCGCCTTACCATTGACGGCAAGGTTCTCGTGGCTGAGCATGATGCCCTTGGGCCGACCCGTCGTGCCCGAGGAATACAGTAAAGCCGCCAGGTCATCCGCCTTGCGGGTCACGGTAGTAAAGCTTGTTGAGCACTCCGCCGCCATACTCAACAGGCTACCACCCCCATCTTTTTCCAGTGACAGAATATGCGAGACCCCCGCTGCCGGAGCCAGGCTTTCAAACAATTCCAGCGATTGAATACTGCATATGACGATTCTGGGCTCAGCGCTCTCCAGAAAATACGCAAGCTCTGACACCTGGTAGGCCGTATTAAGTGGCTGGTAAACCAGACCGGCACGCAGGCAAGCCAGGTAAAGCCACAAGGCCTGTGGTGATTTATCCACCTGCACTGTGACGCGGTCGCCAACACGGGCACCCAGCTTAACCAGACAGTTGGCGAGACGAGCCGATTCACGCTCCGCATCGTCATACGAGTATGTCGCTGAGCTGCTGGTTCGAAGTAAAGTTTTTGAGCTGTCCTTGGGAAAAGCGGCCCGGAACCGGCTGTATAGATTGAGGTTTGATTGCGAGTTCACCAGAGTCCCTTCGTTGCAAATGGATAGCGGCTGTCACCATACAATGCTAACGCCATCAGTTGCCATTGTATTGACAAAAAGGGACACGGTGTTGACAGGTAGTCCCCCGTCACTTATGGGAGCAATTTAGCCAAGAAACTGGCGATAACTTTCCCGGTAACTCTGTGGAGTTTCGCCGATCCAATTGCGAAATGCTCTGCTAAATGAGCTGAGTTCGGAGTAACCCAGTTCAAAAGCAATCTCGGAAAGCGGCATTTTTGTATGGCTGAGAAAATACTTTGCTCGATTTCGGCGTGCCAGATTCTTGGCCTCCTGAAAACTGTAGCCCTCTTCCAGCAGGCGACGTCGGTAAGCGATCCATGAACACCATTCTAGCCCGATTCAGCTCTGCCTGTCATAGTCG
>CAXBNX010000007.1:0-169797 GCA_963977275.1 uncultured Haliea sp. | reverse complement strand
TCCGGGTGGCAGGCTTCAGATGGAATGGGTGGCAGACTTCAGCGGTTTACGCAATATGGCAGCGCCAATGGCGCACGAATGCCCATTACTTCGTCTGAACCATCATTTGTAAAGGCGTACTGGCTATCAGGGCTAAGTGCAAAAGCCTGTTTCAGATATGCCGCTATCGACGGGGTAATGGGGCGCAGCAATGGTTTACCGCTTTTCTTACCCAGCTTGTGATTTTCCGGCGGGATCGTCCAAATACCAGCTTTAAAATCAAAATGCTGTTTCTCTGCCTGCCGCAGCTCGCCATTACGGCAGCCGTAAATCAAGCAGAGTTTCACAAACAGCTTGTTCTTTGGCGTGATACGGGAATTATTGATCGCTAGCCAAAGCATTTTGATTTCTTCGTCATTCAGAACACGATCGGTAGAGCGTTTCTGGATTTGCAAATCTTCTTTAGCGTAGATGTCAGACAGCGGGTTGATTGGCACCAGCTTACGTTTCATCGCGAATTTATAAAGCTGTTTAGCATTCACCAAAATACGCTCAGAGATAGCAGGCTTAGTTTTAGCGAGGGCTTCTAAAATTTCTAGCCATGAATGTAATGTGATTTTCTCGGCTGGCAATTTACCTAGCTTTGGAAACACATGAATTTCAAAGCTGCGCTTGATTTCTGTGTGGCCTTTTTTGTTATGAATGCAATATGCCTCATACCACAAGTCGAACAGCCCTGTGAGCGATTCAGCGGCGATAATGGCTTGCTTCTCAAGCAAGCGCACCACTTTGGGGTCATGTCCCTGCTCAAGCTGTTTTTTAAGTCGCTGTGCTTCTGTTCTGGCCTCCTTTAAGCTCATCAATGGGTATGAGCCTAAATCTACTCGACCAGCTTTACCAAAATACTGGTAACGCAGCGTATAGGTAATTTTGCCTTTTGGAGACAACCTAGCGCTCAGTCCGTCACGATCTGTTTTCTCTACCGCTTTATTTCTCAGTTTTCTATTGTTGGCTTTTAGCCATGTTTCAGTCAGTGCCACCTTTCAGTCCTTAGCCCGCTTTGCGGATCTGTTTGTACAAATTTTTTAAGGAAGGTTTGTACAACAAAATTTGTACGAGAATTTGTACAAATTTCTTCTGACTGAGGATGACATAGACTGTCTTGAGATGGTGATAGGACAACCAAAGACGTGTTATAACATTTTGTTTTTAATGAAAAATATGTCTTTTGTTGTCTTAACTTGGCTTAGGTAACTTTATTCGGGTGCGAGATTATGGCGAAGGTGCGGCGCGCGGCGATCTGCTTGGCGAGGTCTGGCATGAATCATCCCGGTGAAAAAGCGCGAATTATACGCCCTTTCCCCACTCCGCGCAGGTTTCCCGGCCGCGGGCTCCCCCGACTCTGCCTGCGGCATCCTGACCCTGCCACCGCCGCGTAAGTGTCCGTATAATGCACGGGTGAACACGCCGTCGAAACCATTTTACTCCGCCTACAACCCGTCCCTGGACAATCTGCGCAGCCTGTTATTTATACGCAGTATTGCGCTGCTGGGTCAGGCGGGAGTAGTGACCTATGTGCTGTTGGTCAGCCGCACCACCGAGAGCCTGTGGGGGGTTACGGTGAGCCTGGCAGTGCTGGTGTCAATCACCGGCCTCAGTCTCTGGCGCTGCACCCGGCAGTGGCCTGTTACCGACCATGAGTTTCTGGCGCAGTTGCTGATAGATGTCATCGGCTGGACGGTGCTCATGTACTACACCGGCGGAGCAAACAACCCGTTTGTCTCCTACTACATTGTACCGCTTGTAATTGCCGCCGCCGTACTGCCCTGGCGCAATACCTGGTTGGTGGCAGGCACCTCCCTGCTGGCCTATAGCGCCCTGCTTTACTACTACCGACCCTTTCCCCTGTTTACGCCACACGCGCAGATAGGGCACGGAAATGGCAGCAACGTACACATTCTTGGCATGTGGTTTAACTTTCTCTTCAGCGCCGGCTTGATCACCTATTTTGTCGTGCGCATGGCCGTAATACTACGCCAGCGGGATGCCAGGGAAGTGGCGCAGCGGGAAGACCGGCTGCGCGATGACCAGATTATGGCCGTGGCCAGCCTGGCCGCCGGTACCGCCCACGAACTGGCCACACCCATGACCACCATGACAGTATTGGTTGATGAAATGCTGCAGGAGGACAACCCGGCACTCACCAGCGTCATGGCAAGAGGATTCAAGCGCCGCGGGTTCATTATTCACAGCTGCGCCAATGCCGAGGAGGCTCTGGCAGATTGCGCCGATTTCGAGCCCAGTCATATATTGCTGGATCTCAATATGCCAGGCGCAACCTGCTCTGCCACGATGCTTATCAGCCGGCGGCCCACCGCATCCACATCCACGGTGCCGGCGGGTAGCAGGCGGGCCATGGAAGTCACCTCCAGCCCCTGGTAGCCACAGGGGTTAATGCGCCCAAAGGGTTCCAGATCCATATCGACATTGATAGACAGGCCGTGATAACTGCAGCCACGGCGCACACGCAAGCCCAAAGAGGCAATTTTCGCACCTGCCACATACACCCCCGGAGCCTTCGGCTCAGCTGCCGCGTCAATGCCATATTCGGCCAGTAACAGGACAATGCTGCGCTCTATCGTATTCACCAGATCCCGCACACCCCAAGAGCGCCGCCGCAGATCGATCATCAGGTAGAGCACCCACTGCCCTGGGCCGTGGTAGGTGACTTGACCGCCGCGGTCCACCTGAATCACGGGTATATCCCCGGGAGCCAGCAGATGTTCAGCCTTGCCAGCCTGGCCCTGGGTAAACACCCGCGGATGCTGCAACAGCCACAACTGGTCCGGGTCCTCGGGACCGCGGGCATCAGTAAGATCTTTCATGGCCTGCAAGGTGGACTGATAATCCACCAGGCCCAGTTGCCGTTGCAATACGTCGGCAACGCCCATCAAATGACCATCTTCACCCGGCCGGTGGCCCGCAAACCCTGGTGCAGGGCCTCCAACTGATCTGGGCCGGTGGCAATGATGGTAATGGTGAGTGACGTAAAAGTGCCCTTACTGGAGGCGCGGGCTGTGACGGTAGTGCGATCAAAGCCGGGGGCATGCTGCTCAAAAACATCAAAGATGGCGTCGTGCAGATCTTCCGCCGTAAGCGCCAACACCTTGATCGGGTAATCACAGGGAAATTCAATTTTAGGCGGTTCCTGCTCCACACATAGCCCTCGTCATATCAGGTTGCAAACAGGCTCGCAAACCACATCAGGATGGAATCCCACAGCCGGGAAATGAAGCCGCCGGGCTCAACCGCCACCAGCGCGACAACGGGCGACTCGAAAACCGTATGCCCGTCTATGCTTAGGGTCACGGTGCCCACGGGATCGCCCACAGCCAGAGGTGCGACGAGTTGTGGTTCAAGCACCACCGTAGAAACCAGGCTTTTGGACTTACCGCGAGGCAACGTCAGTGTCGTCGCATCAACCAGGCCCACCGCAACCGTGTCCTGCTGCCCTTTCCATACCCGCGGATTTTCCAGCTCCTGCCTGGGTCCAAACACTTCAACCGTCTCGAAGAAGCGGAAGCCGTAGTTCAGCAGGCTGCGAGTCTCGTTCTTGCGTGCCTTGGTGCTCTTGGTTCCCATAACAACAGAGATAAGACGCATGCCCCGGCGCTCGGCTGAGGCGACCAGGCAGTAGCCCGCCTCCTTGGTATGGCCGGTCTTTAGGCCATCCACCGAGGGGTCTTCCCCCAGCAAGCTGTTGCGGTTGTATTGCTTGATGTTGTTATAGGTAAACTCAGGTTCCTTGTAGATGGCATAGTGGCTGGGAAAGTCCCGGATCATCGCCCCAGCCAGAGTCGCCAGATCACGTGCGGTGACCACATGGTTGGGGTCTGGCAGGCCATGGGAGTTTACAAAGTAGGAGTCTTTCATCCCCAACGCCTGGGCTTGAGTATTCATCATCTCGGAAAAAACCGCTTCGCTGCCGGCAATATGTTCTGCCACGGCAACCGTCGCATCATTTCCCGAAGAAATGACAATGCCTCGCTCCAGATCCTCAATGCTCACATCCTTGCCCGGCTCGATCCACATCAGGGAGGACCCGGCAAACACGGGATTCTGCGACCATGCGTTCTCACTAACCACTACCATATCATCCTGGCTGATGCGCCCAGCCTCCACCTCTGAGGCCAGCACGTAGGCTGTCATCATCTTGGTGAGGCTGGCTGGAGGCAGCGGTATATCCGCGTTGTGCTCAGCCAGCACCGCCCCGCTGGCCGCATCCACCAGGATGTAGGCAGTCGCTTCGATCTGGGGCGGCGAAGGCACCAGGTCCTGTGCAGTGGCGCTCAGGGCGATAACGGAGAGAAGAGAGATAAACAGTCGTTTTGTCATGGAAACAGGGTGCCGTGGGGAGTACTGGAAGCTGCGCATGTTAACGCATGAGCGGGGTTAGCGAAAGAAATGACACGGCACTACAACCTACGCCGGGAGTGTTCAGGGCAAAGGTTGCCCACCGTCATAGCCCGCCAATCGCAACTGCTTCTGCACAGACTCCAGCTCGATGGCATCGCTCATAGGGCCAATCCGCACCCGGTATAGCAGGTTTGCGCCGGACTGCACTTCGCTGACAAAGACCGGGGGGTCGAGCAGAGCCTGCAGCCTGTCCTGCAGGCGCAGCGCAGAGCCCTCGGTGCTGTAGGCACCCAGTTGCAGATAGCGATAATCGCCAGCGACGGAGTCGCGGCGGTCATCAACACCAATCACCTCTACAACCTCCACTTCCACCCGGGCCGTACCCGCCTCCATATAACCCAGCTTGACCGCAGCGCCGTAGGACAGATCAATTACGCGGTCGGCGTGGAAGGGGCCCCGGTCGTTTACCCGAACAATAATACTTTCACCGTTATCCAGGTTGGTGACACGGGCAAAACAGGGTATGGGCAAGGTTTTGTGGGCGGCGCTGGCCTGGTAAAGGTCATAGATCTCGCCATTGGAGGTCTTGTGGCCATGAAATTTGGAGCCATACCAGGAAGCCGTGCCGCGCATTTTGTAAGACTTGTAGTCTTCCAGCACCTCATATTCAACGCCATTGATGGTATAGGGAGTGGCATTACCCACTGACAAGATCGGGTCTGGCCGGGGTACCGCGTCTTTCACATCCGCCGGATCTATGGGCAGCGGCGGCGCGCCATCCCTGGCTTGCTGGTAACGGGAGGGGCTGTCCTTAACAATCGGCTCACCTGATTCGGGCGCTTTTTTTGGCGTACTGGTGCAGGCGACAACCACCAGCGCCACGGCGCCTAGCAGGATGACGAGCGGATGCGACATCAATCAACCATCCGTGAGCCAATCTGGCGGCTGAGTTCATACACCGACATGGCGTACATGGCACTGTGGTTGTAGCGCGTGATGACGTAAAAATTATGCAGACCCAACCAATATTCGTAGCCGTTTTTGAGTTCGAATTTCATCGCGCTGGCAAGGGCTGCGGGGTCTACCTCCCGGATCGCCTCCACACCGACACTGGCGAACTCCGCCACGGTATGCTCCGGCCGCAAGTTTTTCCTGCCGTGTACGAACCAGTCTTCTGGCACATCACCTTCCACGGTCGCGCCCACGACCACGGTCTCGCCTTTGCGCCAGCCATGTGCCTTGAAATAGTTGGCCACGGACCCTATGGCGTCAACCGGATTGTTCCAGATGTCCGCCACCTCGTCGCCATCGTAGTCCACGGCGTAGGCAAGGAAACTACTGGGCATGAACTGGCCATAACCCATGGCGCCGGCATAGGAACCCTTCAGCGCAAGCGGGTCAAAGCCCTGTTGGCGGGTGAGAATAAGGTAGCTCTTCAGTTCGGACGAAAAAAATTCGGAACGCGGGGGGTAGTCGAACGCAAGAGTTGATAAAGCGTCGATCACGCGATAGCTGCCCGCGACCCGGCCATAGTAGGTCTCGACCCCGATAATGGCGACAATGATTTCAGCGGGAACACCGGTTTCCCGCTCCGCCTGCTGCAGTGTGGCACGGTGCTCCTCGTAAAACTCCAGGCCCTGCTCCAGCCGTTTGTCATTGAGAAATATCTCCCGGTACTCGTACCAGGGCTTGCTTTTTTCCGCGGGCCGGGCGATCGCCTTGAGTATGCTCTCCTGGCGCTGGGCGCTGGCGAATAACAGCAGCAACTGCTCTCGATCGAACTGCTGCTCGGTCACCAGTTCGTCCACCAGCTCGATAGTCGCCGGATGGGTGGAATAATTATCTGCAGCGCAGGACAAGGTGCTCCACAGGCAGGTCACCACAAAGGCAACTTTCAGGCGTACCGACATACTCTAATACTCATCAATGGATGGAGAAAAATTAGGCTATTGGCGACGGTCAAAATGCCATCACCGGGGCCCCGTGGATTTTTCGGTACTGATCGCCATCAGGATGCCAAAACCCGCCATCAGCGTGACTACCGACGTCCCACCGGCACTCACCAGCGGCAGGGGCACACCCACCACCGGAAGCAGACCGGCGACCATGCCCATATTAACAAATATGTATACAAAAAACGTCAACGTGAGGCTTCCGGCCATCATTCTGCCAAAACTGGATTGCGCACGCACACCAATCCAGAAGCCGCGTAGCAGAATTAGTAAATAAATACCCAACAGCACCAGCACACCGCGCAGGCCAAACTCCTCGGACATCACCGCAATGATAAAATCCGTATGGCTCTCCGGCAGGAAATCCAGGTGCGACTGCGTGCCGTTCATCCAGCCCTTGCCCTCCCAACCGCCGGAGCCGATGGCGGTCTTGGACTGGATAATATTCCACCCGGCGCCCAGCTTGTCACTTTCTGGATCCAACATAGTGAGAATCCGCTGTTTCTGGTAGTCCTTTAGCACAAACATCCAGGCGGGCCAGGCAGAGGCAACCGCCACTACTACCGCCCCGAATATATAGCGCCAGCCCATCCCCGCCATAAAAAGCACAAACAGGCCGCTGGCGGCAATCAGCAGGGCGGTGCCCAGATCCGGCTGCTGCAGGATCAGTGCCGCAGGCAGACCAATCAGCACCAGGGCTGCCAGAATATGCAGGAAGCGGGGCGGCAGCGTGCGATCTGCCAGATACCAGGCTACTGTCAGTGGCAGGACCAGCTTCATGATCTCTGAGGGCTGGAAGCGAAAACCACCCAGGGAGAGCCAGCGCTGGGCACCTTTGGCGCCCACGCCAACCAGCATCACGGCAACCAGTGTTGCCAACCCCGCCGCGTATAGCCAGGGCGCCCAGCGCATAATCCGCGCCATGCTGAGCTGGGCCACAACAAACATGATGACGTAAGCCAGCAAGAAGTAACGACCCTGGCGAACAACGGCACCCATGTCCTTGCCAGAGCCGCTGTACAACACAACGAGTCCGTAGGCAGTAAGGGCCAACAATAATACCAACAGCGGAATATCGATATGAAAACGACTGATCGCGCTGGGCCTGCTGGCCAGATCGGCGGAGCCCTGATGTGGCATCTGGCGCAGATAGTCTGCCATCAGCCGGCCCCACCGAGCAGCCAGGTATCGATTACGGCGCGAGCAATAGGATAGGCGGCAGAACTACCGCCGCCATTTTCCACAATGATTGCCACCGCAATAGTGGGTGCTTCGACCGGGGCAAAGGCGATAAACAAGCCGTGATGCCGGTGGCGCTCCGCGACCTCTTCCTCTTTGTAAACCGCACCCTGGGCAATACCGATTACCTGGGCGGTACCGGTCTTACCTGCCATCTGGTATTCAATGCCTTTTGCCAATGCCTTGGCGGTACCGCGCTTGCCATGCACCACTTCCACCATACCTTCGTATACTGCGGCCCAGTAGTCCTCCGGGACAACAATGGGGTCCAGCAGCGGAGCGGCAACGGGCTCGCCGTCTATGCTGTGAAGCAATCGAGGAGTCCGGCGCACCCCCTTGCTGGCAAGAACGCTGGTGGCAACCGCCAATTGCATAGGTGACGCGAGCATGTAGCCCTGGCCAATACCGGCGCTGATGGTTTCCCCCGGGTACCAGGTCTGCCCCATGGCATCGCGCTTCCAGCGGGTGGAGGGCAGTACACCCCGTCGCTCGTTGGTGGTGTCGATGCCAGTGCGCTCGCCCAGCCCGAAAGGTTTGAGATAATCGTACATGCGATCGATGGTAAGGCGCCGCGCGAGATCATAAAAATAGACGTCACAGGACTCGGCGATCGCCATTTTCATGTCCACCCTGGGCGCGTGACCGGTGCCCCGGATTCGCAAAATCCAGTCGCGGTACTTGCGCGAATCCCCCGGCAGACTGTACCAACCGGGATCGGGTACTGTCGTCTCAGGGGTCACCAGCCCGGACTCGAGCCCCGCCATTGCCATGAAAGGCTTGATCGTCGAGCCCGGCGGATACTGGCCCTGTATCGCGCGGTTAAACAGTGGCACATCGAGAGAATCCCGCAGGGCGCTGTAATCGACGGTGCTGATGCCATTCACAAAGAGGTTGGTGTCGAAGCCAGGCGTGGATACCAAGGCCAATACACCCCCGGTCAGCGGATCTATGGCCACCACAGCACCGCGCTGATCGCCCAGTGCCGCTAACGCCGATCGCTGTACGCGGATATCCAGATTCAACACCAGATCCGCGCCCGGCTTGGGATCAAACCGCTCCAACACCCGTAGTACCCGGCCGTGAGCGTTGGTCTCTACGTTCTGGTAGCCGACTTCACCGTGCAGGATGTCTTCGTAGTACTTCTCCACCCCAACCTTGCCCACATGAAAAGTACCACGGTAGTCCGACTCGTCCAGATATAGCACTTCCTCTTCATTGATGCGCCCCACGTAACCAATGGCATGCGAGAATAGCTCGCCATGAGGGTAATAGCGCAGCAGCTGTGCATCCACCACCACACCCGGTAAACGGTAGCGATTAACGGCCAATTGCGCACGCTCCTGTTCAGTGAGACGAAATCGCAGGGGTACCGCCTCGTAAGGGCGGCGGCGCTGGAGTTTCTTGCGAAAATTCACCAGGTCAGCCTCACTGATGGGAAGCATTTTCACCAGTTCGGCCAGGGTAGCGTCAAGATCCGCCACCTGCTCGCGCACAATAGACAACATATAACTGGGGCGATTATCCGCCAGCAATTCACCGTTGCGGTCGTAAATCAAACCCCGCTTGGGTGGCAGCGGTTGCAGCTGAACCCGGTTGCGCTCGGACTGCGTGCGATACACCTCATACTCAGTCACCTGCAAGGCGTAATAGCGTGCGAGGATGACACCCAGCAGGCCGAGAACCAGGAGGACGGCGGTGACAGTACGGGCGTTGTTGATCCGGGTTTCGCGGTGCGAATCCTTCAGCTGGATATGGTTTGGCATCTAAGCCCGGCCCTGAGGACTGTCAAGAAAACTATTCGCGATGATACGGGTGGTTCACAGTGATTGTCCAAGCCCGGTACAGTTGTTCGGTTAATAAAACCCTTACCAGGGGGTGTGGCAAGGTAAGATCGCTGAGAGACCAGCGCATATCCGCCCTGCTAAGGCATGCACTGGACAGCCCGTCCGGCCCGCCTATCATCAGGCTGTAGTTGACAGCAGACATTTGCCAGGACTCCAGTTGCTGCGCCAGCTGCGCGGTAGAAATACGTTTTCCCTCCACATCCAGCGCTATGGCCCTGTCGGCGGCAGGGATAGCCTTGAGAATCTGCGCGCCCTCGCGCTCACGCAACTGCTCCGGTTTGCTATCGCGTACTCGTCTGGCCAGTGGAATTTCCCGCCACTGCAGATTGAGCTCCCGGGGCAGGCGGCGGCTGTAGTCCTCCACCGCCTGACTCACCCACGCGGGCATTTTAGTGCCCACTGCCACAATGCTTATCCGCATCAGGCCGGCGATTCGGTGTTAACCCAGAGGCGCTCCAGATCGTAAAAATCCCGCGTTGCGGGCAGCATGACATGGACGACCACATCGCCAAAATCCACCAGCACCCATTCGCCGGCATCTTCACCTTCAACCCCCAGCGGACGCAACTCCTGGCGCTTGGCCTCCATGCAGACATTGTCCGCCAGCGATTTTACATGCCGATTGGAGGTGCCGCTGGCGATAATCAGGAAATCCATAACATCGGTAAGGCCCCTGACATCAAGGGTTACGACATTGACGGCTTTGAGGTTCTCCAGCGCGTCAACGACAATCTTCTTCTGTGCTTCAGCATCCATTCAGTTTGCTCATTGTTTGAAACTTCGATTCATAAAATACCTCTTCACTGGTAGAGATTATGCGATTCAATATAATCCAGTACCGCCTGCGGTAACAGGTAACGTGCGGAATGACCTGCGGCCAGCAGGCTGCGTATCTCCGTGGAAGAGATTGCCAGAGGCCGCAGTTCCTCTACCAGAACACCGCCACAGGGCTGTCCGCCCAGCTGCCCGGGGCTATCCAGCCGATGCTGTTGCAACCAGTCAGCGACCTCCCCCACCTCGGGAAGCTGCCAGCCGGGCCGAGCGATAACGACCACATGAGCCCAGTTCAGCAATTCCTGCCAGCGATGCCAGCTGGTAATCGCCAGTACCGCGTCACACCCCATTACCAGACAGAGAGCGCGCTCCTCGCCCAGCTCCCGCCGCAACTCCATCAGGCTGTCGATAGTATAGGAGGCGCCCTGACGCTGCAGCTCACGGCTGTCACAAGCCAGCCGCGGCTCCCCTGAGACTGCCAGTTCCACCATAGCGGCCCGATGATCCGCACTGCAGGTGGGCATGTCACGATGGGGCGGCACGGCACAGGGCATCAGACGCAACTGCTGTAGCTGAAGACGTTCCACCAATTCCAGCGCCGAGCGCAGGTGGCCGTAGTGCACCGGATCAAAGGTTCCACCGAAAACCCCTACCGGGCCCGGTGGTGCGCTTGTATCGCTCAAGTGCGGACCTGCCCCTCGCCAAATACCACGTATTTCTGGGAGGTGAGGCCCTCCAGCCCAACCGGGCCCCGGGCGTGCAACTTGTCCGTCGAGATGCCGATCTCGGCACCCAGGCCGTACTCGAAACCATCGGCGAAGCGAGTGGAGGCATTGACCATCACCGAGGCGGAGTCCACCTCGCGCAGGAATCGCATGGCGCGGCCGTGATCGCGAGTAACAATGCTGTCGGTGTGCAGCGAGCTGTAGGTATTGATGTGGTCGATGGCCTCATCGAGGTCGTGCACCACGCGCACCGCCAGGATGGGCCCGAGGTATTCCTCGCGCCAGTCCTGCTCCGTTGCCGCGGTAATGCCAGGAAGAATCGCCAGCGTCTTTTCGCAACCGCGTAATTCCACGCCTTTTTCACTGTACTCAGCTGCCAGACGAGGCAGCAAATCAGCCGCCGTTGATTCCGCCAGCAGCAGCGTTTCCATGGTGTTGCAGGTACCGTAGCGCTGGGTTTTGGCATTGATCGCGATATTGATTGCCATCTCGCTGTCAGCGCCGTCGTCAATATAGACATGGCAGACCCCATCCAGGTGTTTTATCACCGGCACCCGGGAATCTGCACTGATGCGCTCAATCAGGCCTTTGCCCCCGCGGGGCACAATCACATCCACGTACTCGGGCATGGTAATCATGCGCCCAACCGCCGCCCGGTCCGCCGTGTTAACAACCTGTACCGCTGTCTCTGGCAGCCCGGCGACAAGCAAGCCCTGTACCAGGCAACGGGCGATAGCAGCATTAGAAGACAAGGCCTCGGAGCCGCCGCGCAAAATGGTGGCATTCCCTGATTTGAGACAGAGGCTGGCGGCCTCAACGGTCACATTGGGCCGGGACTCATAAATAATACCGATCACTCCCAGGGGCACCCGCATCTTACCCACCTGAATACCGCTGGGCATCGTATTCATATCGGTTATGGCGCCCACCGGATCAGACAAATCGGCAACCTGGCGCAAGCCCTCCAGCATGGCGTCAATACGCGCCGGTGTCAGCTCAAGGCGGTCCATCAGCGGCGCAGCCAGGCCGTTCGCCTCGCCCCGGGCAAGATCCTCAGTGTTGGCAGCCATAAGTTGCGCACGACTGCTGTCCAGCGCATCCCGGGTGGCAAGCAGGGCGTGGTTGCGCACCGCTGTCGCGGACGCTGCAACACGGCGCGAGGCGGCGCGCGCTGCCCGGCCCAACCCCTCCATGTACTGATCGACATCCATCACTAGATCGCTCTGCTCTCGACAAAAGCGGCATTATACCCGAAGCCCCCAGGCCGTGTGCTAAGCTCTGCGCAGAAATAATCACGGGGCAAGCCCATGTCCAATCCCATCGAAGTCGAGTTCTTCTACGACTGTTCCAGCCCCTGGACCTATTTCGCCTTCACCCGCCTGGTGCCGCTGGCAAAAGAGCTCAATTTACCCGTCCGCTGGCGCCCGTTTCTGGTGGGCGGGGTATTCAACACGGTAAACAAGCAGGTCTACACCGCCCGGGAAGAAATGTTCACCCATCCGGAAAACAAGCGAAAGATGACCTATTACCTGAAGGATCTCGGCGACTGGGCCGAGCTCTGCGGGGTCACGGCAGTCTGGCCCCCGGGACACCCCATCAGCGCCGTCAAAGCCATGCGCGGCGCCTTTTTCGCCGAGGAACAGGGCCGGCTAATCCCCTATTCCAAAGCCCTTTTCGAAGCCTACTGGGGTGGCGTCAATGCGGATATCGCCAGCGACGCAGTGCTGCTGGACATTTGCCAGCAGGCTGGGCTGGACGCCGAGGCGTTCTTCAATGCCATCACCGCACCCGCCTACAAGAATCTGCTGCGACAAAATACCGACGAGGTCATAGCGCGCGGCGGCTTCGGCTCCCCCACCATCTATATCAACCACGACGATATGTACTTCGGCAATGATCGGCTTCCCTTGGTGGAGCATAGGCTTCGGCAGCTGCTGGACGCGCAATAGAACGTAATTGTCACTACTGTTCCGGCTTCATACCTGTGGCACAGCATTTGAAGCCTTAAGCTCCCAAATCCTGGCTATATGAAAGCGGTCACGGTCCGGTTAGCCCCCCCGAATCGGCCGTGGCTTCACAAAAAAATCCGGCGGCTGCGCAACTCGACCATTTTTTGCTGCGCAAAAAATTGGGACTCGAACAGTGCTCGCCGACAGCCCCGGATTTTTTTGTTCCGCCAAGCACGGCCTGACTGATTCGGGGGGACTAACCGGACCGCGACCTTCCATCAAGCGTTTGCAGGTTTTTAGGTTTTCTTTTCACGATCGGTCTGGGAGACTGCTGTGCCCGGGGTTCCCAGACAATAAGGACGCGCTTTTGGCCTGCCCTCGTCGAACGGGGCTTTCTGTGAGCACTGTCCGAGTCCAGATTTTTGCGCAGCAAAAATTGTCGAGTTGCGCAGCAGCCGTTCGACGAGGGCAGGCCTGCGGCCGTCTGGGAACCCCGGGCACAGCAGGCTCCCATTGGAACAAACCAAAATCAGATTCACAAAATACACAAATTAACGTTTACGTTAACGTAAGCTTGGGATATATTCACCGCCACGAACTAAAAACCCGGAGAAAACAAAGACAGTGCCCGGCAAAACACACACCATCTCGCAGCTGGCCAAAGAGTTCGGGGTAACCACCCGAACCATCCGCTTCTATGAGGAAAAAGGCCTGGTAACCCCACTGCGGGAGGGCCAGAAACGGCTGTATACCAATGCCGACCGGGTACGCATCAAGCTGATACTGCGCGGCAAACGCATCGGCATGACGCTGCAGGAATGTGTCGAGTTTATTGACATGTACGACCCCGAGCACAACAACGCAGAGCAACTACACTCACTGATAGATAACGTAAAAAGCCGGCGTGAGCAGCTGTTGCAACAGAAACGGGACATTGACGAGATGCTGGCGGGCCTGGCAGAAGTTCAGGGGTTATGCGAGGCATCACTGGCAGGCGAAAAACCGCACAACCCAAACACCAACCAACCTGACAATGACTAACAGGAACACTCTATGAATACCGGATACCCCACCCTGAATTTTGGCCTGGGTGAAGAGATAGACATGCTGCGCGACGCGGTATACCAAATGTGCCAGAAGGAAATCGCACCCCGTGCGGCCCAGATTGACAGGGACAACGAGTTCCCGGCTGACCTGTGGCGCAAATTTGGCGATATGGGCCTGTTGGGCATTACCGTCGAAGAGGAGTACGGGGGTAGCGGTATGGGCTATCTCGCGCACGCCATTGTTATGGAGGAGATCAGCCGCGCATCTGCCTCAGTGGGCCTGTCCTATGGCGCCATGAGCAATCTGTGTCTGAACCAGATTCGCAAAAATGGCAACGAGGCGCAGAAACAAAAGTACCTGCCCAAACTGTGCAGTGGCGAGCATGTGGGGGCACTGGCCATGTCAGAGGCCAACGCCGGCTCCGACGTGGTCAGCATGAAGCTCAATGCCCGCAAAGAGGGCGACAAATATATCCTCAACGGAACCAAGATGTGGATTACCAATGGTCCGGATGCGGAAGTGTACGTTATTTACGCGAAAACTGACGCCAGTGCCGGGTCAAAGGGAATCACGGCATTTCTTGTCGAGCGGGACTACCCCGGTTTCTCGCGCTCACCGAAGCTGGACAAGCTGGGTATGCGTGGCTCCAACACCTGTGAGCTGGTATTTGAAGATGTGGAAGTGCCGGCAGAGAACGTGATGAGAAATGAGGGGGACGGTGTACGTATCCTGATGTCCGGGCTGGACTACGAGCGCACGGTTTTATCCGGCGGGCCCGTTGGTATCATGCAGGCCTGCATTGACGAGGTACTCCCCTACCTGCACGACCGCAAGCAGTTCGGCCAAAGCATCGGAGAGTTCCAGTTGATGCAGGGTAAACTGGCAGATATGTACACCGACCTCAACGCGTCCCGCGCGTATCTTTACGCGGTTGCAGGCGCATGCGATCGGAGCGAGGAAACCCGCCAGGACTGCGCCGCCGTAATCCTGTTCACTGCCGAAAAAGCGACCCAGATGGGCCTGCAGGCCATCCAGGCCATGGGTGGCTTCGGTTATACCAACGAGTCCAATGCCGGCCGTCTGCTGCGCGATGCCAAGCTGTACGAAATAGGTGCAGGCACGTCAGAAGTTCGGCGTATGCTAATCGGCCGCGAACTGTTTAACGCAACTGCATAGGGACATTTATGAGCGTCATCCTGTCACGCATCAACACCCGCGACGCAACCTTCAACGCGAACCGCGAAGACATGCAGGCCCAGGTGGACGACCTGCGCAAACTGGTCGACCAGGTTCGCCAGGGCGGCGGTGCCAAAGCCCAGGAGCGCCATGTCTCCCGCGGTAAGTTACTGCCAAGAGACCGCCTGAATGCCGTTCTGGACCCCGGCTCCCCCTTTCTGGAACTGTCCCAGCTGGCGGCTTACAATGTCTACGAGGACGAGGTTCCGGGTGCGGGCATTATCACTGGCATCGGCCGGATTGCCGGCCAGGAATGCATGATTTTCGTTAATGACGCCACCGTGAAAGGCGGCACCTACTACCCCTTGACCGTCAAGAAACAGGGTCGCGCCCAGACCATAGCCCAGGAAAACCACCTGCCCTGTATCTATCTGGTGGACTCCGGTGGCGCCTTTCTGCCGCTGCAGGACGAGGTATTTCCCGACCGCGAGCACTTTGGTCATGCCTTTTACAACCAGGCGCGCATGTCCTCCATGGGCATTCCACAAATTGCTGCAGTGCTCGGCTCCTGCACAGCGGGCGGCGCCTACCTTCCCGCCATGGCGGACGAATCCATTATTGTGAAGAATCAGGGCACGATTTTTCTCGGTGGGCCGCCACTGGTGAAAGCCGCCACCGGCGAAATCGTCAGCGCGGAGGAACTGGGGGGCGCAGATGTGCACTGTCGCACCTCGGGTGTGACCGATCACTACGCCAATAACGATCACCACGCGCTGCAACTTGTGCGCCGCGCAGTCGCGCGCACAAACCGTGTAAAGCCGGTATCCATGGACCTGAAGGAACCGGTTGAGCCCCTTTACCCGGTAGAGGATATCTATGGCGTTATCCCCTCAGACAAAAAGCAGCCCTTTGATATTCGGGAAATCATCGCCCGTATCGTGGACGGTTCCGATTTTGATGAATTCAAAGCGCTTTACGGGGAGACCCTGGTCTGTGGTTTCGCGCGGATCCACGGCTACCCGGTAGGCATTATTGCCAACAACGGTATCCTGTTCGGCGAGTCCGCAGTCAAGGGCGCTCACTTCGTCGAACTGTGTGCCCAGCGCAAAACACCTCTGGTATTCCTGCAGAACATCACCGGCTTTATGGTCGGCAAGCAGTACGAGGCCGGCGGTATCGCGCGCCACGGCGCAAAGATGGTGCACGCCGTGGCCTGTGCCAATGTACCCAAATTCACGGTAATCATCGGCGGCTCATTTGGTGCAGGCAACTATGCCATGTGCGGTCGCGCCTATGAGCCGCGCTTGATGTTCATGTGGCCCAATGCGCGTATTTCGGTGATGGGCGGCGAGCAGGCAGCCGGCGTACTGGCGACAGTGCGGCAGGATGTGCTGGCGCGGGATGACAAGGCGATGACGCCGGAAGAGGAGAAAGCGTTCAAGCAACCGATCCTGGATCTGTACGAGAAGCAAGGCCACCCCTACTACGCCTCGGCGCGCTTGTGGGACGATGGCGTTATTGACCCGGCGGATACGCGGATGGTGTTGGGCCTGTCGATCTCGGCCACGCTTAATGCGCCTATTGAAGACACGAAGTTTGGCGTGTTCAGGATGTGACTGTGATCAGTTCGTCTATTGGTAATTGCGGCTCCGTTTGCGGTCCAGTTCCCGAAAGGGGGAGCCTGGACACGCCGCAAGTACATCCATGTAGGCTCGTTTCGGCCATCCATGGCCTCAGACGGTCCAACCTCCCCCTTTCGGGAGCAGGACCTCATATCGATACGAAAATGAGAGACGCACATGTTCGATAAAATTCTGATTGCCAATCGCGGTGAGATCGCCTGCCGCGTTATCAAGACGGCCCGGCGTTTGGGTATTGCCACAGTTGCGGTGTATTCCGACGCGGATCGCGAGGCACTGCATGTGCAAATGGCCGATGAGGCCATTCATATCGGTGCCGCCCCGGCCCGGGAGTCCTATCTGCTGGGGGATCGTATTCTGGCGGCCGCTTTGGCCACCGGCGCACAGGCGGTTCACCCGGGTTATGGCTTTCTGTCGGAAAATGCGGGGTTCGCGCGGGCCTGTGCGGAAAAAGGCGTGGTGTTTATCGGCCCGCCGACGGCGGCGATTGAGGCCATGGGCTCCAAATCAGCAGCCAAGCGCATTATGGAGAAGGCCGGTGTGCCACTGGTGCCCGGCTATCACGGGGACGATCAGAACCCGGCTATTCTGCGAGCATCCGCGGAAGAGATGGGCTACCCCGTCTTACTCAAGGCCACCGCAGGTGGCGGCGGCAAGGGTATGCGCCAGGTCTGGTCTGGCGGTGAATTTGACGAGGCACTGGCCGCGGCCAAGCGGGAGTCCCTGTCCAGCTTTGGTGATGACACCATGCTAGTGGAAAAGTACCTGACCAAGCCGCGTCATGTGGAGCTGCAGGTTTTTTGCGACAACGCGGGTAATGGCGTGTACCTGGCTGAGCGGGATTGCTCGGTACAGCGCCGGCACCAGAAGGTTATAGAAGAAGCACCAGCGCCCGGCATGACCGAAGAACTGCGCAAGGAAATGGGCGATACCGCTGTGACGGCGGCGCAGGCCATCGATTATCGCGGGGCGGGTACGGTGGAGTTCCTGCTGGATGAGGACGGCAGTTTCTACTTCATGGAAATGAACACCCGGTTGCAGGTTGAGCACCCGGTGACAGAGATGATCACCGGCCAGGATCTTGTGCAATGGCAGCTGCTGGTCGCCGCCGGAGAGCCGCTGCCGCTGACGCAGGATCAGGTGCAGATACGCGGCCACGCCTTCGAGGCGAGGGTGTACGCAGAAGATCCCGACAATGACTTTTTACCCGTTACCGGCACTCTGGGCTATCTGCAGCCACCGGAAGAAAGCCGACATGTGCGAGTGGACACCGGTGTACGCCAGGGCGATGAAGTCAGCGTGTACTACGACCCGATGATCGCCAAACTGATTGTCTGGGATGAATCCAGGGAGCGCGCACTGCAACGACTGGCGACTGCGCTGTCGGCGTACCGCATTGGCGGTACCGTGACCAACCTGGATTTTCTCTACAATCTCGCCACCAGCCGGCCCTTCCGGGAGGCAGAGCTGGATACCGGCTTTATCGAAAAGCACAGCGACCTGATTTTTCACCAGCGTCCCCAGGACCTGGAGCGCGAGCTGCCGCTGGCGGCACTCGCACTGCTGCTGCACAAGCAACAAAATGGCAGCGCCAGTTCCTGGGTAGACCCGTGGTCGCCATGGCAGAAGGGTAATGCCTGGCGCCTGAATGAGCCCCACGCCCATCGACTCATCCTGCACTGCCACCAGCAGGATCACGCGGTGGAAGTGGAGCAGCGCGGTGCGCTCTATATCGTGCGTGCAGCCGGCCGCGAGGTGCAACTACACGGCGAACTGCTGGGCGACAGCCTGCAAATTGAAGTGGAGGGTCACCGCCAGCGCGGCACCCTGGCCAGCGTCAAGGACGGCTTTACACTTTATCTGGCCGGGGGTGCTTGTCACTTCCGCGAGGTTCTTCCCGACCTTGGCGAGTCCGATGCCGCGGGCGCAGACGCGAATCTGGCCGCGCCAATGAACGGCACGATTGTCGCCCTGCTGGCGAAAGTGGGATCCGAGATTGCGGCCAACACACCTCTGCTGGTGATGGAAGCCATGAAGATGGAGCACACCATACGGGCACCATCCGCGGGCACCGTCAACGCATTCTACTACCAACCCGGCGACCTGGTTGACGGCGGCGCCGAATTGCTGGACTTCAGCCCCGACAGCGCAGCCGGTGACGACAAATGACACTGCCCCAAAAAGTGCAGTTGGTTGAGGTTGGCCCCCGGGATGGGCTGCAAAACGAGCCCAGCACCATTCCGTTGACGGCAAAGTTGCAACTTATCGACGATCTTGCCACCGCCGGTCACACAATGATCGAGGCCGGCAGTTTCGTAAACCCGAAATGGATTCCACAAATGGCCGACAGCGCGGCAGTGTTTGCCGGCATCTCCCGGCGCGAGGGGGTAAGATACGCTGCGCTCACCCCCAACCTGCAGGGTTTTGAACGAGCGGTGGCAGCGGGCGCGGATGAAGTGGCAATATTTGCCGCAGCCTCAGAGGCGTTCTCACAGAAAAACATCAACTGCAGTATCGCCGACAGCCTGACACGCTTTAGCGCAGTTATGGCTGCGGCGAAAGAACAGAATATTGCCGTACGGGGTTACGTGTCCTGTGTATTGGGTTGTCCCTACGAGGGAGAAATTGCGCCACAGGCGGTGGCCACTGTCTGCGACGAGTTGCTGGCCCTGGGCTGTTACGAGGTCTCTCTGGGTGACACCATAGGCACAGGCACTGCTGGCAGCATGCAGCGCCTGCTGGACACCCTGCTCACCCGGTTTAAACCGCAGCAGTTGGCGGTGCACTGCCACGACACTTACGGCCAGGCTCTCAGCAATATACTGGTAGCCCTGCAAATGGGCATCGCTACGGTGGATTCATCGGTGGCAGGACTGGGTGGCTGCCCCTATGCGAAGGGTGCGTCCGGCAATGTGGCTACAGAGGATGTCGTTTACATGCTAAACGGCTTGGGCATCACAACCGGCCTCGATTTGCCGGCTCTGATTCGCGCCGGCAATCGCATCTCGGCAGTGCTCAAGCGGCCCAACGGCTCCAGGGCAGCCGCTGCACTGGACCTGAAATCTGCCTGAGCTAAGCTGACAACCACTGCCAGTGGAACCACCAGGGGGTCAGGTGACAACAAGCGTACATTACTCCTGGTTGCGGGTACTTGCAGCCATACTGATCACATCATCGGGTGTGGGGCAGGTGGCACTGCTGTGGTTCCGCGACCTGAACGCCGACACGCTCACGGGAGCGTTCGTTGGTGTGGTCTACATCATTATCGGAATCGGCCTGCTGGGCCAATCGCGCTTCGCCCTGTTTGTGGCCATTGTGATTCCGCTGGCGTCAGCCACGGTGTTGCTCAACGTTGTTCCGGGCGGCGCGCCCGCCACACTGCAAATTGTTCGCCTGAGCATAGACCTGCTGGTGATTACCAGTTCCGCCCTGGTGCTGGCAAATTCCCGGGGCTAGCCCACTCATTATGTCTCACACTCAACACTTCTGGCCCTGCGCTCATCAGCAAACAGGTAACAACCGCCGTCGGCAGGAACTTCCACCAGCGGCGTGTCCAACTGCTGTGGCGTGGGCCCGAATCGCCTGGCCTGCGGGCGCAATTTATCCAGATCGAAGTTATATAACCGCGCTGCATTTTCGCCAAGAATCATGCGTCTCTCACGCTCTGGAATACCCGGGAAAGTGAGCTGCAGGGATTCCAGGTTATACGGAAACGTCCCCTCGAAGTGCGGGTAGTCATTACCCCAGCATATCTGCTCAACGTCCACGTGTTCGCCGCCGCCCAACTCAGCGAAGCTGGGAAAACTGGCCCCGTAATAGCAGTTACGACGGGCATAAAAGCTCGGCGGTTCACGCAAAACCCACTGCAAATTCGAGTAGTCCATCTCGCCAATGGCCCCCGTGCTGAAACCCTCATGGATGCGATCAAGACTGCGCAACAGCTCGGGAGCCCAGGAACAACCGGACTCCGTGAGAATATAACGCAGACGGGGATAGCGCTCGAATACACCGCTCAGTAACAGGTGACTGTAGCCCCGCTTACAGTAAAAAGGGACTTCCGACATCCACAGGGCTTCCGCCACCGGCCCGCTGCCATAGTCCGGAAGACCCTGGCCCGAATGCTGGTTCATCACCAGATCACAGTCCTGGATGGCCGCGTACAATGGCTCCCAGTCCGGGTGGTAAAGCGGCTTAAGCCAGCTGCAGTCTTCCGGAACCAGCGGTAGCAGGACACCTCCGCGCAAACCCGCCTTGGCAATCCACTGTACGTCCTTGATTGCTTCATCGATATTATTGGGCAGTATCAGCCCCACTCCCGCGCGGCGGTAGGGGTCCTCGTCGCAAAAATCCTTAAGCCAGCGATTGTGAGCGCGAATGCCAGCCAGTGCCCGCTCATAGTTCTCCGGACGCGGCGGTTGGCTGGTGACAATACTTTTGGCAAAGAAGGGCGGCACCGTGTTCGGGTAAACCACCTCGCCCACCACCCCCTGACTGTTCTGGTCCCGGCTGCGAATGTCGAAGTCCCAGTTGCGCAGCTTTCTGTCGCCGTAGTGCTGCTGTGAGGGGTTGCGGTAACCGCCGCGCCACTCATCGAAGACCTCCCGCCACTGCGGCTCGAGATACTCCCGGTATTGGGCGTGACTGCCACCGGCATGCGTATCGGCGGTTATCAGAATATAGGGCTCATTACTCAAGTTGGGGCTCCCGAAATAGTGGCTGGGATGGCTACTGGGACGGCCAGCATACCAATGCTAGGGGCGCAAAATACGGTTGGGGCCAAGGAAACAGGCCTCAGCTCAAATGCTTGGACCGCTCGGCAGCATATCAACAAGCCTACCGGACCGTGATGGATAGCTTATACGCATACACTCGCTATAATGGCCGCCCCCTCGGGCTCTGATATACACAGCCCGGCAGATGGATATCGACCCCATCAAGCCGGGAATCATCAGAGGCGTCCTTACAGGAATAACTGACCGCCATGGCATTAAAGCCCACGATTTATAAAGCCCAGATCGAGCTGGCCGATAGCGACAACAACCGCTACGAGAGTCTGGCCCTGACGCTGGCGCGTCACCCCTCGGAAACTCTGGAGCGACTGACGGCGCGCCTGATGGCCTACTGTCTAAATGCCGGCCGGGGCCTGGAGTTTACCCGCGGCCTTTCCACCGCGGATGAACCAGACATCTGGCTGCACAGCGACAGCGGCGAAATCGAACACTGGATAGAACTGGGCCAGCCTGAACACCTGCGCCTGCGTAAGGCTTGCGGACGGGCACGGTTGGTCAGCCTTTACGTATTTAGCAAGAGCAGCGACACCTGGTGGAAGCTTAACCAAGAGGCCGTCACCGCACTTCCGCACTTTCGCGCCTGGCAATTTAGCTGGCCTGAGATAGAGGGGGTCGCAGCACTGCTGGATCGCACGGTGCAGTTAAGCGTGAGCATCGTGGGCGGCATAATCTACGTGGACAATGGCAGCGGTTCAGCCAGTCTCGAGCCCCGATTACTCTACACCTCGGATTGAGTCTTTCAGCTCAACTTCACAGCCAGGGTGTGACCGGCTTGCGCGGCAGCTTGCCCCGGAAGGAAGCATACAGGGCCGATTTTGGCTAGTCGCCGCCGGGGTGGAGGGCTATATTGTGAGCATGAATTCAGCCACTATCAGCTCCGATACCGACACACCGGCCAGCCCGGACCCGGCCGCCTTACCCAATCCGGACATCTGCCGGCAGGCCCGGCTGTCCAGGGACCCGCGCTTTGACGGTGAGTTTTTTCTCGCGGTACGCACTACCGGAATCTATTGTCGCCCCATCTGTCCGGCGCGCCCCCCTGCGGAAAAAAATGTCAGCTATTATCGCAGCTCCGCCCAGGCCGCCAGGGATGGTTACCGACCCTGTCTGCGGTGCCGGCCGGAATCCGCGCCCAGCAGCCCCGCCTGGCAAGGCACCGCCACTACTGTCCAGAGAGCGCTGCAACTGATTCGGCTCGGCGCACTCAATACGGGAACCCTGGCACAGCTGGCGGAACGGCTGGGAATTGGTGAGCGCTATCTACGCAAGTTATTTGAACGTGAACTGGGGGTCTCGCCGCAGGCCATCGCCCTTAACCAACGCCTGTTATTTGCCAGAAAGTTACTGGCAGAAACTCCGATGACCGTGACGGATATCGCTTTTGCCGCTGGCTTTGGCAGCATACGCCGCTTTAATAGCGCCATCAAAGCGCAATTCAGGCAAACACCAGGTGACTTGCGCCGCCGGCCCGGGCGGGTCATCGCTGGCGGCGGCATACGGTTGCAATTGCAGTACCGGCCTCCATACGACTGGACCGGCGTGCTGAACTTCTTCTCCCGACACGCGGTGGCGGGGGTAGAAGCAGTGGACGATTCCGGCTATCACCGCAAGATATTTCTGGCAGGGTGCCCGGCCACCATCGCTGTGCGGCCAGTGTCCGGCCGCAATGCCCTGGAACTGGAACTGCACACGGAAGACCACAGCCTGCTCATGCCAGTGGTCGCCAGCGTCAGACGAATGTTCGATCTGGACGCCAACCCCGGGGCGATAGCCGAGACACTGGGCCGGGATCCGTCTCTGGCCCCCCTGCTGCGAGCGTACCCTGGCATCAGAGCACCCGGCAGCTGGTCATTTTACGAGTCCGCCATCCGCGCCATTATCGGTCAGCAAGTCAGCACGGTAGCGGCGCGCAGCATTTGTGGCCGCCTCGCGGCAGCGACCAGCGTGGATCCCGATCACAAGGTATTTCCCTCAGCCGGCGCCCTGGCGGCTTTGGATGATAGCCATTTCCCAATGCCGGGGCGACGGCGCGCGACACTGCGCCAGTTGTGCGGCCAATACGGTGCGCGCGAAGACACATTAGACCTTACAGCACTTGCCGTCACCAAGGGTGTGGGGCCCTGGACCCTCGCTATGGTGGCCATGCGCGGAGCCGGTGACCCGGACGCATTCCCCACGCGGGATCTCGGCCTGGAACACGCCTGGCGTGAAGTTAGCAATAATAAAGAGGGAAAGCTGCAGGAGCATGCTCTGAGCTGGCGCCCCTGGCGTTCCTATGCCGCCAATTTACTCTGGAGGAGTTTATAGACCATGAACTATCAATTGCTGGATACACCCATTGGACGCCTTCGTTTGTTGTCTACCGGATCACATCTGGCCGCAATCGAATTCGCGCACCAGCACAGCGACGCAGACGACGACAGCTGCGTTACCGACCCGGTGCTGGAGAGCAGCGCCAGGCAGTTGCAGGAATACTTTGCCGGCCAACGCACATCCTTCGACCTGCCGCTGGCACCCCGCGGTACCGACTTCCAACGCTCGGTATGGAATGCTCTCTCTGCCATACCCTGGGGTGCCGTGCAAAGTTATGCGGACATCGCACGCGCCATCGGCAGACCAAAAGCGGTGCGGGCTGTCGGTGCCGCCAATGGCCGCAACCCGCTGCCCATTGTGGTGCCCTGCCATCGGGTTATCGGCAGTGATGGCTCGCTCACCGGCTTTGCCGGGGGACTGGATATGAAACGGAAATTGCTAAAGCTGGAAGGGTCACTTGAGGACCGCCAGGCGGGAATGGGGTTCTAGCGTACTCTCTAGGCGTTAAGGTCTGGAATCATATCGTCCTTGAGCCGCTCGATGGCGTCTTTCAGGCGCAATTTTTCCTTTTTGAGCCGCTGCAACAGAATCTGGTTCTGGTAGGGATAGCCGTAGAGCTCGGCGATCTTGGAATCCAGCACCCGGTGCCTGGTCTGCAGCTGAAGCAAACGCATGGCCGGTGTGAGCGGCTCATTAGCAGCATCCGCGCCCGAACCGGCGCCGTTGTAGGTTAAATCGCTCATGCCGTGACTGGATTACCGCCGCTGTTGCAATCAGAGTGCAACTCTATACCGACAGGGAAGACATGTACAAGCACTCTCGGCCTGGAAAGCGCTGTTAAAACCGCTGCTCATCAAGCAAGTCGCGCCACAGCGCGTGGCCGGCATCCGCGATGGCAAAGAAGTGAGGGCTGAGTAGGGATTCACCGCAATTATAGCGCAGCGGCTTGCCATCCATTCCCAGCACAGCACCGCCCACGGCTTCCAGCAGCGCCTGGCCCGCCGCCGTATCCCATTCGCAGCAGGGTGAAAAACGCGGATAGAAGTCACCCTCACCGCGGGCCAACTGACAGAATTTAAGGGCGCTGCCGCTGTCCTGCCGTGCGATCGGACCCCAGTGCTCACGCAACCACTGCAGGCATTCATCCAGTTTGCTGTTGTGCTGGCGGCGACTGGCCAGAACCGTCAATTCCGCCGCCGATCCCAGCACTCTGGCCTTCAGTGCCTGCTGGCACCATTTGCCCGTGCCCCGCAGTTCATAGCTGCACGCGCCCTGCCCGGGGATACCGACATAGGCGACCTGTTCCAGAGGCAGATAAAGTATGCCAAGTACCGGCCGATGTTGTCGTATAAGAGCAATATTCACTGTGAACTCACCGGTTTCCGCCAGGAATTCCTTCGTCCCGTCAAGCGGGTCTACCAGCCAGTACTCGCTCCAGCCGAGTCGCCCCACCAGAGCCTCCGGCGCCGATTCCTCTGACAATACGGGCAATCGGGGCTGCATGGCCTGCAGTCCCGCCTGCAGCGCAGCGTGGGATTCGGTATCGGCCAGAGTGAGGGGTGACTGGTCGTCCTTGGCCTCGAAAGCAGTGGCCCCGGGGGCGTAATAATGCTTGCAGATAAGCTCTCCGGCTTCACTGCAGAGCTCAAGTAATGGCGGTACCAGATCGGGTAATTGCTGCACACATTCCTCCTATACGAATACCGCCTATCATAACATCGCCATACAGAGCCCTGGCGTGACGACTAAAAAAGGGCATAATCACGCCTCTATCCAGAGGTGGGCAAAATGATCGAGTGGGATGCAATAGACACCGTACTGCTGGACATGGACGGCACGCTGCTGGACCTGCACTTTGACAACCACTTCTGGATGGACCATCTGCCAAAGCTTTACGCCGCCAAGCACCAGATCAGCGAGACAGAGTCTGCGGCCTTTCTGCAAGCCACCTTCCGCAGTGGCGAGGGCACTCTGCAGTGGTATTGCCTGGACCACTGGTCAGAGCAACTGGAAATGGATATTCCCGCGCTCAAGCAGGAAATACAGCACATGATACGGGTGCGCCCCTTCGCTATCGAGTTTCTGACCCAACTGCATGCCAGCCACCGCGACGTGGTCATGGTGACCAATGCCCATCGCAAAACCCTGGAGCTCAAGATGGCCAACATAGATATCACCGGCTGGTTCGACCGCGTAGTGATATCCCACGACCTTGAAGCGCCCAAAGAAGACCAGGCCTTCTGGCACAAACTGCAGGCGCTACATCCGTTTAACCCGGCGCGTACACTGTTGATAGACGATACCGAGCGAGTGCTGGACTCGGCACAGGAATACGGTATCGTGCACCTGCTTACACTGCTACAGCCGGACAGCCAGAGCCAGAAACGTCTCAGCACCCGTTTTCCCAGCATCCACCATTTCAACGAAATTATGCCGGGGGTGGCGGGCAATGACTGAGTCGGGCCAAACTATGGAAAAACTGCGACTGGACAAATGGCTGTGGGCAGCGAGGTTTTTCAAGACACGCAGCCTGGCAAAAGCGGCTATCGAGGGCGGAAAAGTGCACCTTGGAAGCCAGCGGGTAAAAGTGTCCCGCGAAATCGCCACCGGGGACATTCTGCAGATACGCCAGGGGTGGGATGAGCGCGTGATCGAGGTGCTGGCACTCAGTGACCAGCGTCGCGGCGCTGCTGAAGCCCAACAACTCTATGCAGAAACTGATGCCAGCCTCGCCAAACGCGAGGCAGAATCAGCAGCCCGCAAGGCCGCTGGAGGTATGATCGACCGCCCGGCACATCGCCCGAACAAAAAACAACGGCGCCAGATTCACCGCTTCAAGGACGGCTCAGCCTGAGGCATCAATGGATGCAAATCCTGTTGCGGCCCTCGTGCTTGGCCTTGTAAAGCGCGTTGTCGGCCCGCTTGATAATGTCCGCAGCTGTCAGCTCGGTACCCGGCATCATACTAACCACACCCTGACTCACAGTAATAATTCCGCCAATCTGTGACTTCTCATGGGCGATGCCCTCAGAGTTAACCAGGTCCTTCAGGCGCTCCGCTGTGCGCACCGCCGATTGGACAGTGGCACCTGGCAATACCAGAATAAACTCCTCACCACCGTACCGCCCAACAATTTCACCGGCACGGCTGGTTGCCCGCTGCATTAAGTCTGCGAGACGTTTCAGCACAGCATCACCGGCGGGATGGCCGTAGTTATCGTTGTAATTCTTGAAATAGTCCACATCCAGTAGAATGACGGCCAGACTGGTGCTGCTACGGCGAGCCCGGTTGATTTCGTCCCGCAAGACTTTATTGATCAGGCGGCGATTTCCCAGCCCGGTCAGTTCGTCCACATTGGCCAGGTCCGTAAGCTGGCGCCGCGCATCCCGCAGTTGGCGGTTGCGGTCCCGCAATGAGGTGGTGAGGTCCCCCAGCTCCTGGGCCATGGTTTCACGCTCCCAATTGAGCGCAATCATATTGCGAAAAGACTTATAAACCTGGTCGCTAACAGACACCAGCAAAGCGCAAAAAGCCAACATCAAAAGGCCGATCAGGAGGTTGTAGGACTGGTCCCAATAATGCACGAGGCTCCACCATGCAATAGGCCATAATGAGGCAAAAACATAGACAATGAAGTACTCCCGGATTACCACAGAATATCCCACCGAAAACGCGGTAATCATCACGATAATCAGCAGCAACATGTATTGCACGGTAATAGGAACGCGGGTGGCAGCATAAATGTAGATGGCTGACCAGATCGCGCCTGTCACTGCCGTGCCAATAATGAGTTGCCAATACACGCGCCGGGGGCGTGTCTGGTACAAGCGCTCCACCAGAGCATTACTCATTTGCAACGAGCGTAGCAGCAGTAATATTGTGAAGGCTGCTGCCCAAAGCAGAGTTATCGACAGCGGGAGATACTGCCAGAACAACAGGGCTGTTGCGATCATACCGATCAGGTGCGCGCCAAGCGTTGCCACGCGGCCGTTTTGCATCAGCGTTTCCAGCTGGGCAACAAAAAGTTCTTCCCGGGGTATGTGGCGCTGATAGATCATCTGCGAATCCTACACGCAAGTGGGCCGAAACATAAGCTTAAGAGCCAAAGCTGAGAACGGCATCACAGGGTGGTCCGTTGCCACCCGGAGACTTTTACTACACACTTGTACTATTGAAATAACCGGGGCGCGAGGCATGTATTCATGGAAGGCCATTCGCACTTTTTGCGCTGTTCTATTGCTGATCCCCATCATCCATCTAACTTATTTGGCGTCACAGGAGTTGCTGGCGACCATGGACGCATCACCTGATACGTGGGCGGCAGAAGTCCGTGTCTATGCAAAAGCCGATGTCCTGGTGGAAATACCGACTAAGTCAGTGCTTGTTGTCGGTGGCCGACGCGTAAAACTCTGGAAGGGGCTGGGTGACCTTTTGAGCCCAAAACCGGTCGTTATGCGCCCGCTGGGCGATGCCACCATCAACGATATTACGCACTATTATGCAGAGCTCATCGGTTACTATCAGCCAAGTACCCTGGTGGTACTGCCGGGCAACAGCGAGTTTCATGTGCGTGACAACAAGTCTGCAGAGGAACTGGTGACAGCCATCCGCAAGCTGGTGACCCTGGACGAGTCCTTCGAGATTCCGAGGCAGTATTTAATTTTTGCCCCAATCAAAACACCGCTGCACCCGGAGGACTACGCCAAAATCGAGAAGACAACCCTGCTGTTGCAACAATGGGACCTGGAAAATGACCAGGTTGAAGTACTGGACCCCAATACCCTGCTTGCCAGAAGCAACGGCAATCCCAACCCGGACTTTTTCCGTATAGATGGGGTTAATCTGAACGAGCAGGGTTATGTTCGACTCTCACTGCTGCTCCAGAGCCTGCTGACGCAAGACGAGCAAGAGCCATACGCCTCAAACAGCACGCGCTAATGCGCTACTTTTGGCTCATTATGCGCTAGAATCCTGCCCATGCTCTCGGATATCCCCCTTTTACCACCTGCCACACCTCTGCTGGACACGATTGATCAGGGGGCGTCCCTGCGCAAGTTAACCATGGTCGAGCTGCAGCAGCTGACAGCAGAGTTACGCAGCTTTCTGCTCTATAGCGTAGGGCAATCCGGCGGCCACTTCGGGGCTGGACTGGGCGTGGTCGAACTCACCTTGGCCCTGCACTACATCTATAACACACCCGAGGACAGAATCGTTTGGGATGTGGGCCACCAGACGTATCCGCACAAGATTTTGACCGGCCGAATGCGGCAAATGCACAGTATGCGTCACGCGGGAGGCCTCTCAGGCTTTCCCAAACGCAGCGAGAGTGAATATGACACGTTTGGCGTAGGCCATTCCTCAACCAGCATTTCCGCGGCAATGGGCATGGCCCTGGCCGCGAAACACCAAGGCATAGATCGCAAGGTGATCGCCGTGATTGGTGATGGCGCCATCACCGGCGGCATGGCTTTTGAAGCGCTTGCCCACGCCGGGCACGAGCGACCCAATATGCTGGTGATACTCAACGACAACCAGATGTCCATCGGCCACAACAAGGGCGGCCTGGCGACCTATTTCGCCAAAATCTGGGCCAGCAAAACCTATATCGCCATGCGCGAGGGCTCTAAAAAAGTTCTGGAAAAAATACGTCCCGCCTGGGAACTGGCGAAACGCACCGAAGAACACATGAAAGGCATGGTGGCGCCAGGTACCATGTTCGAAGAACTGGGCTTCCATTATATCGGCCCACTGGATGGCCACGACTTGCCCGGCCTGATTCAGACCCTGGAAAACATGAAGGAGCTGGTAGGCCCGCAGTTCCTCCATATCCGCACCATGAAGGGAAAAGGGTTTGCGCCGGCGGAGGCAGACCCGGTGGGCTACCATGCCATTAACAAGATAGAGGCCAAGCCCAAAGGGCCGCAGCTCGCAACCCCTCCCGCAGCAACACCGCCGCCTGCAACACCCCGATTGCCCAAGTACCAGGAAGTCTTCGGCCGTTGGCTGTGCGACATGGCGGCGCAGGACCCGCGCCTTATCGGCATCACGCCTGCCATGTGTGAAGGCTCGGGTATGGTGGAGTTTGCCAAGCATTTCAAGGACCGATATTACGATGTAGCCATTGCCGAGCAGCACGCCATAACCCTGGCGGCAGGCATGGCCTGTGACGGCCTCAAACCGGTTGTGGCAATTTATTCCACCTTTTTACAACGCGGCTACGACCAATTGATACACGATGTTGCGCTGCAGAACCTCGACGTGACCTTCGCCATTGACCGCGCTGGTCTGGTGGGGCAGGACGGCCCAACTCACCATGGCGCGTTTGACCTTAGCTACCTGCGGTGCATTCCCAATATGGTGATAGGGGCACCCTCTGACGAGAACGAGTGTCGGCAGATGCTATATACGGCCTACCTGCACGCGGGTCCTGCGGCAATACGCTACCCGCGGGGCACTGGGCCGGGGGCTATTATTGCGAATGAAATGGTCGAGCTTGAGATCGGCAAAGCCGTCGAGGTACGGCGCGGGGAACGGGTCGCGATATTGTGTTTTGGTACGCTTCTCAAGGAGTCCATGACTGCGGCAGCTGAGTTGAACGCGACGGTAGTGGATATGCGCTGGGTGAAACCGCTGGACGAGGAGATGGTGGCGGCTCTCGCCACTCAGCACGAGTTCCTGATAACCCTGGAGGAAAATGTCATCGCTGGTGGCGCCGGCTCCCTGGTGGGCGAGTTCCTAGCAACCCAGAGTTTCAAAACTGGGCTACTCCATCTCGGGCTGCCAGATGAATTTCTGGATCACGGTGATCACTCTGAGCAGCTCCACTGGGCTGGGCTGACTTGTGAGGGGATATTACGCAGCATCAAACAGGCGTTTCTACCTGCAGACATTTCCTCAACATTAGAAGTAGAGATAAAGACTCCAGTCGGCATTGGCAGCAATAACTAGTGGCGCGAGCTTACCAGCACAACTACTCCTCAATTAAGCCTTCTGTATTTGACAGCGAACCCCGTCGCAGAAAGGCACTAACCATCGTGAAAGTGTGTCAACACTTTCTGGAAACTCAGGATCTTTCTAATCTGCATCTGCTCGATATCGGTAGTTCAAGCGGAATTATCGATGATTTTCTGGCAGATCACTTCGGCTATGTGTCCGGTATTGACATAGACGAACTCGCAGTGGAGTTTGCCATAGAACAATTTCACAAGCCTAACCTGAGCTTCGCTCGGGGAGACGCAATGAAACTGGACCACGCAGACACCAGTGTAGATGTGGTTGTGTGCTCTCATGTATACGAGCACGTTCCGGACGCTGCTGAAATGTTTGCCGAGATCTACCGTGTGTTGCGGCCCGGCGGGTTCTGCTATTTCTCCGGTAACAACAGGGTAATGTTCATGGAGCCCCATTATCGTCTACCTCTTTTATCGCTAATACCGCGGCCGCTTGCCCATCTTTATATGCGCCTTGCCAGGAAAGGTGGCTACTACCATGAAAAGCATGTGAGTTATTGGGCGCTGCGTAAGCTCTGCAACACATTTCATATTGTCGACTACTCCGCAAAAGTGATTGCAGATCCTGAAATGTTCGAGGTTAGCTACATGTTGCAATCCGACACGCTCAAGTGGCACGCAGCGAATTTCATCGCTCAATACATGAAATGGGCTACGCCACATATCTGGGTTTTGCACAAGCCTGGATCAGCCTTAGAGGCCGCTAATGCCCATCGAGGAAGTTAATCATCAGGTGCTGCTAATTACACGCAACCTACCTCCTCTCGTGGGAGGCATGGAAAGACTGATGCAGAACATGGCCTCAGGTATTGCGCAATATTCGCAGTTGACTGTAATTGGACCGCAAGGGTGTGCAGCCTTTCTGCCTCACGGAACACGAGTCCTAGAGACTCCTGCCAAACCGATACCTTTTTTACTGGTCTCCACCTGGCTCTCGATCCGCGAATGTCGCCACACAAAATTTGACCTCGTAGTCGGAGGTAGCGGGCTTATCGGCCCCACTTTACGTATTCTCCGCAGCCTATTTTCCTATGAAACGCTCGTTTATCTGCATGGACTAGATCTAGTTGTGAACAATTATTTCTACCAGAGTGTATTTGTTCCCTGCATCTGCGACGCCCAAAAAGCGATCGTCAATAGTCAGAATACTCGGAAAATCGCCATCGAAAAGGGAGTGGTCGAGGACCGAATTACAGTGATCAACCCGGGCACGAACTTGCCAATCATGCCAGATGACAAGACGCTCGCAAACGCCCGTACTCGCTTCGGCATTCCATTTGAAAAAATCATGATTTTTGTAGGACGCATAACCAGACGTAAAGGGTTGTCCATATTCATTGAACATAGCCTCCCGGTCATCCTTGCAGCTGAACCGCGCGCGGGCTTGGTCGTAGTAGGAAAAAATCCGGAAAACAGTCTCAATCAACTGGGAGAGGAAAATGACGTGCTCTCTCTTGTATCAAAAAAGAAATACCGCGACCACATTGTTTTTCTCGGACAGCTCAGCGACTCTGACTTGGCAGCCTGTTACGCCCTTGCCGACGTTCATATATTTCCCCTTGTAGATATCCCCGGCGATGTGGAAGGTTTCGGTATGGTTGCAATAGAGGCGGCAAGCCTAGGCACTCCCACTGTCGCATTCGAGGTAGGCGGCGTGCGCGATGCCGTATCCAGTGAGAGTGGCTGCCTTATTGAAGCTGGTGAGTACGGACGGTTCGCGTCCGCCGCACTCAGAATTCTTGATGGAAGAGGACCCAGTGCCAAATCATGCCAGGACTATGCTTCAAAACATAGCTGGGAATTGTTTAACCAGCAGGTAAAAGTTGCTCTACGGGCATAAACATCTTCAAGTAAGACCAGCCCAACTCAGGTCAATCGCGAATATACCGTCTCGGTACCCTGCGCGCATTTCGCCCAAGTAAATGCTTTTATCTGCTCTTTCCCAGCGGCGCGTAGTGTTTCCATGCGCTGACTGGAACCTACAACATTCTCTATAGCTTTTGCGATCGAAAAAGTATCTTGCGGCTCGAAATATTCTCCGGCATCGCCAACCACTTCGGGAATAGAGCCAGCATTGCTACAAACCACCGGACAACTTTGAGCCATCGCCTCCAGTGGAGGCATACCGAAGCCTTCGTAAAGCGAAGGGAAAACGAATACAGCAGCATGGCGGTACAAATTTACCAATTTCACATCACTTCCACCCACCCACAACACATCCTCGCCAGATAAGCCTAAACGTCTAATAGAGCTACGCTCCGCACCAGTGAAATTTTGCGCACCAAAGCACACCAATTGAAAATTGTTACGCAATGCTGTGTTTCCGACATATGCCTCCAGAAGACTCCCAAAATTCTTGTATCCACTCCTTACACCCACATAGAGAATATATGGTCTGTTTGGTATTCTCGGAAGACTTTTTGGCGTTATTACAGGGGCTGAAAAACCGAGCTTTACGACTGAGGTTTTGCTGGCATCTACTCCGAAAATATCTATAAGATCACGCCGCGTGGTTTCCGAGATACAAATTACGTGATCAGCCCGAGCGACGGCAGCATGCTTGTTTATGATGGTTCGATCAATTGCAGAGAAGTAGTTGGGAAATTTTTCGTGAATCATGTCGTAGACTGTGACCACCCGGGCAGGATTACCAGACAATTCAAACCCATTTCGAAAAAAATACGTCTCGTGCAATATATCAGCTTGGTACAGGTTAGCCTGCACTTTAAATGCGGCCTTATTATAGATATTGAGAAGTTTTCCAGCCGCTCTGGGGAGTCGCTTTAGCAGACGCCCATGTACAATGTCAGGACCGAGTTCTGAAAGATGGCGATTGATATGATAGGGGGCGATAATTCTGGGCTGCACACTCCCTCGATTTCCTAGCTCACGCGTTAGTTCGACAAAATATCTGGAGACACCTCCATAAAATTGCCGGGAAAATGCGCCATAGTCATAAAGTATCTTCACAAAAAATCAATCAGCCTGCGGGGAGTTGCGAAGATCAAAGTGATCGGAAAATTTTCGGGATTTCATTCCCAGTTTTGCCAAAATACTCCCTAAGCGAGCCAGTCTACCAGTCGACAACCAAAAAAATAGCCGGTTGATACGGCGTTCCGTCAGTATGTGAAAATTGCCACTTGAATAGAGATTAAGCGACAATTTTTTTGCTAGGTATTGCAAAGTTCGCAACTGGTAGAAGGATATGTGCTGGCCTGTTTCGAAGCTGTAATACCACCAATCCGATGGATTCGGAGGCCGGCCGCGAAACAACTCGGTAGAAAATATGATGGTATCAGCACCATTTTTCTGCAGACAATTCACAAGAAATTGTAGCGGGTCCTGCACGTGCTCCAGAACCTCGAATGCAGTTACGGCTGTCACCTTGCATTCAAGTCTATTTGCCGGGAAACCACGCGCAAAAATATTCTGGCAATATTCATCGTACCAATAGAAATCGAAACCTATATCTCTCATAAGTCGCACTAACATACCGTAGCCACCAGCGGAATCCACATACACGCCCTGATGGTCAAAGCTACAGTACAATAGGGATGATAGTTTTCGCGACAATTGTACGTTCCGAGACACTAGCCCTGTATCAGCGTCCGCGATAGCTTCGACGTACGCCTCATTCAACCAGAATGGTACTTCTGTCTGAAGAAAACCACATGTGTCGCAGTAGTAATATCCTACCTCATACTTACCAAGAACTGTATTGCGAAAGCACTCTTCCCGGCAAGAAGCACACAGCGGGCACACTCTCTGCAAATTGACGTTGCTAACACTCATAAGTCCTCACCGGAAAATAGGTCCCCCTGTAAGTTATCCACGCGAGGCAATCGAATCGGTTCACGCTAGACAGTCCCGCCATGCGATTTGACCACACTTCAACCATGCCGGACCTGATGTTACGAGACAAGAGTGCATGCCAACTACCATAACTGCCAAGCAATCATATTGCTCTTGGTTTGCGCTAAGGATATAAAGGATCATACTTTTCCGCTCAGCAATATGATACGGGTATATTTTGAAATCAAAGAAATTTGAGAACCAAAGCTATGACAGCCACAGGTCACACTTCGATGACTATGCAGAGGGTGGCGCTCAAGCAGAGTTTGCTCGCTCCTGGCTCGATGCCGACACCGTGGATGCATGGCGACACCAGAGAATATATCGTGTGGTTGAACCCCTCATCAATGAAAAATGTAGCAACTCATGGCTGACCGTGGGAGACGGACGATATGGACTGGACGCGCAGTTTTTATCTAGCCGCGAATGCCAGGTAACGGCATCGGATATTTCCGGATTATTGCTGGAGGAAGCATACGAGCAGGAACTACTTAAGGACTTCAGCGTCGAGAATGCAGAGGAATTGAGTTTCAGTGATGAGCAATTTGACTTTGTTTTTTGCAAGGACGCTTTTCACCATTTCCCAAGGCCGATAAAGGCCCTCTATGAACTACTGCGCGTCAGTAAACGAGGCGTAATACTGATAGAACCGTCTGATCACGTTTTACAAGGGAAATTACTTGACAGGGCATACGCAGCAGCCCGGAAATTTGTCGGGGGCATTGCAAAAAAATCCGCGACATATTCCACAGATTATGAGGAGTCGGGCAACTATGTATATAGAATATCCAAAAGAGAAATGGAAAAGATAGCATTGGGCTTGAACTATCCGATAATCGCTTTCAAAGGTATCAATGACTACTTTGAAGAAGGCATGATTAGGGAGCCACTACATATAGGCGGGCCACTTCTTCGTCGTGCCAAAGTCATCATTCGGATTATGGACATCTTGTCGAAACTAAGACTGAGGGATTATAGGCTTATTTCCGTTGTATTTTTGAAGGATGGCGATAACACCAGCTTGGTGTCCAGCCTTCTCGACGCCGGATATGAAGTAAAGCAACTGACCAGGAACCCCTATTTACCGACCTGAATAGAACTACCTAAATATAAGCTGCGATTTTTTATTGAAAAAATGCCTAACTCGAATGCGGGATCAGGTACCGTGTTTGGGTCACAAGAGAAACTTACGGTCAGTGCCAATCCAGCAGCCCTTGCCGCAGAGATTCTACCTGGGCCGCCCAACCTGAAACGTCCGTAATCACCTCATAAGGCTCTTCAAGAGTACTTGAGATATTCTTGACCATCGCATCAATATCGCCAAACTTAGTCAAGCCGGTCAAATGTCTTCGCATCACAAAATTAGTCGACTCCGTACAAAAAGCGAGAACAGGCACGCCAACTGCGAGAGCTTCATATATTTTTACGGGATAACCATAATCGCCAAAAGAGCCCGGCTTATTGATGCTAACCACTAGATCAGCACTTCTTAAGACATCGACTACCTGGGCGTCTTCCACATAACCAAGATGGAGGCAATTTTCCGGCAAGCTAACGTTTCTGTTTGTGGCACCCGTAAAGGTCCACAAGATTTCAGGCCTCGCCTCGCGGAGTCGGTCTATGACCGCAATAAGCTCCTTAACGCCCCTACCCACACTCAGACTACCGGTGTACGCAATCAAGTATCTGTCCAATGGCAAATTCAAGGAATCTCGAGCCTCAATTTTTGATTCGCGTGTAAATTGAGGGTCAGCACACATCTCAATGACTCTCTTATTTCGCCCTTTATAGAACCTGGCCAAGAGGCTCAGCAACCCTGGACCGGCGGCCGTGATAGCAGTACTTTGGCTCAACGCCCAACGCCACAGCCAATGCAGAGGTAAACACCAAGGCATATAGCTCTCATAGTTATCATAAGCATCGATTAGCACTTTAGCTCCGATAGCTCGCCCAACGAAGACTGCACAAATACCAAAGTAAGTGTCCGAACACCCCACAATCCAATCTGCGCCAATGGACTCGGCAAGTACTCTAACAGCCCTGTAATAGCGGAGAGGGTTTGGCTTCAGGGAAATGGAATGCCATGTAAAACCGTCCCGAAAGCAAGTAAACTCCGATCCCCCAGCATAGCTAAGCACTACAAAATGAATCTCATCGCCTTGCTGCGCTAAAAGTTTTGCGATGTGGAAAAAGCGACCATTTGGCCGTTCCCAGAGATCTTTATTCTGGGGCGCACGCTTACATAGAATGACTATTTTCACGGCAGCTACATTCTACGTTGCACAATAAACCGGTCCCGAAAGCATACCGTATCCATTAACACCGATAATCCTCAAAAATACCTGGCCCAAATTGCTTTTCCAAAATTGTAAATAGACGCTAATATCCGTTTCACTATATTTTGGTGGAACATTTTTTTGTAGGTGTTTCGGTCGGCTTCGACATCACGCAGTACGTTATGCGGGTGGCGAAGGGGAAATTCCATTTTTTCCGCGGGCAAATTGGCAGCAGAGCTTATCCCCACTGTATGTGTTGCCTCAGGCCCAAAACCGATATTGGAAACCAAATTTATTGATGGCAGCACAGTAAGCATCGACTGTAACCACAGTACACAGGTCCACTGATAATCCCAGGTATCTATTCGGCCTTTGGATACATCGTTAAACGCTTTGCTCCACATTCTATATTCGACCGGACTCTCGAAACGAGATCGTAAACTCCCTCGGCAAAACTCAGCCGGCCAATCAGTCAAGTCTCGATCATAATACCTCCAGGCCCTTCGCCATGAAGCCCATCCCCAGATATGGTTATAACGAGAAAAGTAGTAGCTATAGTCATTGCGAGTCGCGCCGAACTGAAAATTGTCACCGCTAATCATGCCAATCCGCTCATCGTGACGATATCGTTGCAGAAGCTCTTCACAATATCTGAAGAAACTCGGGTGCGGAACGCAATCATCTTCCAATATTATGGCCTCTTCGACTTCCTCAAAAATCCAGCTGATTCCGGATGAGACACGTAGCTTACACCCCATATTTCGCTCTGAATAATTGGTTTTTACCTCACAATCCCAGCTTACTTGATCAATAATTGCTCTAGCCGCTTCACACTTCTGTATCTCTCCCGGCCGATCCGGACGATGACCATCGGCGACAACCAAAAGCTTGGGCGGCTTGGCCTCCGCAATTTTTGCAAACACCTCAGCCGTCGTGTCCGGGCGATTAAATATAATGAGCGCGACTGTTGTGCTTAGCTTCCAATCATCCATGCACAACATTCCCACCGCATTCATGCGCACCTATAAAGCAAACTATTAAAACGGTACAGTGGTTTTTTCCAAAGATTACGCTGTACGCTCTGAAAATCGTTAACGTCATTATTTTTGTCCATGCCTGATGATTCTTAGAAACGGCAACAAAGAGCCTGTTTTGACCCAGAATTGATACCTTGTTTTTTTACTCATCATGTCAAAAAGGTACGCTGCAAAAAATTGAGAAAGCACTGTCCCGGCAGCAGCGCCAAGTCCACCATATTTTGGTATTAGTACATAATTCGCCGCCACATTGATAATCGCCCCAAGTGCCGCTCGATAGAATGCCATTTTCTGCAAATTCTCAAGAATGAACCAGTTACTACTCGCCACACCAAGAAACACAAATACAGCCCCCCATATATGCAGCGCAAGAATATTTCCCGCTCCCAGAAACGCATTGCCATACAGGAAACCGATAATATGGTTCGCAAAAAGGCTGACAGGAAGGGCAATCGCACAGGCGATGAGTACCAGAGTGTCATAAAGTTTTGCGGTTCTATATTGATATACTGCATCATTCTCACTTTTGGCGGCAATAATCGCGGGAAACACCGACGCTACCACGGCCATCGGGATGAAGTATGCAGCCTCGCTTAGCTGGACCGCTGCGGAATAGACTCCGACCTCCTCATTTCCTATCATACTCCCCAGCATAACTTGATCAATCCGCATATAGATCATCACAGCAAGGCCGGAAAGCATCAGTGGTAAGGAATCCAGGATCAAAGTCTTGGCGCGATTTAGTTGAAAAGACCAGCGAACGATTCCCCCTGTGTGCCTGATGTATACATACAGCATGCCAAGCGAGAGTAAAATTGCCTCGGCCGGAACTAGCCATGCAAAGTCAGCTAACTGTGCCCCCTGCAGGATAAATATCACCTTAAATAAGGCAATTACTAGAAAGACCAGAGACCCTATCCATACCGAATACTTTGACAGAACAAGCGATTCAAACCAGTACCTGATCACTTCGCTACCCCTGAACACCAAAGCGAACCCTATTATCCCAATGATCAAGTGCATGTAAGAATCGGCAGGGCGCATCCATACGATAACCAGAAGACTTAGCAAAAATGCCACCAGCCCACCCGCAAATTGAAGTACCAGTGTCGTTCCCAGAGTGACATGGGCAAGCTCCGGCTTTCGTACCAAATCGCGAACAACTATGCCATTGAGGCCCAAAGTAGCCAACATAGAAAACAAAGCGACAAATGCCATTGCATAGTTAAGGAGCCCAAATTGTTCCGGACCAAGATACCGTGCAACCCATACGCCAACCATGAGCCCAACGACCATTCGCAGTGACTTGTCCAAGGTCAACCAACCGATATTGTCTAGAATTTTTACCAAGCCGGGTCGATGCGAAATTCGTCGCAACAAAAATTCGGGTAGAATATTCAAAGTGTCCGATTATCAATTCTGATAGCGATTGATCCTCTGTGCCGCACACTATCAACTTTTCCTTTGAACGCCTCTTTCAATTTGGTCTCTATTTCGACTAGCAATTGAGTACTACCCCACAATTTTTTTGAAATAAGCAATGGTTTCCTTCAACCCATCTTCAAGCATTACTTTCGGCTCCCAGCCCAGCTTTTCCCGTGCGAGCTCAATATCGGGTTTTCGCTGCCTGGGGTCATCCACGGGTAAGGGATGAAACGAGATCCTGGATTTCCCTCCAACAAGACGCAATACTGTTTCAGCCAACTCCAGCATCGTGAATTCCCGTGGATTACCCATATTTACCGGCCCCGTGAACCCTCGTTCAGTGTCCATTAGCGCCACAAACGCATTAATCAGGTCATCAACGTAGCAAAAAGATCGTGTTTGCTGGCCATCGCCAAAGATTGTGATGTCTTCGCCCCTTAGCGCCTGAACCACAAAATTACTGACCACTCGACCATCGCTGGGGTGCATCCTCGGGCCGTAAGTATTGAAAATACGGGCCACCTTGATATCCAAATCGTGTTGACGGAAGTAATCGAAAAAAAGCGTTTCAGCACAGCGTTTACCCTCGTCATAACATGAGCGAGGGCCTATAGGGTTTACCTTGCCCCAGTATCCCTCGTTTTGAGGGTGAACTTCCGGATCACCATATACCTCACTGGTCGAAGCCTGAAATATTCGAGCACCCACCCGTTTGGCCAAACCCAGCATGTTGATAGCCCCATGTACACTTGTCTTGGTCGTTTGTACAGGATCGTGCTGGTAGTGCACGGGGCTGGCGGGACAGGCCAGGTTATAAATATTGTCCACCTCGACGTACAGCGGGAAAGTCACATCGTGGCGGAGAGCTTCGAAACAAGGATTCGGGATGAGATGCGCGATATTCTCCTTCGATCCAGTAAAATAGTTATCCACACACAGGACGTCCGCACCGTCCTTGATTAATCTGTCGCAAAGATGAGAGCCCAGGAAACCAGCACCTCCGGTGACCAGATACCTTTTCATTAAGCAGTTCCTCTATTAATCATAGTGACTCGCCCTGCACTGAAGTGCATTGGTTTGGATGTCACAAAATGTACCATACTGGTGCTTTCGTCCACGATACTGTTCTCCACTTTCCTTCCGGCGACACACATTAAAATGTCCAGCGATCGCCCGAGGGAAAGAGAATTTCGATATAATTCCCGCCCAGCGAAGACAAATACGAAACTGGGTATCTCAACCAACACGGGCAACTTCCCATGGCAAAAAAAGACAAACTCAACCTGGAAGCAACTCTCTCTCAGCTTGAAAGCACCGTCGACAAACTCGACGAAGAACAGCTCTCCGTGGCCGATTCACTGGCGGCATTTGAAACCGGACTCAAGCTGATCCGCAAGGCACAGAAAGAATTGGAGGATGCCGAGCAGCGGGTAACCGCACTAATCGAGCAAGACGGCGAGCCAGTAGAGAAGCCATTTCAGGACGAGGGTGCGGAATGATCAGTATCTTTTCCGACTATGTTCAGTCCAAACGGAACAGGGTTAATGCAGCTTTAGCCGGCGTAGTTGTGGCGCACACTGACGCGGATACCGCTGGCTTACCGGAACTGACCCGGATCGGTGAAGCTACCAGTGGTGTCCTGACCAATGGCGGTAAACGTATTCGCGCTGTTCTTGTATATTCTGCTTACGATGCACTTCAACCCTCCGGTAGCACTGAGGGGCTGGACGACATCGCCTGCTCTATTGAATTGATCCACAGCTACTCGCTGGTCCATGACGACCTACCGGCCATGGACGATGATGACCTGCGCCGGGGTCAACCCAGCTGCCACAGAGCCTACGATGAACCAACGGCCATACTGGTTGGTGACGGCCTGCAGGCCCGTGCATTTGAACTCATCGCAAACGCGCTCGGGTTCAGTAATTTGCAGCGTGTTGAGATGATAAAATCTCTGGCCAGGGCATCCGGGCTACAGGGCATGGTGGGTGGGCAAGCCATGGATATCGCCTCTGTCGGCACCAGCCTCGGGCTGGAACAACTGCGGCAGATGCACGCGCTCAAGACGGGGGCCCTGATCCGCGCGGCATTGGCTATGGGAGGAATTGCAGGTCACGCAAGTAGCGAACAACTCGTTGCTCTCGACGCCTACGGCACAAAAATCGGCCTCGCCTTCCAGGTGGTGGATGACATTCTCGACGTTGAAGGCGACACAGAGACGCTGGGCAAGACCCAGGGCAAGGATGTTGAGGCCGATAAACCTACTTACGTAAAACTGATGGGGCTTGAGGGTGCCAAAGACGAGGCGCGGCGACTGCTGGGCGAGGCACTGGAGGCATTAACCGGGTTCGGTGAGTCAGCCAACCATCTGCGAGACCTGGCGAGATATATCGTAGAGCGGGATCGGTAACCTCTTAACCCCTGCTCTCGAACAAATGCCCCAGCTTCCCGGCCTTAGTGGTCAGGTACTTCTCGTTGTGGGGGTTGCGGTCAGTATGCAGGGCGATACGCTCTACCACCTCGACCCCAGCCTCCTCCAGCGCCGCCACCTTGCGGGGGTTGTTGGTCATTAAGCGTACAGCGGTGATGTGCAGATGTCTTAACATGGGGTCCAACATGCTGTAATCGCGCATGTCGGCCCCGAAACCCAGCTGCTCATTGGCTTCTACTGTATCGGCACCCTCATCCTGCAATTTGTAGGCCTTGATCTTGTTGAGAAGGCCTATACCCCGGCCCTCCTGACGCAAATAGAACAAAGCGCCACGGCCCTCTGTGGCGATGGCTTGCAGGGCCGCCTGCAGCTGGTTGCCGCAATCGCAGCGCATGCTGAACAACGCGTCACCGGTGAGGCACTCAGAGTGTACCCGCGCAAGCACCGGCTCACCACTCCCGACATCACCCATCGTGAGCACGATGTGCTCCTTGTTGGATGTGGGGTCCTCGAAGCCGTGCAAATCGAATGCGCCCCACTGGGTGGGGAGGCGTGAAGATTCTACGTAGCGTGCTGTCAATCTGGACATCCGGCTGAAAGGGCGTGACATTCTACCGCTTTAATATGCCGGGTGCGAGTAGACCGAAACCTACTACCAGGCCCTGGACAGTGACAACACCCCATCCACTTCCTGCATTCTGACATGTCGTAGGTAGGTCATTCCCAGCAAAATGGTGCTGGGGTAATCGCCTTCCACGACAGAGGCTTGCACATTGTCCACACGGATACCGCCTACGTCGACTGACTGCAATGTGACAACCCACGCATTGACCAACCCACTCGCTGTCTGCACGCGACCCGGTGTACCGGCGCTGTAATCCACCCCCAGAGACTGGGCGTGGCGCGAGTTCAGCGCAACCACGTTGGCTCCGGTGTCCACCAGTACCTGGACTGTGCGGCCATTGATGCTCGCGCTGGTCTGATATTGCAACATGGCATCGCGGGGGATATCGACCACCTGGGATTTCGTGGCCTCATACTGGGTGCCTATCCGGCGGGATGTCCCAAGCTCCACAGTCTCACCATCTACCGCCAGCGTTGCGGTGCGCGAGTGTGCAGCCAACAGCGTCACTCCCTTATAGGATTGGCCGGCTTTCAGCATCTTTCGCTCACCGTCAATCTTCAGTACAGCTGCATTGGTGAAAAGTGCTTCAACTTCAACTCGTGACGCGGCTGACCACGCTGTCGCCGTGGCCAGCATAAACAGTAGCGAGAACAGGAGGCCTAAAGGGGTACGAGCCAACTTCCCAACGGTGAACACTACAAAAGCCACAGCGCAAGATGCAAGGTTGCGCAGGCCATCACACCGGCAAGCACGTCATCAATCATAATGCCAAAACCACCGCCCACCTTTTTGTCCAAATGACCGATAGGCCAGGGTTTAGCGATATCCAGAATACGAAAAACAATAAAGCCAGCCAGCATCCAAATCCAGTCCACAGGCATCGCCCACAGAGTAATCCAGTAACCGACAAATTCATCCCACACGATGCCCGGGTGGTCGTGTACATTGAGTTCGCGACTGGCAGCGCCGCAAATCCAGATGCCCGCCAGGGCAGCAACCAGCACTACAGCGCTGTACCCTAGGAGGCCCCAGTCCGCGATCAGCCAATAAAGGGGGACAGCCACAATAGTACCGGCCGTACCCGGCGCCCGGGGAGAAAGTCCGCTGCCAAAACCGAAAGCCAGAAACTGCACAGGGCGATGAAAAGGTCTTGGTTTCCTTACTGCTGAGGTGCCGGATTTAACCCCTTGACTCATAATGTTCCCCTTCAGAAATGCTGGTAGCCAGATACCGTGTAAGGTTCATTGCCACAGAGCACCCCACTACCGACCTCCACTTCACCTATGAGGGTACACCCTGCCGGCACGTCTTCCCCGGCGGGCAGGCAAAAACACAGCTCATAATCATCACCCCCCGTGAGCGCCCACTGGCGCGCCTGGTCGATGCTGGGATGAGACAGCAATGCCGGTGATAAGGGCAGCCGCTGAGGATCGATGCAAAGCTGCACACCACTGGCGGCGGCGATATGCTGCGCGTCTGCGAGCAGGCCATCGGATATATCAATAGCGGCGTTAGCGCTACCCAGCAGTTTGCGCCCGAGATCAAGCCTTGCCCGGGGCCGATTAAAGCGGTCCAGCAGGAATTCACTGTGCTCGGGCAACGGCTGCCACTCGCCGGCGAGGATTGCCAGTGCTGCGGCCGCATCCCCCAGCGTGCCGGACACATAGACGCTATCACCAACGCGGGCGTTGCTGCGCAATAATGCCCCTCCCGATGGCAGCGCACCCAGCACCTGCACCGTAATGGTCAGGGGCCCGCGGGTGGTATCCCCGCCAACCAGGGGTAGCTGAAACTCAGTGCTGGCGGCGGCAATTCCCTGGCTGAAAGTGTGTAACCACAATTCATCGGCCTCCGGCAGGGTAAGCGCCAGGGTCATGCCGATGGGACGGGCGCCCATGGCCGCAAGATCACTCGCCGCCGCTGACACCGCCCGAAAACCGATATCTTCCGGAAAGGTGTCAGTCGGAAAATGCACCCCCTCCACCATGGTATCCACTGAGGTCGCCAAACGTTCGCCAGCTGCGAGGCGAAGAATCGCGCAATCGTCTCCCACCGACAGTTCCACGGCATCGCCGCGCCCAAGGGCGGAAAAATAGCGATAGATAAGGGTAAATTCGGAGACGGGCATCAGGATGCCGCGTCGATTTCGACCTTGCGCAATACCCTGGCGACCTTGTCCAGCACACCATTTATATACTTGTGGCCGTCGGTGGCACCAAACTTCCTGGTCAGCGCAACCGCCTCATTGATGACCACCTTGTAGGGAACGTCCTGGCGCTGGGCCAGCTCGAAGGTGCCCATACGCAACAGAGTGCGCTCTATCGGGTCCAGGTCTGTCAGTTTGCGATCAAGCAGGGGCTCAAACGTTGCTTCCAGTTCATCGACACAGGCGGGAACTCCGTGCAGCAGAGCCTGAAAATACTCCAGGTCGACATGGCTGAAATCGTAATCAGCGCGAAACTCCGCTTCGATATCCGCCAGGGAGGCGCCCGCCATATGCCACTGGTACAGGGCCTGCATACCATAGTGCCGGGCCTTACGGCGCTCGGCGGCCAGCGTATTGCGAACGGGAGTGCTCACTTAGCCGATCTTGCCCAGCAGGCTGACCATTTCAATCGCGGACAACGCAGCTTCAGCGCCCTTGTTACCCGCCTTGGTACCGGAACGCTCCACTGCCTGTTCGATAGAATCCACCGTCAACACGCCAAAAGAAATAGGCACGCCACTGTCCATACTGACCTGCGCGATGCCCTTGGTGCACTCGCCGGCAACGTATTCAAAATGCGGTGTGCCACCGCGAATGACAGCGCCCAGTGCGATTATGGCATCCGCGTCCCCTTTGGCTGCGATCTTTTTGCACACCAATGGAATCTCAAACGCACCGGGGGCGCGCAGTATGGTGATTTGTTTGTCATCCACACCGTGGCGGCGCAGGGTATCGATAGCCCCTTCCAGCAGGTGTTCCACGACGAAGCTATTCCAGCGGCCCACCACCAGAGCGTACTTGCCCTTGCCGCTGGTAAAATCGCCCTCGATCGTCTTCATATCCGTCATTGTCCTTTCCTTTCTCTTTCGCTAACTTTCCTGGCCCGCTGCCAGATAGCTCACTGGTCTGGCGCCACGAAGTCCATTACTTCCAGGCCGAAGCCGGAAATCGCATTGTACTTGATCGGCGCGCCCATCAGGTGGATTTTTCCCACGCCCAGATCCTTCAGAATCTGCGAACCCAGCCCTACAGTGGTATAGCTGTCGGGGGTAACTGTCGCCGCGGCCGGGGCCTCACCCAGCGCCATGTCGATGCTTGCCAGTAGCTGCTCCGGGCTCTCGGCCCTCGTCAGCAGCACAATCACACCGCGCCCGTTCTCGGCCACAGTCCTGAGACAATTAGCCATATTCCAGCTTGGCTGCCCCGCAACCTGACTGGTAACCAGGTCGCGCAGGGCGGATTGCACATGCACCCGCACCAGGGTTGGCTGCTCCGTTACGATATCCCCCCGGGACAGGGCCAGATGCACTTCCCCCGCGGTCTGATCGCGATAGGCGGTCAGCTGGAACTCCCCGTACTCGGTCTGGATTACACCCTCCCGAATGCGACGGATGGTGCGCTCATTGACCAGACGAAAATGGATCAGGTCGGCAATGGTCCCGATCTTGAGCTTATGTTTTTCGGCAAAAGCGCGCAGGGCCGGGCCGTCAGCTACCATTCCCTCGGGAGTGAGAATATCGGTAATAACCGCTGCTGGCAGCAAACCCGCCAGGCGCGCGTAATCCGAGGCCGCTTCAGTATGGCCTGCACGGGTCAGTACACCACCCGGCACCGCTGCAAGGGGGAAGATATGACCGGGCTGAACAATGTCCTGTGGGCTGGCAAAGGGCGCCACCGCTGCCTGCACCGTGCGCGCGCGATCTGCAGCGGAAATCCCCGTATCAATGCCCTCGGTGGCCTCAATCGAAAGAGTGAAGTGCGCTTTTTCCCCCAGCCCCTCGTCCACCATAAGCGGTAGATTCAGCTGCCGGCAGCGCTCTTCCGTCAGGGTGAGACAGACCAGGCCCCGGGCCTGGCGGGCCATGAAATTGACATGCCCGGCATCGCAGTGCTCGGCGGCCACCATGACCACACCTTCATTGTTGCTATCGGCGTCATCATCCAGCAGCACAACCATATTGCCCTGGCGGATATCACTAATCAGTTCGTCTACGGTATTCAAGATGTATCCCTGTTCCATTGAGTGAGCTCAGCCGCGCAGAAAACCATTATCGGCGAGCGTTTCTAGCGACAGTCCTGCAGTCACATCGGGGGCAGCCGTACTATCGCCCAGCACCAGCCGCTCCAGGTAGCGTGCGATGACATCTACCTCCAGATTGACCCGACTGCCCGAGCGGTATTCGCCAAAAATGGTCTCCGCCATGGTCTGCGGAATGATGTTGAGTTCAAACCTGTTACCCGCGACTGCATTCACGGTCAGACTGGTACCATCAATGCAAACACTTCCTTTGTGGGCAATATATTTGGCCAATTCAGCGGGCGCACTAACCTCTACCCGAAGGGAGCGAGCGTCTTCCTGCAGTCCCACAATTTCCCCAACGCCGTCCACGTGGCCACTCACTATATGGCCACCCAATCGGCTGGCAGGTGTCAGGGCTTTCTCCAGGTTGACCCGGGAGCCCTGTTGCAAGGCGCCAAGCGTGGTGAAATCCAGTGTCTCCACGGAAACATCGGCCCAGTAACCGTCACCCGGCAGTTCGATCACAGTAAGGCAGACGCCACTGGTGCAGATGCTGTCACCCAGAGCCACATCATCCAGGGACAACTGGCCTGTCTGGATACGCAAGCGCAGGTCACCGCCGGTCGGCTGCATCGCCGCAACCGTGCCCACGGCCTGGATAATTCCTGTGAACATAATGCTCCTCAAGTGCCTGTGCGCTGCGCGCACCGCTCAGACCGGCTTTGCCGTAAAGCGCCAGTCCTCGCCAACTTTGCGCACGTCCTCAATTCTCAGCTGTACCTTTTCCGCCATGTATTGCAGCGGCAAACTGAGCAGGGGTCTTGCACAATCGCCCAGCAGGGCGGGCGCCATATATACGATTAACTCATCCAACAAACCTGCCTGCAGCAGGGCGCCGGCCAAACGGGGGCCAGATTCTACCAGAATTTCATTGCATTGCCGCGTGCTCAGCTCCGCCATCAATGCGTGCAGATCCAACCCATTCTCATCCCCCGGCAAAGCGAGCAATTCAGCCCGGCCTGTTGCCAGCGCCACAGAGGGTTGCGTGCCACTGCGGTGGCAAAGCAGTGTGGGGCCACCATCGGCCAGCACCCTCGCTGAAGGCGGCGTCTGCAATGAGGAGTCGAGCACAACCCGCAGGGGTTGGCGTGCCGCAGCCACCTGGGCTCGAGACCGGGTAAAACCCAATTCTTCTGCCCGTACGGTCAGTGCACAGTCATCCGCCAGCACGGTTCCCACGCCGGTGACGATGGCGCAGCTGGCCGCGCGAATTCGCTGAACATCCTTGCGCGCGGCGGCACCGGTAATCCACTGGCTCTCACCCGAAGCCATGGCGGTGCGACCATCCAGAGACATGGCCAGCTTGGCCCGCACACGCCCCCGGCCGCGTGTCATGCGAGCGATGAAACCGGGAATCAGTTGGCGCGCCTCCGTCTCCAGCAGGCCACAATCCACGGCAATATCTGCCGCGCGCAATAATTTCAGCCCCCGCCCGGCCACCTCAGGATTGGGGTCTGGCATGGCCGCCACCACACGCACAACCCCAGCCTGTATAAGGGCTTCGGCGCAGGGCCCGGTTTTTCCGTGATGGCTACAGGGTTCCAGGGTGACATATGCAACTGCGCCGCGCGCATCCCCGGCGGCCTTCAAGGCTTCAATTTCGGCATGATTGCCCCACACAGGCTGGGTAAAACCCTCGCCTATCACCTCCCCATCACGCACCAATACACAACCCACATGGGGGTTTGGCATGGCAGAGTACTGACCGCGCCGCGCCAACTGCAGGGCGCGCGCCATCATTCGGGTATCGGTAACGGAGTCCATCACAGGGCCAGCCAACTTACTCACCGGTGTTTAGTGCCGGTTCGGCTTCCAGTCGCTCAATAGCGTCGCGAAACTCCGAAATATCCTGAAAACTGCGGTACACCGAGGCAAAACGGACATAGGCAACCTGGTCCAGTTGCTTCAACTGATCCATTACCAGTTCTCCCAGCACCAGGGACTTCACCTCGCGCTCCCCCGTCGCCCGCAATTCGTGCTTGATGTGATTGATCACGGCCTCTATGCGTTCCATGGATACGGGGCGCTTTTCCAGTGCCCGTAAAAAGCCGGAGCGCAGTTTATTTTCATCAAATGGCTCGCGATTACCGTTCTGTTTTATCACTCTCGGCATTACCAGCTCGGCCATTTCGTATGTGGTATAGCGTTCCGCGCAGCTCAGGCATTCGCGCCGACGCCGCACCTGGTCCCCCTCGGCAACCAGTCGCGAATCAATGACCTTGGTGTCTTCTGCGCCACAAAATGGACAGTGCATGGCTCTACCCCGTTATTCTAAGTGGCTGAAGATTATCATAATTCCCCCGTCCAGCGCTGCCATTGCCGGCACGCTGAGTCATAACGCGTGTATCCATTGCGATTCCTATGACAGCGAGTTTTAGTTCATACATAATGATCCCAACACTGTGAACCAGAACCAACAACGAAAAAAACAGTTACGGATATAGGTGATGCTGCATCATAAGGTGGTTGAGGAGCTGATTGGCTCGGATTTGTTGTGCTCACACGCATTCCATCTTTCCTGTGATACCTGCCGTATGCGGGCAATGTGCCTGCCCGCAGCCCTGGACCCGCATCACCTGGATTCACTGGAAGACATCATCGAGACCCGCCGGACACTGGAAAGCGGTGATACGCTTTACGAGCAGAACGAAACCTTCACCTCTATTTACGCCATACTGACCGGCAGCATCAAAACCTATACCACCCACGAGGACGGGTGGACCCGGATTACCGGTTGCCACCTATCCGGGGAAATATTCGGGTTCTCGGGAATCGACACCAACGTCTATCGCAGCACTGCCCGGGCGCTGGGGGACACCCTGGTCTGTGAAATCCCCTTCGATGAACTGGAAGACCTGTGCCGCAAAATTCCGGATTTACAATCGCGCCTGTTGCAACTGATGAGCCAGCGGATGGTGGAGGACCAAGAGCTGGCCGCCCAGTTTCTGCACAAACGCCCTGCACAGAAGCGTATTGCAGCCTTCATTATCAGCGTATCGACACGGGCCGCAAGGCGCGGTGAACCGGGTATGGAATTACGTCTGCCCATGTCACGCACCGATATCGGCAACTACCTGGGCATTACCCTGGAAACGGTCTGTCGGGAGCTGTCCCGGCTGGAAAAAACCGGCATTATCACACTGAACAAGCGCGAGCTGACGATTCAGGACCTGCCCCGCCTCAGAGAACCCATTTGCAGCAGCGAGCCCTAGCCTGGCCTGGTGCCGCACCACGTCTAATCGCGGTAAACCGGGAAGCGGGCGCAGATTTCCAGCACTTTGGCCTTTACCGAGGCAATCACCTGGTCAGAGTCTCCGCTCTCCAGGGACTCCAGCACGTCGCACATCCAGCCCGTGAGCTGCACCGTTTCCGCCTCGCCAAAGCCGCGAGTGGTAATCGCAGGTGTCCCGACCCGCAGACCGGATGTGACAAAAGGTGAGCGCGGGTCATTTGGCACCGCATTCTTGTTAACCGTGATATTGGCACTGCCCAGGGCCGCGTCAGCGTCCTTGCCCGTGTATTCCTTACCGATCAGGTCAACCAGCATCAGGTGGTTGTCGGTACCGCCGGACACAATATTGAAGCCGCGCTGCAGGAACGTCGCCGCCATGGTCTTGGCATTGGCTACCACCTGTTTCTGGTAAGTGACAAATTCGGCGCTGGCGGCCTCCTTAAAGCTTACCGCCTTGGCCGCTATCACGTGCATCAGCGGACCGCCCTGCCCGCCCGGGAACACGGCGGAGTTGAATTTCTTCTCCAGCGCCTCGTTCGCTCGTGCCAGTATGAGGCCGCCACGAGGGCCGCGCAGGGTTTTATGCGTAGTGGATGTGACCACATCGGCGTACGGCACAGGGTTAGGGTAGACTCCGGCGGCGACCAGGCCGGCCACATGCGCCATATCGACCATCAGGTAGGCGCCAACCTTATCTGCAATAGCGCGAAACCGGGCCCAGTCCATGATGCGGGAGTAGGCGGAAAAACCGGCCACAATCATTTTCGGCTTGTGCTCCAGCGCCAGCGCTTCAACCTGTTGGTAGTCCACCTCTCCGGTAACGTTATCAAGACCGTATTGAACAGCGTGATAGATCTTGCCGGAAAAATTGACACTGGCGCCGTGCGTCAGGTGCCCGCCATCCGCCAGACTCATGCCCAACACTGTGTCGCCGGGCTCGCAAAGTGCCAGGTATACCGCCGAATTAGCCTGGGAACCCGAGTGGGGCTGAACATTGGCGTAGGCAGCGCCGAACAGGGCCTTGGCACGCTCGATAGCCAGTGACTCGGCCTTGTCCACATACTCACAGCCGCCGTAATAGCGCTTGCCGGGATAGCCCTCTGCGTACTTGTTGGTCAGCACCGTGCCTTGTGCCGCCAGCACACGGGGGCTGGTGTAGTTCTCGGAGGCGATGAGCTCGATATGCTCTTCCTGCCGCTGTTCCTCTTCCTCGATGGCGGAGAATATCTCGTCATCGAACCCCTTGATGGTCATGTTTTTGTTGAACATGGTGGCCCCCTGGCTGAGTTTGGGGGCCGCTGGCTTCACCCCCTGCATGGAAAGCGGCGCATTCTACCCCAAACATCCGCTCCCGATAAGAGGATTAGCGCCCGGCGGCAAACTGCCGTGTTCCGGCAATTTTTCCCAACAGCGCCGTCTGGGCCTATCGCATCTGGCGATGTCAGCGCATTACTGTCAAGCTGGGCCCATGACACTGCGCCATGCCGCAGAGCTTTACTGGCGCGGCGATTGCATGTTCGGTGTACTTCTCGAGGCAGGTTAAAAGACATATGGACAATAGCTGGAAGCGCTACAACAACAAACAGCACGGCGAATTCTTTGATGAACTGATCACCGACACAGGCCGGCCACGTGTCGCGACGCGCAATGCCGTCAAAATGCTGCAGGGCTTGTCAACAGAGGAAATGGCCGCGCGCAGGGCCGCTGCGGAGCTGGCAATCCGTGAGATGGGTATATCATTTACTATTTACAGCGAAGGCAAGAATATCGACCGGGCCTGGCCCTTCGACATCATCCCGCGCATCATCACGGCCAAGGAGTGGCAAAAAGTCAGCCGCGGGCTGGCCCAGCGCAGCCGTGCACTAAACTGTTTTATCGACGACATCTACAACCAGCAGAAGATACTCGCAGACGGCCTGTTGCCAGCCGATATCGTTCTCGACTCCGACAACTACAAAGCCCAGTGCGCTGGTGTATCGCCCCGATATGGTGCATGGGCACATATCTGCGGCACCGATCTGGTTCGTGACCGGGATGGCCGTTTTTACGTGCTGGAAGACAATCTGCGGGTGCCCTCCGGCGTATCCTACATGCTGGAAAACCGGGAAATCACCAAGCGAGTGCTGCCGGAGCTATTCGAGAACCACAGCATACTGCCCGTGGACGACTACCCCTCCCGCCTGTACAGCACTCTGGCAGCGCTGTCACCCAGAGAGCAGAAACGACCCTGCATCGCAGTACTCACGCCCGGTATATTCAACTCTGCCTACTTCGAACACGCCTATCTTGCACAGGGTATGGGGGCTGAGTTAGTGGAGGGCTCCGATCTGTTTGTGGCAGAAGACGAATGCCTCTATATGCGCACCGTGGATGGCCCGGAGCGGGTGGACGTGGTGTACCGGCGCATTGATGACGATTTCCTTGACCCGGAGGCATTCCGCGAGGATTCAACGCTGGGTGTAGCCGGGATAATGCGTGCCTGGAAACGCGGCAATGTCGCCATAGCCAACGCGCCGGGCAGCGGGGTAGCTGACGACAAGGTGATTTACGCTTTCGTGCCGGAGATGATTCGCTATTATCTCGGGGAGGAGCCCGGCCTCGCCAGCGTCAAGACCTATCTGTGCATGAATGAGGCGGACCGGGACTACGTACTGGCAAACCTTGATAAGCTGGTGGTGAAACCCGCCAATGAATCCGGTGGCTACGGCCTGATGGTGGGCCCTCACGCCAGCCCCGGCAAGCGCGCAGAATTTGCCAGGCTGATAGCGAAGAACCCACGTAATTACATCGCCCAGCCCACACTTGCGCTGTCCACCGCGCCCACCTGCATCGATGATACTGTGCAACCCCGGCACCTGGACCTGAGGCCGTTCATACTCCATGGCAAGGACACCTGGGTTACGCCGGGTGGATTGACCCGGGTAGCGCTGGAGGAAGGGTCACTGGTGGTCAATTCTTCCCAGGGCGGCGGCAGCAAAGACACCTGGATCGTAGAGGGGAAAAAGAAATGATGATGCTTTCCCGGGTGGCTGAACGCTTGTACTGGATGGCCCGCTACCTGGAGCGGGCGGAAGATACCGCACGGCTCACTCAGGCGTACACCCACATGGTTATGGACATTCCCGACGGCTCAGAACCCGGTTGGGGCATTCTGGTACACATCCTCGACGGCGCACCCCAGTTCGGCGAAGGACGTGTCTGCAATGAGCAGAATGTACTGAAATTCCTGATAGCCGACCTGGACAACCCCGGTAGCATAGCTTTCTGCATCAAGGCGGCACGGGAGAACGTGCGCACTACCCGGGATGTGCTGCCCGAAGAGGTCTGGGAGCATGTGAACGAACTATACCTGTACTCCCAGGAACACGCCGCGGCATCTATTGGTCGGCGCAACCGCCACCACTTCCTGGAACAGGTCATTACCCGCTGCCAGATGATCAGTGGCCTGCTGCTGACAACCCTGTGCCGCGACCACGCCTACCGCTTTATCAAGCTGGGCCACTTGCTGGAACGAGCCGACATGACCACCCGGGTGATCGATGTGGGTGCCGGCGCCATGTTGGGCAATGAACGGCTCAACGAGGCAGTGGACCCACTGATCTGGGCCAGCCTGCTGCAATCACTCTCCGCCATGGGCACTTATCGCAGAACTATCGGCCCACTGGTAGAGGTCAACTCCGTGGTGGAGTTCGTTTTCCGGGATAGCTCTCTCCCGCGCTCGGTCAAGTTTTGCCTGGACGGCATCCGGCGGGAGCTGGGGCCGCTGAAAAATAATACTGACGCGCTTAAAATTCTCGATCGCGCCAGGCGCAGCCTCTCTCGATTTAACCCTGAGAAAGCCGAGCGAGAAGATTTGCACCGGTTTATTGATCGATTCCAGTTGGAGTTGAACACGCTGGGGAGCATGATCAGCACAAGCTGGTTTATGCCCATTAAGACGTAAGACACATTCACGGCCGCCAAGGCCAAAAACGGTATCGGAAACATGACAATTCGCGTTGCAATTAACCACCGCACCTCCTACCAGTTCGACCGGCCGGTCAGCATGTCGCCGCATACGGTACGCCTGCGCCCCGCCGCCCATTCGCGCACACCTATTCACAGCTACAGCCTGAAGATCAAGCCGGAGGGCCATTTCATCAACTGGCAGCAGGATGCCTTTGGCAATTACCTGGCGCGGCTGGTATTCCCGGAAAAGTGCACCGAGTTCGAGGTGGACGTAGAAGTCATCGCCGATATGACCACTATCAACCCCTTCGACTTCTTTGTGGAGGAATATGCCGAAAGCTACCCCTTCCAATATACCGCTCAGCTCGAGGGTGAATTGCGGCCCTACCTGGAAAAGCTGGATCACGGCCCAAAATTCGATGCATTCCTGGCCGAGGTTAACCTTGAAAAACAGACAATAAATGACTTCCTGGTCACCCTGAACCAGCAGGTGCAAGGCGAGATTGAATACCTGCTGAGGTTGGAGCCCGGCATACAAACACCGGAGGAAACCCTCGAAAGGGCAAAGGGCTCCTGCCGGGATTCGGCATGGCTACTGGCGCAGTTGCTGCGCCACCTGGGCCTGGCATCCCGCTTTGTCTCCGGGTATCTGGTGCAGCTCAAACCCGATGAGAAATCGCTGGACGGGCCCTCGGGCGCGGCGGAGGATTTCACCGACCTGCACGCCTGGTGCGAGGTCTACCTTCCCGGTGCCGGCTGGGTGGGCCTGGACCCCACCTCGGGTCTATTTGCCAGTGAGGGCCACATTCCCCTGGCCTGCACTCCCAACCCGGTATCTGCCGCACCCATCGTCGGCGCCACCGATGAATGCGAGGTGGAGTTCGATTTCAGCAATACGGTAGAGCGCGTACTCGAAGACCCGCGGGTCACCAAGCCCTACAGCGAAGAGCAGTGGCAACAGATACTCGCCCTGGGGCACGCAGTTGACCGTGAGTTTGAGCAAAACGATGTGCGTCTGACCATGGGCGGTGAACCCACTTTCGTGTCCATAGATGATATGGAGTCGGAACAGTGGAATACCGGCGCACTGGGCAAGGACAAACTCAGCCTGGCAAAATCTCTGCTGTTGCGCCTGCGCGATCACTTCGCGCCCAACGGTCTGCTGCATTATGGCCAGGGCAAATGGTACCCGGGGGAAGAGGTCCCGCGCTGGGCGCTGGGCGTATTCTGGCGCAAGGACGGTGAGCCGCTGTGGAACAACCCCGCCCTGCTCGCCAGAGTGGACAAGGATTACGGTCACGATATTACAACCGTACAAAAGTTCGGCCGCCAGCTATGCGACCTGATAGCGTTGCCCCGGCGCTGCTGCCAACCCGCCTTCGAGGACGGCCTGTACTACCTGATGCAGGAGCAAAACCTGCCGAAAAACCTGGATATACTCGCACAAAAGCTCAAGGGCAGCCTGGACCGCCGACGGCTGGCCAGACTGATAGAGCGCGGCTTTAACGTACCCGCCGGGGTGGTCATCCCGCTCAGTCGCAGCACGGGCTGGCCAGTGGTGGAACACGGTAAACGCTGGCGTAGCAGCCTCTGGCCCATGAAACGCGAGCGCATTACCCTCATTCCCGGCGACTCTCCGATGGGGTTGCGCCTGCCGCTCAATGACCTGCCCGAGCTGGCCAGAAAAGCCGACCTTATACCGCTGCACCGCGACCCGTTTGAACCGCGGGACGAGCTCGCCCCCCGCTCAGAAATACAATTTGGTCACGGTGGCGAGGCAGCCGATGACGAACTGCCTGATGAGGACGACTACGAGGCTGTGGTCCGCCACGCACTATGCCTGGAAGTGCGCGGCGGCCGCTTGCACGCCTTCATTCCCCCGCTGGAATACCTGGAGGATTATGTTGAGCTGATTGCCGCCATTGAGGACACGGCTGCCTCCCTGCAAACACCGATCATCATAGAAGGTTATGAACCCCCCCGGGACCCGCGCCTGCAGAAGTTACTGGTGACGCCGGACCCCGGGGTTATCGAAGTCAACGTTCACCCTGCCAACAACTGGGATGAACTGGTTGCCAACACCACGGCGCTCTACGAGGAGGCGCGCCTGTCCCGGCTGTCCACGGAGAAATTCATGCTCGACGGGCGCCACACCGGCACCGGCGGCGGCAACCACATCACCCTGGGTGGCGCCACCCCCGCGGACAGCCCGCTGCTGCGCCGCCCGGACCTGCTGCGCAGCCTGATCACCTTCTGGCAGCACCATCCCAGCCTCTCCTATCTGTTTTCCGGTATGTTTATCGGGCCCACCAGTCAGGCGCCGAGGGTTGATGAAGGGCGGGATGAGATGCTGTACGAGTTGGAAGTGGCCTTCTCGCAAATGTCGGACGGAGAGGTTCCGCAGCCCTGGCTGGTAGACCGCCTGCTGCGCAACCTGCTAATCGATGTCACCGGCAACACGCACCGCGCCGAATTCTGTATAGACAAACTGTATTCCCCCAACAGCGCCACCGGGCGGCTGGGCATTCTGGAGTTCCGCGGGTTTGAAATGCCCCCCCACAGCCGCATGGCCCTGGTGCAGGCGCTATTGCTACGCGCCCTGGTCGCGCGCTTCTGGAAAGAGCCTTACCACAAACCCCTGGTGCGCTGGGGTACCGAGCTGCACGATCGCTTCATGCTGCCTCACTACATATGGCAGGACATGAAATCCGTGGTGGAGGACCTGCAGGCCCACGGTTACGCCTTCGACATGGAATGGCTGGCACCTTTCGAGGAATTCCGCTTCCCGCACTATGGCCGGGTGCAACTGGATGACATCGAACTGGAATTGCGTTGGGCGGTAGAGCCCTGGCATGTACTGGGTGAGGAAACCACCAGCTTTGGCACTTCCCGTTATGTTGACTCTTCGGTGGAACGCCTGCAATTGCGTGCCACAGGCCTGGTTGAGGGGCGCTACGTACTGGCCTGCAACGGCCGCAGGGTACCCATGCACGCCACGGGCAGGCACGGGGAGTTCGTCGGCGGCGTACGCTACCGCGCCTGGGCGCCACCCTCGGCGCTACACCCGATGATCGGTGTACATGTACCACTGACGTTTGATCTGATAGATACCTGGAACGGGCGCTCCATTGGCGGCTGCACCTATCACGTCGCCCACCCCGGTGGGCGCAGTTATGAGTCCTTCCCGATCAACTCCATGGAAGCAGAATCCCGGCGCATCAATCGTTTTGAGACGGTGAGCCATACTCAGGGGCCCTTTATTCCCCAACCGGAAGTCAGCGCCCTGCGGGAGTTCTTTCCCAACGAAACATTACCCCGGCCAATGGAGCCGCCGCCCGAGGAGTCGCCGGGCGAATACCCGTACATGCTGGATATGCGCCACCCGAGACGGCCCTGAGGGCTGTTCCGGCGAGGTTTACCACGGCTGTTCCCCAGGGCTGTAATGCGGCTATACTAGCGGGCTTTGGTGAAGCCTGAGCGCATCAGCCCGTTCAGCTCGACACTGTCACAAACAGGAAACTTCCTTGTCCAACGCCAGTAACTCACCGGCACTAAGCCAGGTCCAGACCCAGTTTCAGCAGGTCAGGCCGCTGGAATACCAGGCATTGCCGGGCTTGCTTGATGACACCCGGGCAGTTGATGGCAGCCTCAAACCGCAGTGGAAGTATCTGCTGGACAGTCTGCGCGATCTCGGCCCGGAAATGTTGCGTGAACGGGAAGAAAAGGCGCGTCGCATACTGCGAGACGATGGCGCCACCTACAATATCAGCCAGCAGGACAGTGCCGGTATCAGCTGGGAACTTGACCCGGTGCCCCACATTATCGGCAGCGAAGACTGGGCAGATATCGAGGCGGGGCTACTGGAACGGGCAGAGCTGTTCAATCTGATGCTGCGGGACTTTTATGGGCCGCGCACCCTGCTGCGCCACGGCATTCTGCCCCCCGAGGCGCTGTTCTGTCACGGTGGATTCCTGCGAGCCTGTCAGGGCCTGAAAATGCCGGGAGAGCACGAACTCATCCTGCACGCAACGGACATGGTACGCCTCGCCAACGGCAGTATGTGTGTCCTGTCAGACCGCACCCAGGCTCCCAGCGGGGCCGGTTACGTACTGGAAAACCGCACGGTCATGTCGCGGGTGTTCCCCAGCATGTACCGCGAAAGCCACGTACACCGTATCGCCAGTTTCTACCAGCGCCTGCGCTTGAAACTTATATCACTTTCGCCCAATGATGAGCTCCCCTGCATCGCCTTGCTGACCCCGGGGGGCATGAACGAATCCCGCTTTGAACACGCCTACCTGGCAAACCACATGGGGCTGCCTCTGGTACAAAGTGGCGATCTACTGGTACGCAACGGCTTTCTGTGGATGAAGTCACTGGACGGGCTGACCCGGGTTGATGTGCTATTGCGCCGGGTGGATGATGAACTGTGTGACCCGGTGGAGCTGCGCAGCGATTCACGAATCGGGGTGCCTGGTCTGCTGGAAGTCGTGCGAAGCGGCAGACTGGTGATTGCCAATCCCATGGGTTCCGGGGTACTTGAAAACCCCGCACTGCTCAAATACCTGCCCGCAATCAGCAAAAGCCTCCTGGGGCGGGAGCCGCGTCTGCCCTCGGTCAAGACCTACTGGTGTGGCGACGCCGACGACCTGGCTTTCGCCACAGCGAATATCAAGCAACTGATCATTAAACCGATCTATCGCGGCAGTGGTATGAACAGTGTCTGGGGTGGCGACCTGAGTCCGGAACAACAGGCGCTGTTGCTGTCAAAGGTGCACCACAAACCCTACCAGTTCGTTGCGCAGGAGCGGCTCGAAAAACCCCATATTCCGGCATTTTCAGCCGGTGCGCTGGAGCCCAGGCCGGCCTTGCTGCGCACCTTTTCAGTCGCTACCGAAAATTCCTATATGGTGATGCCAGGTGGCTTGACCCGCATAGGCGGCAGCCCCGGCGGCGGTGTAATCAGCATGCAATCGGGCAGCCCCAGTAAAGACACCTGGGTAACCGCTACGGAACCGGAACGCTTCATCGACACCGAAGACGTACCGGACGCGCTGCGCACAAACCTGGAAGGAGGACTGATAAGCCTGCCCAGCCGGGTGGTAGAGAACCTTTATTGGATGGGCCGCTACGCCGAGCGCGCGGAGGCCGCGCTCAGGCTGCTGCGTACCGTGTTCGTTCTGCTCAATGGCGAGGAGCCCATCAGCGACGCCGCCAGGAAGATCCTGCTACAGTCGATCACCGCAGCCACCGCAACCCAGCCCGGGTTCGTCAACGCAAGGCCCGAGCTGCTTGCCCAGCCGGATGAAGAGCTGTTGCTAATAATAAAAGACGGCAGCCGCACAGGCAGTGTCAAATCCACCCTCAACGCCATGCTCGCCAGTGCAGAAGAATCCAAAGAGCTGCTGTCCACCGACACCATGCGGGTGATCAATGACCTTCACGACGAACTCGACTGCCTGGACGTAGCACTGGCCGGCGGGCTGGCCTCCGCGCCGGAAGAAGCGCTGGACCCACTGGTCACCGGGCTGATAGCCCTTTCCGGCCTGATGCAGGAAAGCATGGTTCGCGACGTGGGCTGGCGCTTTATGGAGCTGGGGAAGCGGGTTGAGCGCGCACAGCAAATCATCACCACTCTCAGAACCCTGATTACTCCCGCGCTGGGGGAGGCGGACCAGGCCATACTGTTGACGGCGCTGCTGACAGCAATGGAGGTATTGATTACCTACCGGCGGCGGCGGCGACAACGTACAGGTGTCGAGCTGGGGATCGAGCTGGTGATGCTGGACCCGACCAACCCGCGCTCACTGCTATTTCAGCTGGAGCAATTGCAATCTCACCTGGCTGAATTGCCGGGAACCGATACCCGCGATGGCGAGCTGCCCGAGGAGGAGCGGGCGTTGCTGGCGGCAATAACGAGCTTGAAACTGACCCGCCTGCCGCAACTGCTGGAAGCCGGCAACGGCCAGCGCGAAGAAATGGTCCAGTTGCTGCAGCAGTTGGACAAGCTGCTGCTCGATTTCAGCACGTTGATCAGCGACAAACATTTTGACCACCGCGCCGATGCACAGCAACTGGTCAGCAACTACGTTCTGGCTGAACAATAATGCGCTTTCGTGTTCGCCACTCCACCCATTATAAATACGCCAGCCGGGTCAGCCACTGCTACAACCTGGCCAATGTCGTACCGCGGGATACCGACCGCCAGCGCTGCCTGAAAAATCGAATCACAGTGTCGCCCACTCCGGCGGTCACCCATAAGCGCAACGATTATTTCGGCAACAAGGCCTTCCACTTTGAGATTCAAAAGCCACACACCGAGCTCATCATCACCGCCGACAGCGAAATCCAGATCAATGATAATCACCGGGAAATGAATCTGGACCTGGGTGCGACCTACGCCGAGGCACTGAGATACCTCTCGGCTAACACCACTCGCGCCAGTATTGACGCGCGGGAATTTCTGCTCAATTCCCCCATGATCGAATGCAGCGAGCAGTTGGCGGCATATGCACGCCCCTCCTTCCACGCTGACCGCTCCCTGAAGTCCTGCGTAAATAACCTGACCACCCGTATTTTCACCGAATTCACCTACGACCCCGGCTTCACTACTATCGCCACGCCACTGGCCGAGGTTCTGCAACACAAACGCGGCGTCTGCCAGGATTTCGCCCATTTACAGGTGGGCTGCCTGCGCTCCATGGGAATCCCGGCCAAGTACGTCTCGGGTTATATTGAGACGCTGCCAAAGCCTGGTGAGACAAAACTGGTTGGGGCCGATGCCACCCACGCCTGGCTGGCGTATTTCTGCCCGGATGAGGGCTGGGTGGAGTTCGACCCTACCAATAATACCCGGGCGGGTATCCAGCATATCGTTACGGCGTTTGGGCGGGACTACATTGATGTTACACCGGTTAAAGGGGTTATTTTTGGGGGTGGGGCGGCGCCGAGGTTGGAAGTGTCGGTGGATGTCAGCCGGATTGATTGAAGCACAGTAGTTTAGTGCTATCTCGCTTCGCGGTATGCGGCTCCCAATCAAATTCCACTTTGCGAATTTTACAGAAAGCGCGCTAACCGAATGCTGCCCGCTCGAGCGAAGTTTCACTGCTCTCCCTGCAGTCGTCCTAAACCGACAGTAGCAACCCGTGGATGCCGATATCCCCAGAGGGCGTGGGGTTCCAACCGAACGGGGATATCGGCATCCCTGGGTTGCGAGTTGCGGGTAACACACCCGATACCGAAAGAAGCACCACCCAGAACAGGCACCTTTCTACTTATTGTTCTGCTAAAATCCGCGACTTGTTGTTTACCTTTCGTGAGTAATAAATGGCCCAGTACGTATACACCATGAATCGGGTTGGCAAGGTCGTGCCGCCCAAGAAAACCATTCTGGAAAATATTTCGCTGTCGTTCTTTCCCGGCGCCAAGATTGGCGTGTTGGGCTTGAACGGGTCGGGCAAATCTACTTTGCTGCGGATCATGGCCGGTCTGGATACCGATATTCTCGGGGAGGCACGGCCCCAGCCGGGTATCAAGATCGGCTATCTGCCGCAGGAGCCGCAGCTGAATCCGGACAAGGACGTGCGCGGCAATGTCGAAGAGGGTTTGCAGGAAGCCGTGGATGCGCTGGCGGGTTTGCAAAAGGTGTACTCGGATTACGCCGAGCCGGATGCAGATTTTGACGCCCTGGCCAAGGAACAGGCGCGGCTAGAGGACATTATCGAGGCCACCGACGCGCACAACCTCGACCACAAGCTGGAGGTGGCCGCCGACGCTTTGCGTCTGCCGCCATGGGATGCAAATGTGGCTACCTTATCCGGCGGGGAGCTGCGCCGGGTTGCGCTGTGCCGCCTGCTGTTGTCCGCTCCCGACATGATCCTGCTGGACGAGCCTACCAACCACCTGGACGCAGAAAGCGTGGCCTGGCTGGAGCGTTTTTTACACGACTTCCCGGGCACAGTGGTAGCTATCACCCACGACCGTTATTTTCTCGACAACGCCGCAGGCTGGATTCTGGAACTGGACCGGGGTCGCGGCATCCCCTACGAGGGTAACTATTCCGACTGGCTTGAAGCCAAGGATCAGCGACTGGCCCAGGAAAAACGCCAGGAGGCTTCTCACCAGCATGCCATCAAGGCCGAGCTGGAATGGGTGCGCTCCAACCCTAAGGGCCGACAGGCCAAGAGCAAGGCACGTCTGCAGCGCTTTGAGGAATTGCAGTCGCAGGATTTTCAAAGCCGCAACGAGACCAATGAAATCTATATTCCCCCGGGTGCACGCCTGGGCGACAAGGTGATCGAGATCAGGGACCTGCGTAAAACGTATGGCGACCGTGTACTGTTCGAACATCTGAGCTTTACCGTACCCAAAGGCAGCATTGTCGGCATCATTGGCGCCAACGGCATGGGTAAATCCACGCTGTTCAGAATCCTCATGGATATCGAACAGCCGGATGGCGGCGAGGTAGTCGTCGGCGAAACCGTGCAGTTGGGGTATGTAGACCAGTCACGCGACGATCTCGATGGCAGTAAAACCGTATGGCAGGAGGTGTCAGACGAGCTCGAGAATATTCGTATTGGCAGCTACGAAGTGAGCTCTCGTGCCTATCTCGGCCGCTTCAATTTCAAGGGGGCCGACCAGCAAAAGTTCGTCAAGGACCTGTCCGGCGGCGAGCGCAACCGACTGCACCTGGCCAAACTCCTGAAACAGGGTGCCAATGTGCTGCTGCTAGATGAACCCACCAACGATCTTGATGTTGAGACCCTGCGTGCCCTGGAAGAAGCGCTGCTGGCTTTCCCAGGTGCCGCCCTGGTTATCTCTCATGATCGCTGGTTTCTCGATCGCATCGCCACCCATATTCTCGCCTACGAAGACGACGGCGGCGTGGTGTTCCACGAGGGCAATTTTGCCGACTACGAAGAGGACAGGAAGGCGCGGCTGGGAGCTGCGGCAGACCAACCCCAGCGCTTGAAATACCGCAAGCTGAAGTAGCTGTAGAGACGTCGCACATTCTGCTTAAATCCCGACTTAGCTATCGCATTAGCCGCAATGCGGCGTTATAGTTTGCCCAGAATAATCATAGTTTGAGGGCCAACATGACCGAAACCTCTACCGAGCGGAGGCGGTTCACCCGCGTCGAGCTCAACCTGCCAGTGGACGTTCACCAGGGCGGCAGTATGTGGCCACAGCGCCTGATTGACCTGTCCCTGTCGGGTGCCACCACCGACCAGCCCGACCTGTGGGATGCACAGTACAACGAGCCCTTTACCCTTATCATCCACACGTCCGGCGAGCGCGCTGACGAAGACTCCGAGCTGGAACTGCACGCCTATCTGCAGCATGTGGAATCCGGCCGCCTGGGCTTCGCGGTGCAACACGTTGACCGCGAAAACATCGAGCCCTTGCGCAAGCTGCTCGAAGCGCATATGGATATCGCTACGCTTGAGGATGAGCTTAGTCGGTTGGAGTGATCCTTTACCGGCGCAGCAAGAACTTACGGCATGAATCTTCAATCCAACGCGTCGAGTGCCTCAGAAAGCTTGGCAACCGCAATCACCTGCATGCCCGGAATTTTACCCTTGGGTGCGTTTCCCTTGGGCACGATGGCGCGCTTGAACCCGTGTTTCGCGGCCTCCGACAGGCGCTCCTGACCGCTGGGAACCGGGCGGATCTCACCGGAAAGGCCGACCTCGCCGAACACCACCATGTCTCGGGGCAAAACCCGGTCGCGGTAGCTGGAGACGATAGCGAGGAGCAGCGCCAGGTCGGCACTGGTTTCCAACACCTTCACCCCGCCGACGACATTGGCGAACACGTCCTGATCACCCACCTGCAGGCCGCCGTGGCGGTGCAACACCGCCAGCAACATGGCGAGGCGATTCTGCTCCAGACCTACCGCGACGCGCCGGGGATTGCCCAGGGCACTGTCATCCACCAGCGCTTGAATCTCCACCAGCAGCGGGCGGGTACCCTCCCACACCACCATTACCACACTGCCCGAGGCGGGCTCGGTGCTGCGATCCAGGAAAATGGCGGAGGGATTTTTGACCTCGCGCATACCGCTGTCGGTCATGGCGAAAACACCCAGTTCGTTCACCGCACCAAAGCGATTTTTCTGGCCGCGCAGGGTACGAAAGCGGGAATCATCAGTGCCCTCAAGCAGGATGGAGCAGTCGATCATATGCTCCAGCACCTTGGGGCCTGCCAGAGAGCCATCCTTGGTAACGTGCCCCACCAGAATCAGCACCGTTCCTGTCTGCTTGGCAAAGCGGGTCAGGTAGGCGGCACACTCGCGCACCTGGGACACGCTACCCGGGGCTGAGGCTATTTCTGCGGTGTGTACCACCTGTATTGAATCCACCACCACCACCCGGGGCTTGAATTCTTCCAGCGCAGCGACGATGGTCTCCGCATTGGTCTCGGACATCATACGCAAGCGGTCCGTGGGCAGCCCCAACCTGTTCGCGCGCATGGCAACCTGCTGCAGGGATTCCTCACCGGTGATATACAGAGCGTCCATAGTCGCTGCGAGGTGGCACATGGTCTGCAACAGTAACGTGCTCTTACCCGCTCCCGGGTTTCCCCCCACCAGAATAGCCGAGCCCGGAACCAGCCCGCCCCCCAATACGCGGTCAAACTCACCCACGCCAGAGGAGAATCGGGGCAGGTCGGACAGGTCGATATCCGCGAGCACCTGCGCGCCGGCAAGCGCCCCGGCAAAGCCTGCGCGGTTGGCTCCGGCACCCCCGCCGGCGCGCCCTGCGCCTTTGCCGGAAGCCGGCCCAAGGCGAATTTCCGACAGGGTATTCCAGGCCCCGCAATCATTACACTGGCCCTGCCACTTGGCATAATCCGAGCCACAATCATTGCACACGAAAGCGGTTTTTTGCTTGGCCATTCGATACTCGTTCCATAATAAGAAGACAGGGCGTCACCCTATCGAAAAAATCCGGCGCCTGTCTATGAGTAGCGGCGCAAGGTCGGTATCCTAGTGCGGTCTTGTCTCGCCGGAACCCCCATGTCGGAATCATCCCTGGTCCCCGAACGCCAGCTCGTCTTTTCACCGGGCCTGGCGGCCACTATCGGCCTGGGCGAAGCTATTTTGCTGCAGCACCTGCGGGCGCTGTTCGACCATCAACAGCCCGAGATCCGGGAGGGCCGCGCCTGGTTGAGCGTGGAGCGCGCGTTCCTGCTACATACTCTGCCATTTTGGACTGCGGAGGACCTGCAGCGTATCAGCCGCAGCCTGGTGGACAAGGGCGTACTGCTGGTGAGCTCACCGCCGTTGCGCGAGAGTGTCCGGCTGGTGTTCGCCATCAACGAAAAAGTACACAGGGCCCAGGTCACCGAAACAGCCCCAGCCTCAGCCGCACAACCCGCCCACAGCCCGCACCGGCGCAGCGCCGGGCTGTTGCCGCTGCATTGGAATCCCAGTGAAGATCTGCTGCAACTGCTGGCCTTGAACTACAGCATACCCCGCCAGTTTGCCCTGGACCAACTGGAAGATTTCATCTATTACTGGCGCGAACGCGGCGAGACCAGTCACGCCTGGGAAAACAAATTCCGCCAGCATGTCATCAGCAACTGGCGCCACCAACAGCAGGCCCAGGCGGAATCGTTCCGCGCCCCCGCTAGCACCAAGCTGGACAACAACTGGCGCCCCAGCCTGGATGCCATGGAAATCATGGAACGCGGCGGTATTGCGCAAGACTTCATAGAAGAAGCGATACCCGAGTTCATTCTGTACTGGCGCGAGCGCGGCGCCGCCCCCAAAGAGTTAAATTCAAAATTTATCCAGCACATCCGTATCCAGTGGGCAAAATACAGCTCCAGCCTGGAACACAGTACCGAGCCAAAGCGCATTGCAGTGAATTGGCAGCCCACGGAGGACGTGTTCGATATTCTTCGCATGTCGCATATCGATATCGAGTTCGCCCAGTCATTGCTGGCCGAGTTCATCGTATACTGGCGTGACAGCAACCAGACCCACACGTCGTGGAACAGCAAGTTCCTGCAACACGCGAAATATCACTGGGCCAAACGCCATCAGCTAGAAAAAGCAGGACATCAGCATGCCGGACAGCAGGGATCTAATCCAACAGGTCGCACAAGAGATAGAAGCCTCCAGGATGACCTCACCGACACCTCCTGGGCCGACTAGGCCAGAGCGCGAGCCGGCCACGGAAACCCGGATAGAGGCGATCAACCAGGTTTTCGCCCTGTTCCGGTTGAACTATCACAACCAGTACTACGCGGCTTTCCCCGATGCCGAGCAACTCAAGCAGATTAAAAAGCTGTGGCTGGATGCACTCTCAGACTACCCGGTGGAGCAGGTTCTGAAAGGCGCCAAGCACGCCATAGAAAACAGCGAGTACCTGCCTACCCTCAACCGGATGCTGGAGTGCTGCCACCAGGGCCTCTCGGACCTGGGCCTGCCCTCCGGCCGCGATGCCTACCTGGAGGCCTGCCGGGCGCCCGCTCCTCGTGCCGCCCAGGCCTGGAGCCACCCCGCGGTCTATCTTGCCGGCAGAGACAGTGACTGGTACTTCCTCGCCAACAACACTGAGCGCAGTAGCTGGCCGGTGTTTCGCGATCACTACCAGTCCTACTGCGCCCGGGTGCTGCGGGGGGAAACCCTTGCCATGCCGGCGCGGGAAAAACTGGAGCATCGCCAGAGCAAGCCGCTGTCACAGGAAAGCCAGTTGGCGGAACTGAAAAAACTCAGGGAGGGGTCAGGGCTCTAACCCGGTACAAAGGCGTGGGCCAATCAAGCGCCGGTGGTGTGAGCCACCGGCACAGGTCATCCGGGAGGCTCAGGCCTCGGTGGCAGGCTGGGAAGCCACCGCATCCTTGATCAGGGTCTGCAGCTCGCCATTTTCGAACATCTCGGTAATGATATCGCAGCCACCGACCAGTTCGCCGCCGACCCACAGCTGGGGAAAGGTGGGCCAGTTGGCGTATTTGGGCAGGTTGGTGCGAATATCCGGATTGGTCAGGATGTCCACGTAGGCAAAGCGTTCGCCACAGGCCATCAGGGCCTGTACGGTGCGGGAAGAAAACCCACACTGGGGCTGATTGGGGGATCCCTTCATATAGAGCAATATAGTGTTGCTCTCGATTTGCTCTTTGATTGTCTCGATAATATCCATTTGCTGTCCTGTATTCATTCGCTTCGACCATCTGTCCCTGTCATGCCGGGGGCAATATTCTACCCTATTCTCACGCTAAGCTCTCCCTATCAGACCACATTTCCCACCCGTCGGTTCCGCTGGATTGCCAAGTTTTGGTGATGGCGCTATAGTTGCCGCTTCCGAGGCAGCTCCCGCTGCCTTTTTGCGTTTATAGTCGGCCGCTTTTTCGGCAGGCCAGGAGTGAGAAACCCATGTCGGCACTGATGCAGACCTACACGAGATTGCCTGTGACCTTTAGTCACGGTCAAGGTGTATACCTGTATGACACCGAAGGTAAGCGCTACTTCGACGCCATCGCGGGCATCGCAGTGAACGGCCTGGGGCACGCCCACCCGGCGGTTCTCGCGGCAATTCAGGCGCAGGCCGGGAAACTGATTCACACGTCAAACCTGTACCGTATCGAGCCCCAGGAACAACTGGCGGAGGTGCTCACCCGGATCGGTGACATGGACAACTGCTTCTTTGGCAACTCCGGTGCCGAGGCCAACGAGGCGGCGATCAAGCTGGCGCGCCTTTACGGCCACCAGCGCAAGATCGACAAGCCCGCCATTATCGTTCTGGAGGGTGCGTTTCACGGCCGCACATTAGCCACTCTCAGCGCCACCGGTAATCGCAAGATCCAGGCGGGTTTCGAGCCGCTGGTTACGGGTTTTATCCGCGCGCCGCGCAACGATGTGCAAGCCCTGCGCCAGATTGCCGCGCACAACCCCGGTGTCGTCGCTGTACTGGCAGAGCCCATTCAGGGCGAGAGCGGGGTAAACCCCCTCAGCGCCGAATATCTGCAGGCAGTGCGCGCTATTTGTGACGAACACGAGTGGCTGCTAATGCTGGACGAGGTGCAGACCGGCAATGGCCGCACCGGCCGTTACTTCGCCTATCAGGCCATGGGCGTCCTACCGGACGTGGTCACCACTGCCAAGGGCCTGGGCAACGGCGTGCCGATAGGTGCCTGTCTTGCCAGGGGCGCCGCCGCCAGTGTGTTGGGCGCAGGCCAGCACGGCTCCACCTATGGCGGTAATCCGCTGGCCTGCGCGACAGCGCTGGCCGTGGTGAAAACCATCACCGAGGATAAGCTAGCCGCACACGCCACCGCAATGGGCGAGATTATTACCAAAGGCCTGCTCGCTGATAGCGCCGCAGCAAACAACATTGCCGATATCCGGGGGCGCGGGTTGATGCTGGGTATCCAGTTAAAAAAGCCCTGTAGTGACCTGGCGCAACGCGCACTGGACAGCGGCCTGTTAATCAACATGACCGATGGCAATACCATGCGCCTGCTGCCACCGCTGATCATCACAGAGTCTGAGGCCCGAGCGCTTGTCGACAGCCTCGCCCAACTCATTCGCGAGGCGGCATAGTCGCTTCACACCCACTGTTATACGGACCCGACCATGTCTGACAAAAGACATTTCCTCACATTACTTGATTTCAGCCCCGCAGAACTGGAGCAGTTGATCCGGCGCGCCATTGAATTAAAGCAGGCGTATAAAGCGGGGGCCGACCACCGCATCTTTCCAGGCAAAGTTCTGGCCATGGTGTTCGCCAAGTCATCCACCCGCACCCGGGTCTCTTTCGAGGCGGGAATGACGCAACTGGGTGGCCACGCCATGTTCCTGTCACCGCAGGACACGCAACTGGGCCGGGGCGAACCCATAGAGGACAGCGCCAGGGTTATCTCCTCCATGGTCGATATCGTGATGATTCGCACCTTCGGCCACGACATCATAGAGCGCTTCGCAGCCTGTTCCAGCGTGCCCGTTATCAACGGCCTGACAGATGACTATCACCCCTGTCAGCTGCTGGCTGACATGCAGACCTGGGTGGAACAGCGCGGTAGCATCGCGGGCAAAAGCGTGTGTTGGGTGGGTGATGGCAACAATATGTGTCAGTCTTATATCAACGCCGCCAGGCAGTTTGATTTCGAGCTGCGTATCGCGTGCCCCCCCGGGTTCGAACCCAATGCCAACCTGGTAGCGGACAACGCCGATCGCGTGAGGATAGAGCACGACCCGCTGTTGGCGGCCAGCGGCGCCGACCTGGTGGTTACCGATGTGTGGGCGTCCATGGGTCAGGAAGAAGAGCAGCTGAAGCGCGCGAAGGCGCTTGCCAGCTACCAGGTGAACGCCGAGCTGATGAGCCGCGCCGCCACTGACGCACTCTATATGCATTGCCTGCCCGCCCACCGCGGAGAGGAAATCAGCGCTGAACTAATGGACGCCCCTTCCACGGTGATATGGAAGGAGGCTGAAAACCGCCTGCACGCCCAAAAGGCATTGATGGAAACCCTCCTGCTGGCCAACGCCTGAACCGGGCGCACCTTTTCGGTGCACTCTTCGTCCACCGCTGTCCCGACGATGCTTAATAGCCGATAGCGATATACAACTCTGTTTTTATAAAAAAGAAATCATAACGGCTGCCTATGCCGGTCATTGCACCCCGTCATAAGCGGTCAGTGTACGCCCCTTGCGGGCTGCACGGTTAGTGGCCACAGACACAGCGATATATGCACAAGTTATCCACAGAATAAACCCAGTATCGTTCTCTTGCATTGTGTCCACTAGCGCTTTATCTTGTATGCAAATCAGCTATTCACCCCTATATGTTGGGTATTGCGGCTAAAAAATGATCGGACATTGATCAACTAACCAATGATCAGAAACGATGAGGCCGACGCGATACCGTCAACGCTATGGATGACCGTAGTAACGGCACTGGCAATAGCGAACTGCAAACGTCAACAGATCATGCCTGCAGCAGCTGCGGGTCGCCAGAAAGAGACAGCCGGGGCCCCAAGCCTTCCAGGTTGCCTTAGTCTGGCCGGGGCAAAAGCTGTGAAGTAACCGGTTCAAACCAGTGGTAAACCTACAACAATAAGGCTTTACGCCAGGACAGCGGAGCAACAATGCAAACAGAAACCAGTACACCAGGCAGCGTCACCGCCACACCAGCCCGTGAAACATCAGCCGCAAATGCCGGCGTCACGGCAACAGCCCCCGGGCAACTGCGCGTCATCAAGCGCAATGGCACCGTGGTGCCGTTTGAACTGAGTAAAATTTCCGTGGCCATCACCAAGGCGTTCCTCGCCGTTGAAGGTGGCACCGCCGCAGCATCGAGCCGCATCCACGAAACGGTGGCCCGCCTGACGGAGCAGGTCACCGCGACCTTCCGGCGCCGTATGCCCTCCGGCGGCACCATTCACATAGAGGACGTGCAGGATCAGGTAGAACTCTCCCTGATGCGAGCCGGCGAACACAAGATAGCCCGGGATTACGTTATCTATCGCGAGGAGCAGTCCCGCAAGCGCGCCGCGAAGCAGGCACTGTCGCCCGCCACCCAGGCCGCGGCGGGTAATATCAACGTAATCCAGCTTGATGGCAGCAGCGCGCCACTGGACCTGGACCGCATTCACACCATAGTTACCGAAGCCTGCTTCGACCTGGCGGATGTCAGCGAAACCGCCATTCTCGACGAGGCCCTGAAAAACCTGTACGACGGTGTAACCGCCGCCGAGCTGAGTATCTCGCTGGTCATCACCGCTCGCACCATGATCGAACAGGAGCCCAACTACAGCTACGTGGCGGCCCGCCTGTTGTGTGACAATCTGCGCGCCGAGTCCCTGAGTTTTCTCGGTGTGGCCACCAGCCCCACCCAGGCTGATATGACCACGCTGTACGCACGCGCCCTGCCCGCATACGTCGAAAAAGGCGTGGAACTGGAGCTGCTGGCACCCAATCTCAAGGACTTCGATCTGGAGCGCCTGGGCCAGGCCCTGCTGCCCGAGCGAGACCTACAGTTTACCTACCTGGGCCTGCAGACCCTCTACGACCGCTATTTTATCCACAGCGACGACGTACGTATTGAGCTGCCGCAGATCTTCTTTATGCGCGTGGCTATGGGCCTCGCCACCGAGGAAGACGACAAGAATGCCCGGGCCATCGAGTTCTACCAACTGCTGTCGTCTTTTGACTACATGAGTTCCACACCCACACTGTTTAACGCCGGTACCCTGCGGCCGCAATTGTCGTCCTGTTACCTCACCACGGTGCCGGACGACCTGCACGGCATATACGGCGCCATCCAGGACAACGCCATGCTCTCCAAGTTTGCCGGCGGGCTGGGCAACGACTGGACACCAGTTCGAGCGCTGGGCGCCTATATCAAGGGTACCAACGGCAAATCACAGGGTGTGGTGCCTTTCCTGAAAGTGGTCAACGACACCGCGGTCGCAGTCAATCAGGGCGGCAAGCGCAAGGGCGCGGTCTGCTCCTATCTGGAAACCTGGCACCTGGACATCGAGGAGTTCGTGGAACTGCGCAAAAACACCGGCGACGACCGCCGCCGCACCCACGACATGAACACCGCCAACTGGATACCCGACCTGTTTATGAAAAGGGTCTTCGATGATGGTGAGTGGACACTGTTTTCCCCCAACGACGTGCCCGATCTGCACGACCTCTACGGCAAAGCCTTTGAAGCCCGTTACGAACAGTACGAGGCGATGGCACGCAACGGCGAAATGAAATTGTTCAAAACCGTCAAGGCCGGGAACCTGTGGCGCAAAATGCTGGGCATGTTATTTGAAACCGGCCATCCGTGGATGACGTTCAAGGATCCCTGTAACCTGCGTTCACCACAGCAGCACGTGGGTGTGGTGCACTCCTCCAACCTCTGCACCGAAATTACTCTGAATACCAATAAAGACGAGATCGCCGTATGCAACCTGGGTTCAGTCAACCTGCCCCAGCACATAGACGAGAACGGCCTGAACCTGGACAAGCTGCGCCGCACCGTACGCACTGCCGTGCGCATGCTGGACAACGTGATAGATATTAATTACTACTCTGTGCCCCAGGCGAAGAACTCCAACATGCTGCACCGCCCGGTAGGGCTCGGCCTGATGGGCTTCCAGGATGCACTGTACAGACAACACATTGCCTATGGCTCGGAAGATGCAGTGACATTCGCCGACCGCTCCATGGAGGCGATCAGCTACTACGCGATTGAAGCATCCAGTGAGTTGGCCAGTGAGCGCGGCGCCTACTCAAGCTACCCGGGCTCGCTGTGGAGCCAGGGCGTGTTCCCCATCGACTCGCTGGACCTCCTGATAGAGCACCGCGGTGCAGACTATATCAAGGTCGATCGCAGCCAGTCGCTGGACTGGCCAGGCCTGCGCGAAACAGTGAAAGTCCAGGGCATGCGCAACTCCAATGTCATGGCGATCGCACCCACTGCAACCATCGCCAATATCACCGGCGTATCCCAGTCGATCGAGCCGACCTACCAGAACCTGTACGTTAAATCGAACTTGTCCGGTGAGTTCACCGTGGTCAACCCCTACCTGGTCAAGGACTTAAAAGCCGGCGGCCTGTGGGACCAGGTCATGGTCAACGACCTCAAATACTACGACGGTAGTGTGCAGGCCATCGACCGTATCCCGGTCGAGATCAAGGCTATTTACGCCACCGCCTTCGAGGTAGAGCCGCGCTGGTTGGTGGAATCCGCCAGCCGCCGGCAGAAGTGGATTGACCAGGCCCAGTCACTGAACCTGTATATCAACAACGCCAACGGCAAGAAGCTGGACATCACTTACCGTATGGCCTGGTACAGCGGCCTGAAAACCACTTACTACCTGCGTTCGCTCGCCGCCACGGGCACCGAGAAATCCACCATTGACACCGGCCAGTTGAACGCCGTGTCGAGGGAGGCGGCCCCGGCGCCAGTGCCGGCAGCGTGTTCGCTGGATGATCCTGACTGCGAGGCGTGCCAGTAGCACGAAGCGCTGGCAGGCCACATACAGCCATTACTGAACAAATAAATAGAAGCCAGGGGAAAAGCACAACATGTTGAATTGGGATGATTACAACACCAAGGAATCCGCAACCGCGGGGGCCGCTGCCCCATTAGTACCCGAGCAGCGCGATGAACCAGCCCCGGCTCCCGAGCCGGCAGCGGTCACTACCCCCGAGGCCGCGGAACCAGCTGCCGGTGCCAGCCAGCAACCGCCGGTGGGCCTGGAGGAGAATATCGCGAAAGCCAGCGAGGCACTGGAGCAGTTGGATGTCGCCGCTGGGCTGGAAGAGCTTGAAATGGGCGCCGCCCGGGTATCCGTGGACGAGAAGGCCATGATCAACTGCCGCGCCGACCTCAACCAGTTGGTGCCCTTCAAGTACGACTGGGCCTGGCAGAAGTACATCGACGGCTGTGCCAATCACTGGATGCCCCAGGAAATCAACATGACGGCGGACGTTTCCACCTGGCGTAGCAAGGACGGCCTCACCGAGGACGAGCGCCGCATTGTCATGCGCAACCTGGGCTACTTCTCCACTGCCGATTCCCTGGTGGCCAATAACCTGGTGCTGGCCATCTATCGGCTGATTACCAATCCCGAATGCCGCCAGTACATTCTGCGCCAGGCGTTTGAAGAGGCCATCCACACCCACGCCTACCAATACTGCATCGAATCTCTGGGCATGGACGAAGGCGAGGTGTTCAACATGTATCGGGAAGTGCCCTCTGTGGCCAAAAAGGCCGCCTGGAGCATCAGCCATACTCATGAGCTGAGCGACCCGACATTCAATACCGGCACCGATGAGGCCGACCAGACCCTGCTGCGCAACCTGATCGGCTTCTACGCGGTCACCGAGGGCATCTTCTTCTACTGCGGGTTCACCCAGATCCTGTCCATGGGCCGCCGCAACAAGATGACCGGGGTAGCGGAGCAGTTCCAATACATCCTGCGGGATGAGTCCATGCACCTGAACTTCGGCATCGACGTGATCAACCAGATCAAGCTGGAAAACCCTCACCTGTGGACCGAGGCATTCAAGCAGGAAGCCATCCAGATGATACTGGAGGGCACCCAGCTGGAAATCGAATACGCACGCGACACCATGCCCAGGGGTGTGCTCGGCATGAACGCCGCCATGATGGAAGAGTACCTGCACTTTATCGCCAACCGCCGGCTGTCCCAGCTGGGTCTGCCAGAGCAATACCCCAACACGCAGAACCCCTTCCCCTGGATGTCGGAGATAATGGACCTGCGCAAGGAGAAAAATTTCTTCGAGACCCGGGTCATCGAATATCAGACCGGCGGCGCCCTGAATTGGGGAGACTGATGATTACCCTTGGCGGCCTCCGGGTCGCTGCAAGCCCACATCAACAAGAACAATCGAGAGCGTGGACATGAGCAACAGTGGCAAGAATCAGACAGATACGGAAACGATCTTGATGGCGCTGGATCAGATCAGCCAGACGATTGATGTGATGACCAGTGTGGTCGGGCGCCTGCGTACCTATATGAAGCAGCAGGAATCCGCTGCTATCGACAAGGCCCCGGATCTGGAAGCCGAGGCTCACCCGGATCGAATTATTCACTGAGCTGGCCCTTGCCACCCCGCCCGCGAGAGCAGACTCGTCTGTCGCGGCGGCTGGCGCTCCCCGATTACCACTCCCTAACCTGCCACTCGGAAAACCCTAGCTTGTCTCCGCTACTTCCCTGGCGGTGTCGCTCTTGCCCAGGGCACTCTCGATCGCCGCAAGAATGTCATTCAATTTTACCGGCTTGATCAGATAGTGCCGCACACCCAGGTCAGCCGCCTCTTCGGGACTGAGCATGGCTGCCATACCGGTTGCCAACACAATCGGCAGCTCTGGCCGGATACGCCGCAGTTCCTGTATCAGCTGCTCGCCATTCATATTGGGCATATCCAGATCGGTGAACACCAGCTGAAACCCATCAGGGTTCTTTTGGAAGGCTTGCAGCGCCTCCCTGCCGTCAGCGCACAGGCTCAGCGTGTAACCCAATGACTCGAGAAACGTCGCGTACAGATCCCGAAGTCCGGGCTCGTCCTCAACTACCAACAAATGGGCGTTACTGGCCTGGTAATTCAGATCCGACGCCTCAACTTCATCCTCGAGCTCCACCCCCGGCTCTACCAACGGAAAATACAGCGTAAACTCGCTGCCTACTCCCTGCGAAGAGCTGACCCTGATCTCTCCAAGATGGCGCTTGACGATACCTTGTACCACCGCCAGGCCAAGGCCAGTACCCTGGCCGACTCCCTTGGTAGTGAAAAAAGGATCGAAAATTCGCGGCAGGAGCTCGGGGGAAATCCCCCGGCCGGTATCCGATACGCTGACTTTAAGACAACGGTCTGGCAGCTGGTCCGGCAGCCTGGCCACCCCGGCCAGGGGGCTGTCACTCACCGCGACCTGCTCAATCTCCAACCGCAGGATCCCACCCACACCCTCCATCGCATGGTAGCCATTGGTCACCAGGTTCATCAACACCTGGTTGAGCTGGGTCTTGTCAGCACGTATCCAACCGCAATCGTCCGGCACGACGACACTGAATTCAACCTGCGCTGGCAACATCGCCCGCAACATCTCCACGGCTTCATTTGCCGCCACTGCAGGGTCCAGCAGCTCAAAACGCGCGTTGTCCATGCGACTGAAAGACAGAATCTGCCGCACCAGGGCCGCGGCGCGGTCTTTGACCTTGCTTATATTTTGCAAGTAGCCACTGACATCAGAGTCAGCCGGCGTCTTGAGCAAACTCAATTCGGTATAACCGTTGATGATGTTGAGGATGTTGTTCAGGTCGTGGGCTATGCCACCGGCCAGGGTGCCCAGCGCCTCCATTTTCTGCGCTTCTCGCAAGCCGTTTTCCAGTAGTAGCCGCTGCGTGATATCCCGCCCGATGACCGACACGCCCTGGTTGCGCGGCGTCGCAGATACTTCGTAGGTCAGCCATTTCCCGTTGACAAAATAGCGCGTCTCAAATATCTGGCTGTGTTGATCACGCAGCGCCGCTTTATACATCCCCAATTCTTTGGAGCTGCGCTTGTATGGGAAAATTTCCGCGAAAGGTTGACCCACTACCTGTTCGGCACTATAGCCCAACACCTCGGATGATTTGTTCCAATAGGTGATTGTCAGTTTCTCATCCAGAATGAAAAAGACATCGTCGATGCTCTCGGCCATCTGCAGGAACAGCCGCTCGCGACGCTCCAGGGACAACTGTTGCCGCTTGATTTCCTGCCTGAGTTCCTCCTCGTCGGCACGCAAAATATCCACCAGCACCAGGGGAGCTTCGGCAAAGTAGCGAATTTTTTCGCGAATCAGCACCATGAAAAGAAACATGGAGGGCAGGAAAGACAGTGCGAGTATTCCCTTAACCTGAACGCCCGCAAGAACTTTCCTGGCCAGGTTGGGCTCGGACATTTCCATGATCAATGAAAAAAGAACCCCGTCTGTGAGGAGCACTCCACAGAAGCACAGGCTGAAGATGACCGCCAGCGGCAACGGCGACACCATGTGCTTCTTTACTTTTTCAAAAATAAAAAGCAGAAGCAGCATTTCGCCTATAATCAACAGCCCGCCGACGATAACCACTTTTATCGAGGTGGAAAATATGCCTGAAGAGATAGCCAGAGAGTTGACGTCCGCTCCCGAGCCCACCGCTAACGAGAGTGCGGCGAAAAACAGCAGCTTGAATACGTCGACCGTAATGACCAGACGAATCAACTGTCTGACCACACCAATCCTGTTTTCCAGCAGCACCAGCATCATGGTGGCCATAAAAAGGCCGGCATAGGCGATACTGCCGCCGGGAATAACGATGTTTCCAGCAATCGGGTAGGACGCCACCGCGCCAAAAAGACCACCCATAAAGAGCAGCAAAGCGATGTAAATAGAGAAGAAGATCAGTCTTAGAGAAGACGAAAGTGTTGCCAGATAGAGTGGAATCGCCGAGAACAGCGCCACCTGCATGAGGTATAGCTCCAATGCATCCAAATCAAGACCTGCCAAATTTCATATTGATTACATTCTCCTGCTAGCGGTGCCCATCAACGCCAGTGAATACTCAGCTATCCGCAGCGGCACCACACAATAGTACGCCGGATTCGCACGCAACGCCCTGGAGCAAGAAAGATTCAACGGCGTAAAGCGGGTTGCCGACGTACCATCCAGTTTCACCTACACGGAGTCTGCCAGCAGTAATGCAGGGCCGCCGATGGCGATGAGCTCCAGTCCAAACTTGATTTCACGCAGGTCTTCACTGTCGCCGACATCCGCCGGCCGCAACGGACTTTCGTGGCGCAGCTCTATGACCGCATAATCCCCCCGCAGGCTGCCTCCCGGCAGAGTGACATGGGCATCGCTCAATACATGCTTACCCAGACTTACCCCGTTGAGAAGAAATTCGGTGGCCTCAGCAGAGCCGAAGTATCGGCCGCGAATATGCAGCACCGGCGCTTCCAACGCCGCCAGTGCCGGCGTAGGGACAAACTTCAGACAGGAGCGCTTACCCAGAGACCAGCGCCCCCAGTCCTCTGGAAACGCCCAGCCCTCAGGCATATACAGGTTGCTTTCAAGGCTCACCGAAGCACGCTCACTTCCGTCCCAGGCACGCAAGCGGTGGCCCAACAGATAGTATTCCAGTGGGCTGTCAAACATGCCCCAATCGCGCACAAAGTAGATCGCGGCATTGTCCTCTATGGAGCGGCCGGCAACGATCAAATTGAAAAAACCCTCGGAGTTCGGGTCCTGCTCTGTGATGTCGTTCAGCGAACGAACCTGCTGCGCGGTCACCGGCAACAATCCGTTCGCTTCCGCGTCCATCAGGTACATTCTCCAGTCGTAGTCTGACAGCAGATCCAACAACACACGCCCGCTGGTTCCCGCATTTCTCAGATGCAGCGGCGAGAATTCGATCACCATAATAAGGTCCGATGCACTGGCGGCAATCAGTTCCTGCAGGCCTTTGAGCACATCGCACTCCGCGCCCTGGGTATCGATTTTGATGCAATTTACGCGAGGGTGCGTGGCGCCGATAAGTTTCGAGCCATTGACGATACGGATGTCCTGCGCAGCTCGCTCGCTCTCCCCCGGATAAAGCGAGTGATCGCCCAGGTTGCGCTCATTGAGGTACAGGGTGCCGCCCGCATTTTGCTCTCCCAGAGCAGCCTGGAAACAGTGTGTATTGTCACAGTGATTGAGGCGGCAATTCGCCTCCAGCAAAGCGTAGTTGGCGGCCTCAGGTTCAAACGCGAGCACCGCACCCGAGCTGCCCACCCGCGATGATGCCAGCAGGGAAAAATAGCCGATGTTGGCACCGACATCGACGAACACATCGCCGGGACGCAGCGTATCGAGCAAAAACCGGGTTTCCTGAGGTTCCCATATGCCCTTCGAGGCGATTGATGCGGAGACATGTACGTCGGTCTGGGCGTGAATGTACATGCGTACCGACGCTTCCAGTCCTGCTACCTGCAGTGCATACGGCGCGGTGTCTGACGGCTCCGACATCAGTGAATCCTCCCACTACGAATTGGCTGAACGCCCCCGGGGAGGGCTGGAAAAAATAGTACCATTTCCACCTTGTTCAAACAGCAGTAACTTGCCGGGACTTCAGCTTATTTGCGCCAGATACCAGCGAACAAACTTGCCGGTATCACTCTCCACTGTTGCGTACTGGCCGGGCTGATACCGCCGAAACACGATACCGCGCATATTGTCCTGCGCCAATTTCGTATCCTGCTCCAGCGTAACATGCCACATCCACTTTACTTTTTCGGGATCATAGTCCTCAAATTCAACGGCATCACCCCTTACCAACCAGGTGAGACGCAGGTCGGTGTTGTGCGCATCACGGGGTAAAAAAGCGAATTGCAACGGGGTAATCATTGCAGGCACTTATGGCAAAGATTGAACCGACCAAGCGCAAAGCACACCCAGTCTGAGAGTGTTGTTCCTGAGACTTTTTGTTCTTAATGCGTTGAGCATGGAGTTCACAACCAGAGTTCGCGCCGGGTTAGTCGGTGGTCAATTCACCATGACAGGTCAGGGTCGAGTCTACCGCGAACCAGGCCAGTCCCAGTTCCGTCAGCCAGGCCAGCGCCTCGACCTCCGGTTTCAGCATGGCGATGGTGGCGCTACCCCCGGCAACCAGGCACTGTCGCGCTGTCAGGCTCACAGCCACCAGACCCTGCACCGGCCAACCTGTTAGCGGATTCAGGATATGCCCGTAGCGCTTCCCCTCTATCATCACGCAGCGCTCGTAGTCACCACTGCTGGCGAGCCCGCCTTCAGTCAAACTGATATGGGCAATTGCCGCACCCTGTCGCCGCGGGTGGCTGATACCCACCGACCAGGGCTCTGCCACCGAGCCGGCGCCGACCACCGCCATATCGCCCGCCAAATCCACCAGGCCGCGTTCGATACCGTTGCGAGCAAGAACGGCAGCCGCGCAATCACTGGCGTATTCTTTTACGCAGCCACCAAAGTCGATTTCCATTCCGGGCAGTGGCAAGCGAATAGATTCCCTGTCCCACACTACCCGGTGCCAGCCCACACGGGGCAGCAATTCATCGATGTTTGATTGTGCCGGCAGTTGGCCGGATTTGAAATCCCAGGCGCGACGCAGCACTCCGGCCGTCAGGTCGAACAGGCCGCCGCTTTCCTGCCAGAGGGTTTGGGCAAAGCCCAACAGGCCCGCGGTTTCCTCGTCGATGGCAACCGGAGCAGAGCCGGCAGCCGCATTGATCTGGCTGGTAAGAGAATCTGGCAGGTAACGGCTGTACTTTTTCTCAAGCCGCTGGACCTCGGCTTCAACCGCCACGACAACAGCGCGCGCTACTGCCCCGCCATCACAATCGAAGCGTAGACGGCAGAGCCCCCCCATGGCGCGGAAGCGGTGATCATAGTGGGAAACAGCCACGATTTTCGTGCACCCTTATTTGAAGATGTAATCCAGGCCAAAGGAGTAGCGCCAGTAGTCGACCAGGGCCGGAGATTCCTCGCCGCTGTAAACCCCCCAATTCTTATCTGTTTCGTAGCGTTCGCCCACGGCGGTTATCGCCCAGTTACCCATTTCATACCGCACCCGCAGGCCGGCAGAAACTGCACCGAAAGAAGACAGCCGGTAGTCATCGGCAAAATAGCGTTTGTCGAGATCCGCGATATTGGCGAAAAATTGAGCTTCACCCTGACTGTAATATCGCAGGAATGGAATCACCTGGATGCTGTGCCCAAGGTTCTGGTGCCAGGCCAGGTTCAGTGTGTGAGAAGCCACACCCCAGTCATCATCAAAGTAGCGGTAATCCGCCTGCAGGGCGCCGTTGGGCCATGGAAAATACTGCCTGTACCCGGTGTTTACCGCCCACTCATTGCGCTCACCGGGGCGCTTGTCATAAAACTTGTAAGGGTCCGTGAGAAAGCCGTCGCGGTAAGTGTACGACAGACCGAAGCGCACAATGGCGTTCTTGCTGACAATCCGGCTCACTCCCAGAAACACCGAGCTGATGTCCTTGTCCGCCTTCAGGGTGTTGGTGGGCACTGAGCCCTGGGTAGGCTCGATATTGTCATCAGAATAGCTGATCGCTGCGCTGTATGTGGTCATGCCATCGGCGCTGTTGAAGGAACCATCGAGAGCCACAGCATTGGAATCGTAATCATCCTCGTCCGAGCGGACATAGTTCAAACCGGCATTGCCGCGCTCGTAGTAGTAGCGCGTGGTAACGCTCACTTCAGTACGCGTATCCTCGATGCTGGCACCACTCATGACCACCTTGGACCCACCGTCCAGGCTCTCACCCACGAACCAGGGCGAGGCGCCACTCATATCCTCCCACTGCATATCAACCGCCACTGCCCAGTTATCGGCCACGGGAGCGAGCAGGTGGAACTGCGCGACATCAACGTCATAGCGCTGACTACTGCCACCAAAGGTTTTGCTGCCCTGGGTATTGTCTTCCTCATATTTGCTGTAACGCACGCCCAGTTCGACAAACTCCGGCGGCGCATCAGCGCGCGCCGCCTGATAGGCTGGCAGTAGCAGCGCACTGGAAGTCAGGGCAAGCAGCGTCGAGTGTTTCTCAGCGGAGCGAATGGCCATCAGTTACAGCCACAGCCACCACCGGCCGCGCCCATACCACCGGAAGACGCTTCCTTACTGGCATTAATTTGCGCTTGCAGGCTGATTTCCATTGGGTCTGTTTGCCACTGCATTTCAGGTTTCGCCAGCGTGCCTCGCTCCCAGGGCTGGACCGTTTCGCAGGCACACAGGCACAGCATTACAATCAGGTAGGTCAGTGACTTCACTGTGCTCATTCTCCCAGCAGTTCGATGATTTCTTTGCGCAGCGCCGCGCCGTCGCTCTTGCGGTAGCCCTGATGGATCAGTCGGACGGTACCTGCACGATCGATGAGGTAGCCGGTGGGCATACCGAGAATGCCATAAATAGCGGGAGTTGCTCCGTCGCCGTCGCGCACTACCGGGTAGGTCACTCTCACGTCTTCGAGAAAACGCAGTGCATCCGGCTCGAACTCATCGACATTTACCGCCAGTACCTCAAAGCCCTGCGGGCCCAGTTCCTCACGCAGTGCTTCAAGTTGAGGGAAGGACACCCGGCAGGGACCACACCAGGATGCCCAGAAGTCCAGGTACACCACCTTGCCCCGCAGGGAATCCAGGGTGAGCACTTCGGGTGTATTGATGACTATCAAGGGCAGGGATATTGGCGGCGCACTCTGTCCCACCTGTACGTCGGCAGCAGCAGGCAGGGTGAACAGCCCGAGCAAACACAGCGCCCACAGTCTCAGCAGGATGTTCAGCGCTCGACCTCCAGCCCCAGCAGTGTCCAGCTGTTATAGCCGTGGTTGTGCAAGTGGAACTCTACTTCACTGCCGACAGGAGCGTCAAAATCTACTGGTATGCGCAGGTCGTAGATATTGGCTTGTGACGGGATGGAAATGTTCTGCTCCCACACCCGCTCGCCGGCGAGCGTAATCGCTACATGCGCGGTTGCAGGCTTTTCAAACGCCAGGTCGGCGTGCCACAACACCAGATGTAGCGAATCACCCACTTTCACACCGGCAAGACTGGGCTGGACCAGCGACAGGTAGCGGCAATAGCCCGTTTCCACTTCCAACGCGCCGCCCTCGTTATACCAGCTGTTATCCGGGCAGTCAGTATCGGCGGGGCGGTGTCCGGGAAAGTTGTCTGCACCGGCTTGCTGTTCGCTCCAGGCATTCACGTCTACCAGGCTGTTGCTTGCAGTGACGGCAGCGCCGCTGACCTGAATCTTTACCTCCTGCTCTATGCCCAGGGCATGGTGATCGCCGCCGCGCAGGCTCACCTTCAGGGTATGAATACCGGGCTCGATATCCTCGGGCAGCTGGTAGAAATAACTGCTGTCCCAGGCGGTCAGGTGTTCATCGGCATCATCGTTTGAATCGAGGTACACACGGTAGTGCCCGCTGTATACCTGGCTGTGATCATCGCCTTCGCCCGCGTGACCGGAATCGCTGTGCAATGCGGCATCATCGTGGTCGTGCTCACCCGGGTCGTGCAGCGTAAAATTGTTGAACAACAGCTTCAGCGGCACCAACTCACCGGCCGCAAACTGCTGGCGGTAGGTCGGCGCCTCGATATATACCGTGGGGGAATAGCTGTAATCGTAACCCTCTTTCGGCTCCGTCATCAGAATGGAGTACAGGCACATTTCATCGCCCGTGCCGTCGCCCCACTCAATATACTGTGGCGTTTGCTGCACGCCGTTGACAATATCCTGGTTGGCCTGGGTATTGTCCCAGGTACATTCCAGCTTGATACGGTCACCCGGTTCCATCAGCAACTCCCGCTCAAAACCGTAGGTGCTCTGCCAGTTGAAATCCCAATCACGAATATCGAGCATCACCTGTTGCGTGCCATTCTTGCGCAACAGGGTGAGCCGCCCGGTAGTACCCCGGGTGTGCATATGGATAAAGCCGGCGTGCATAACCCATGGATCCTCAATGCCAATACCCGCTGGCTCACCCCGCACGAGAGCAAGGATGTTGGTTGGCAGCGTCACCTCATGGCGGGCATTGGGGTCACCGACGGCGATAGGCATGCCCCCGGGTGCCAGCCAGGAGGGATCTGTGATCAGGCTGGAACTGGAGGGCCGCTCGACGCCTGAAGCCGTCTCGACGAGAATCATCGATTGGTCGGGTTTAGGCTCGGCCACCAGCGTGTTGTAGTGCATCTGCACAACCATTACCGAGCCCGGCTTGACCCCAATACCCGTGCCTTCCGGTGGCGGCTCTCGGCCAGCGCCCGGCACCCAGCCACCAATTTGGCGCGGCAGAGGCGAACCACTGATACCGCCCATACCCAGGCAATGCCAGCCGGGTCGGCCATCTTCACCATCGGCGGCGTAATAGCTCGCAGCATCTTCTGGCTCTGCTATTGAAACAATCACATGGTGGACCTCGTCCACCTGATCGGGAATCACGTCAACATTGGTGACATAGGCAAACTCATCCAGCGGCCACTCTATCGGGAAGCAGCGGTGGTCGTCCGGACGCAGCGTGGGGGTATAGGCCTGAGGTAATGGCAGGCGCAGATTGTATTCATTCGCGCCCTTATCGTTTTTGGCTGGTGGCGCCTCATAGTTGGCGGGATCACCCTCGGGCATATCTCCCTGCAACCAATTCAGCAGCACGTATTCCTGGTCCGGCGTCAGCGCTCGGCTGGCAACGAAGTTCGTATAACCCTCTGTGGGGTGCCAGGGCGGCATACCACCATTCCCTATCGCAAAAGCGGCGGCGGCTTTAACGGCTTTTACCTTTTCATAGCTGTCCAGCGGGAAGGGTGCGATGCCACCCTCCTCATGACAGGTGACACATTTTTCCTCAATAATCGCTCTGGTGTCACCGTGGTAGCTGAAGCTTCCTGCCAACTGCCGCTGGGGCTCTTGCGACGGATCGCCCAAGGGAGCCCCATCGTTCAACCACGCCAGCAATACGCTGATCTCACTGGATTGTAGCCGGGCATAGCCCTGGGGCGGCATCGTGCCGCTTTCCAACACATAAATCATCGCAGAGCGTTTCGCCACCACCTGACCGTGCGTTTCCAAAGGAAATGGCGCCAGCCCGCCACCGGTATGGCATGCGACACAATAGCGATCAAATAACGGTTTTGCGGTGCTGTACCAGGAGACAGCGGGAGTTTCGCTCACGTTGTCCGAGCCGACGTCGTTGGCAGTGTTAGCACCGGATGAGCCACCGCCACCACAGGCGGAGAGCACCAAACACAGGGGCAGAGCAGCTCTGTTGAAGAATGTAGTCAGGTAGTTCATTGCGTAAAGAATATAGCATAGGGTACGCCATTAATCAGTCTGCACCGCACCAGACTGTTGAACCGTTAGCGAGGTCTGAAACACGAGGAAACGTGTTTTCAACAGCGCTGTACAGTAGGCACTCACGCAGTCTTGCTCAGTGGTGACTTAACCCTTGGAGACCCCATGTTGTCACTGTAAACTTTTATTTCCCACCGGCCGCCTGGCCCGCTACAATAACCGCCCCGTCGGGGATCGCGCTGTCAGAGACAGCGCACCCCGAGGCGAATCCCTCCCACCAGAACCTGACATTTACAGGACATCGACATGATCTATCAGAGTGACTCACTCTCGGTGAAACGCCTGGACGGCGACCTCGCCGAATTGAATTTCGATTCGCAGAGCGAATCCGTCAACAAATTCGACCAACAGACCGTCACCAGCCTGACCGCAGCACTGGACGCGCTGGAAGCCGAATCCGGCATCAAGGGCCTGCTGGTCACCAGCGGCAAACCCGTGTTCATCGTGGGCGCCGACATCACCGAGTTCACCAGCCTGTTCGGCTCCAGTAAAGAGGAAATCAAGCCCTTCACCGGCACCAATAACGCCAATTTCAACCGTCTGCAGAATCTGCCCTACCCCAGTTGTGTGGCCATCAACGGTGCCGCCATGGGTGGCGGCCTTGAGATCTGCCTCGCCTGTGATTTTCGGGTGATGAGCACTGCGGCGGTTATCGGCCTGCCGGAAACCAAGCTTGGCATTTTACCCGGCTGGGGTGGCACTGTACGGCTTCCCCGCATTCTGGGTGTAGATGAAGCGGTCATGTGGATTGCCACCGGTGCTGACAAGCGCGCCGCCGACGCTCTCAAAGCCGGCGCAGTGGACGCGGTAGCCGCTCCAGAGCAGCTGCGGGATATCGCCCTGGCGACACTGCAAGGCGGCGTTGAAGGCAAGCTGGATTTTCACAGCCGACGCAAAGCCAAGAGCAGCCCCCTGCCGCTGAATGATACTGAAGCGATGATGGCCTTCTTCACCATCAAGTCGATGGTCGCCGGCCAGGCTGGCAAGAATTACCCCGCACCGGTCAAGGTTGTGGATGTCATAGAGAAAGCCCGCGGCATGAGCCTGGAAGACGCTCTGGATGTGGAAGCTGACGGTTTCGCCGAGCTGGCAACCACCCCGGTCGCCGCAGCACTGGTGGGTGTATTCCTCGCCGACCAGCTGCTCGCCAAGAAAGCCCGCAACTGGGAAAAGAAAGCCAGCAAAAAAATTGAGCGCGCTGCCGTACTGGGTGCCGGCATCATGGGAGGCGGCATTGCCTACCAGTCTTCCCTGAAAGGCGTACCCATCAAGATGAAGGACATCGCGCAAGCGGGGCTGGACCTGGGCCTGAATGAAGCCAACAAACTACTGGCCAAGCGGGTCGCCCGCGGCCGCCTGAGCCCGGAAAAGATGGGAGAGGTGTTGAACAATATCGATCCTACCCTGAGCTATGAGGGTTTCGACAGCGTCGACATCGTCGTTGAGGCAGTGGTAGAGAACCCCAAGGTCAAGCACGCTGTGCTGGCGGAAACAGAGAAGCACATTCGCGAGGACGCCATTCTCGCCTCGAACACCTCCACAATATCCATCACCTACCTCGCAGAGGCACTGCAGCGCCCGGAAAATTTCTGTGGCATGCACTTCTTCAATCCGGTACACGCCATGCCGCTGGTAGAAGTGATCCGCGGTGAGAAGAGCTCCGACGAGGCTATTGCCCAGACCGTGGCCTACGCCAATCGCATGGGCAAGAAGGCGGTGGTGGTAAAAGACTGCCCCGGTTTTCTGGTAAACCGCGTACTGTTTCCCTACTTTGACGGCTTCTCCAAGCTGGTGCGCGATGGCGCTGACTTCCAGGCTATCGACAAGGTTATGGAGCGCTGGGGTTGGCCCATGGGCCCCGCCTACCTGCTGGACGTGGTGGGCATCGATACCGGCGCTCACGCCGGCGAGGTGATGGCCGAGGGCTTTCCGGATCGCATGACTCTGGATTTTAAAACGGCCACCGAAGTGATGTTCGAGAATGAGCGCTACGGCCAGAAGAACGGCAAGGGCTTTTATGAGTACATTCCCGACAAGCGCGGCAAGCCGAAGAAGACCGTGTCAGAGGAGACCTACAAGCTGATCGCGCCTGTTACTGCCGACCGTGTGGAGTTCGACCGCGAGGATATCATCGCCCGCATGATGCTGCCCATGGCGACCGAAATGGCGCGCTGTCTCGAAGACGGCATCGTGGGCACACCCGCGGAAGCGGACCTGGCCCTGCTGTACGGCATTGGTTTCCCACCCTTCCGGGGCGGTATTTTCCGCTGGATGGACACGGTGGGACTGGCGCATATCGCCGAAGCGTCCAAAAAGTTCGCCCACCTCGGCAAGACCTACGAATTAACCGAAGGCATGCAGGCTAAACTCGATGCTGGCGAAACCTACTACTAAGCCTTCTTTAACAGAAGGGGCGAACAAAGGAGAAATACTGTGAGTTTGAATCCAAGAGACGCAGTGATAGTTGATTACGCCCGCAGTGCCATGGGGCGTTCTAAGAATGGTTGCTTTCGCAATGTGCGCGCCGACGACCTGTCGGTGGGTGTCATCAAAGGGCTGCTGGCCCGCAACACCGCGCTTGATCCAGCGGAGATTGACGACCTTATCTGGGGCTGCGTGCTACAACGCGGCGAACAGGGCATGAACCTCGGCAGGGCACTGATCCTGGCGGCGCAACTGCCCTTTACTATTCCCGGCCAGACAGTGAACCGCTTGTGCGGTTCATCCATGTCGGCGCTGCATACCGCTGCTGCCAACATAATGGCTGACGTGGGTGATGTGTACCTGGTGGGCGGTGTCGAACACCTGGGCCACCTGCCAATGATGGAAAGCATAGACCCGAACCCACGTATGGGCCTTAACGTGGCCAAGGCGGCTGGCATGATGGGCATGACCGCGGAGTACCTGGCCATGATGCACGGCATTAGCCGCGAGGCGCAGGACAAACTCGGCCTGCGCTCTCACCAGCTGGCCCATAAAGCAACAATCGAAGGCAAGTTTGCGCGCGAAATCATCCCCATTGAAGGACACGATCAAAATGGTGCCCTGACGCTGGTGGAGCACGACGAGACCATCCGCCCGGAAACCACGCTGGAGGGCCTCGCCTCCCTGCCACCGGCTTTCAACCCCCAGGGTGGCACAGTCACGGCTGGCACCTCGTCGCAGATTTCCGATGGCGCCTCTGCCATGCTGGTGATGTCTGCGGAAAAAGCCCAGGCGCTGGGCCTGAAACCCATCGCACGGATCAGGGCTATGACGCTGGCCGGTGTCGATCCCTCAATCATGGGCTACGGTCCGGTGCCCGCCACCAAAAAGGCATTGAAGAAGCTGGGCCTGACCATAAAGGACATCGAGATGGTCGAGCTGAACGAGGCCTTCGCTGCCCAGGCCCTGCCTGTACTGAAGGACCTGGAGCTGCTGGACGATATGGAAGACAAGGTGAATGTACACGGCGGCGCCATCGCGCTGGGACACCCCTTCGGCTGTTCCGGTACACGCATCACCGGCTCACTGCTCACTGTGATGCAGGACCGCGACCTCACCCTGGGCGTATCCACCATGTGCATCGGCCTGGGCCAGGGTATAACCACGGTCATTGAGCGGGTATAGCGGCAAACCAGCGGGCAGGCTTACTGCCCGTCTCCCTCCCCCGACAATAGCTGGTCCAGCTTCGACAGCGCCGCCTCCAGCGGCGCACTTGCCAGCGCCGTACCCCGGAAATACTCCTCTGCCATGGGCGCAATACCGCAGCGCCCTGGCAGGGGCTCGCCCTGCTCCAGCAAACCGTATATTGTCGGTATGAAAATAAACTGCAGCCACTGGGGCAGCGTCAGTGTGTCAATACTGAAGGGCTGGTCTGACACCAGCGCCGCCGGCGGAGGTGGCACCTTGTCCCAGAGATCAAGCGTGCGCAGTTGTGCCTCGATATCAATCAACAATGCCGCTATCGCGGTATTCATATTGCCCCCTTAAATATCCAACTCAGGAATCCGCCAGCTCACGCCTGAATGGCGGCAGCGAGTCGAGTATCGCACGGCCGTAGCGCCGGGTGAGCACTCGCCGGTCCATCAGCGTGACACGGCCGGTATCCTGCTCCGTGCGCAACAGGCGACCACTGGCCTGCACCAAACGCAGTGCGGCGTCGGGCACACTGATTTCCATAAAGGCGTTGCGGCCCTGGGCTTCCACCCATTCTGCCAGCGCCGCCTCCAGCGGGCTGTCCGGTACAGCGAAGGGGATTTTCGCTATCACCACATGGCTGCAGTACTTCCCCGGCAGGTCCACACCTTCGGCAAAACTGGCCAGCCCGAAAATGACAGAGCCGCCACCCTGGTCAATCGCTTCCCGATGGCGCTTCAGTATTTCCTGCTTGCTGTAATCTCCCTGCATCAGGGTGCGCTCTCGCAAGCGGGCATCCACCCCCTGAAATACCTCCAGCATTTGACGACGGGAGGAAAACAGCACCAGGCTGCCCTCGGAGGCGTCCAGCAATTGCGGTAACTGATCTACCAGGGTCTGGGTGTGCCCCTGCACATCCCCCGGGTCACAGTCCATCGCCGGCACGCTGAATACTGCCCTGCTGTAATCAAAGGGACTGGCCACTATTTTGTAGTTAGCCTCACGCGGCGCACCGGAGTGCAGAATGAAACGCTCAAAAGAGTTAAGCGCTGTCATGGTCGCAGAGGTAACAATGACACCCGCTGCCCTGGACCAAAGGTACTCCTGCAGAATGTCCGCCGCCAATATCGGGCTGCAGCGCAGATCAAAGCCGAACTGGCCATTGCTGTTGAGATGGATAATCCAGCGCGCCTTGGGTGGCACTTCGCCCTCGCCGGTCACGGCATACTCCCGCCACAGGCCAAGGGCGCCCTCGGCACGACCCAGCAGGCCACCCAGGTTGATATGCCAGGTTTCTATCGTGGCTTTATCCAGCGACGCAAAATCGTCCTCCAGCGCCTCCTCCAGCAGAGTCTCCATTCGCGCCAGATCCTGGGAGAGCTGCTGAAACTGCCCGGCGAGCGTGGTCGCGATAGGGATCAGGCTGGGTGGCACCAGGCCATGCTCCAGCCGCATCTGTTGGTCATCGCGGCGCTCATCGACCTCAAAGTCCTCAAACAATGCCGCCACAGCCTGCTCGGCCACCTGCAGGCTAGCCGCCGTCTCGTCCATCATCTGGGGCAGACGCTGTAAGGGTCGCCGCAGCGCGTCAAGCGGCGCCAGCACGGGTGCGGCCTGCGCCAGCAGTTTGCGGCTTTCCTGCAACCACTGGACTGTAGTGTGCAATCGGCAAAAGCTGGAAAAATGTGACAGGGCCTTGTCCGGCAGGTGGTGACCTTCGTCAAATACGTAGATGCTGTCTTCCGGTGCCGATAAAATAGCGCCTCCCCCGAGCGCCAGGTCGGACAATGTCAGATCGTGATTAGTGACAATAATGTCCGCGCTCTGCAGCGCATCCCGCGCCTGGAAAAAGCTGCACTGGCCAATATTTGGGCAGCGCCGCCCGCTGCACTGGCTGTGGTCTGTGGTAACACCGTACCAGACGTCCTCGGCAATATTTTCGGGCCAGTTGTCGCGATCACCGTCCCACTGGCCTTTGCCAAGCGCATCGATCATAGCCGTATAGACCGGTAGTGCATCAGCGGTGACCGGCTGGCCCATATCCTCCGGGTACAGTGGCAACAAGTCCCCTGCCCCCTGCCCTTGGCCAAAGACTCGATCAAGCTTGGAAAGACAAACATAACGCCGCCGTCCCTTGGCCAGCGCAAAGCTGAAATCCAGCCCGCTGTGGCGGCGGATGTCAGGTAGGTCCTTGTTGACGAATTGCTCTTGCAGGGCAATGGTGGCTGTGGCGACCACTAACCGTTTGTTCAACGCCCTGGCAACGGGAATCGCCGCCACCGCATAGGCGATAGTCTTACCTGTACCGGTGCCAGCCTCGATTACGCAGACGGCGGGCAGCTTCGACAAGGGCTCACCGGGCTGCGGGATACGCCCGAGGGTATTGGCGATTTCGGCTATCATTTGTCGCTGACCCCAGCGGGGAGTCAACGACTTGCCGGCAATGATGGCGCTGTAGGCCTGCCGGATGCTGGCCTTGAGGTCTTCGTTCAGCAAGGCGTGGGTGAGCCCGTCATCAGCGCAAGCTTACTCACGATCGCATTGGCATAAATCGCCAGCGCAAATGGCCGATGCTCCTCCGGCATCGCGCCAATCCGCCGTTCAAATTGTTCCCGGCTGCAATCGCCGGGCTCAACAGTAAACGTTGCCGGCAGCGCAGCGGCATCCGGGTTCAGCATTTCGTAGGCATAAATATTGGTGGGGTGCAGGCAGTAACTGAAAATTATCTGTCGGTCGATCTCGGTGGCAACGGCTTCTGGCGTGGTGAGACCACCACCCAGCGGTGTACCGAAGGCCACATGGACGCGGCCCTTGTCACCCGCGATACCCCGGCCGATAGATGCCACGTCTTCCTGGGCGCCCTTCTGGTAGCTACCCTGACTGGACCGCTGATACAGCTCGTTGGCCTTGAGCGCATCACAGGGGTCAAGTTCGTAAGAAATTGCCACGGGTACAATGGTCAGTTTCTGGATATGGGCTGCAAATTCCTGAGTGGCTTTGTGGCGGCTCATGGACAGCATCTTGATGACCACCGGCTCCGTGCGATCAACCCCGTCCTTGGCGCGCCCCTCCCGCTGGGCAATCCACACCGGGGCATGCTCTTCGAGCAGCGAGTGTTGTATATAGTTTGCCAGGTTTTTTGAAGCTGCCAGTAGTTCCCGCGGACCGCTGACCGAGCGCTTGACAATAAAGCTCTTGTTCAAGCGCATGAGGTCTGACACCCAGGGTTTGGTGAGCAAATTATCTCCTATCGCGATACGCACGGTCTGGTAATCTGCCCGGTGTAACGCGTAATTGATGAACGCCGGGTCCATGGCAATGTCGCGGTGATTACTGATGTACAGGTAGGGCCGGTCCGCGTCCAGACTCTCCAACCCGGATACACTGAAACCCCCGGTGGCATGCTCGATCATCCGGTCCATGTAGCGCTTTATGACAGTCTGCACGGCGCCAACATCTGCAACACCTGCCACCTCACGAGCCAGCCGATTGCGCACCAGGGGCCTCACCAGTGCCGGCGCGATGCGAGCGAGCGCGCCGAAACGGAAGCTGGCCATGGTATCCAGGAATTCCCGATCGTCGAGTAAACGCGCCAGCACCCCGGGCACTTCATTGTCGCGATAGGGCCGGATATCGGCAAATGGGTCGTCCAAGCGGGTATCCTCAACTGGAAAGCGGCTCACGATACCCAAATTCCGAGCCGCCGTCATCCGCAGACCTTTATGTGTCCCTACATCGGTCTAGAAACGCCATCGTCAGCGCTGACGCCGACATGGCTTTCTGCTAACCTGCTGCCGCGAGTGCGGCGCGAAGACTATCCCGTCGCACTTTTTGCCTATCATGTACTGGAGGAAAAAATGGACGCAACAACCGCCTCGATGATGACGTTTGGTGCAGCAGCCCTGCTGGCCAGTTGGGTCGTACTGCTAATAGAGTCCTGGAAGGAAGACTATGCCTGGGGTCTTTGCACCCTGTTGTTACCGCCTTTATCCTACCTGTACGGGTTGGCCCGCCTGGATAAGGCCGGACAGGCGCTACTGCTGGCCGCCATCGGCTGGATATTGATCTGGCTGGCATAAGCATGGCCGGCGCAGCCCGGCCGTGGCGGATTACATTTTTATGAATCCGTTAGTCGTTGGCATTTTCAGGCCGCAATATCACTTCCGTTACAAATATTCCCAAATAGTTACACATCTGTAACACATTCAGCACGTATAACAGGCATATAATACACATTGAGGCGGGAAGACCCGCCTTGCCGCTACCTGTAGCTTGTGTGAGGAATTGCCATGAACACGGCGCAAAAAGTTATCGCAGCTCTGGCGCTGCTTGTGCTCTCAGCGGGCAGCCTGGCTGCCCGCCCGACCAGTATCGTCTTCAATACCAACGCTAAAACCGACGATGGCCGCCCTTATGCCCAGTTTACTGTGCAGTGTAATGATGGCAGAGCCGTGTCGCTGACGGCCTGGGACGGCCGCCGTAAATGGTGTGTTGGGACAGTGGGTGAAATCAGCTCCCTGAGCTGCGACAAGAAACAGATCAGTGCGGCGAAAACCGCCTGCATGGATGCCTGACACTCGGGCACTCACTCCAGATAGCGCGCGCGCAGCTCAGCCAGCTCGGCGGCGCCAAGCCCCAGCGCCTGGGACAGGTACTCCTCCACAGAACCGAAGTTCTGGTCAATATATGCCAGGGCGCCTGCAAGATAGTCTTCATGCACTTCGAGCATCGGCATTATGGCTTCCGCAACCATGTGCTCCAGCGCGTACTTGATGCGCAGTCGGTCCAGCTCCCGCTCCGGTCTGAAGAAGCGCGCCGTCAACAGATAGTCCCGCATCACCACATCCCGGGGAACACCCAATGCCAGCAGCATGATCGCTGCCGCGAAGCCGGTGCGGTCCTTGCCGGCCGCACAGTGCACGAGAAAGCGGGCGTTGGGCACCCCGAGAATCTCGCTGAACATGCGCCTGTAAGTCGCCGCCTGGGGCCCGGCGAAGTCCCGGTTAATTTCCAACATGAATTCAAACATCGCTTCGGGCTTGTCCGACTGCTGACCCGCCTGCTCGAAGAAGCGCGAGTTACTGCCGGGAATAATAGGCACGCTGACCACCCGGGGACGGGGCTGGCTTGGCAGCCGGCTCATGTCACTTTCCTGCTCTTCGGTTCGGCGAAAATCAAACACCATATCCAGTTCAAGACTGGCCAGCAGTTCAACATCCTGCGCGCTAAGACTCGACAGTTGGCCGGAGCGAAACAGGTAGCCCCACTTCACTTGCTGCCCTGCCGTCGTGCGGTAGCCACCAAAGTCCCTGAAATTGGGGGCGCCTTCCATGCCCAACCTGCGCTCCGTCGCCAGCACCTCGGTACCGTGCTGGTCCCGCAGGCGAAAGAAATGTCGGCGCGCGGGAGGCAGCCCCACCAGGCGCGCACCCGGCACAGACTCTGACCGGTAGTGGAGCTGTAATTGACCATCTGCCGCAAGCGGCTCCACCGTGACCTCGGTGCCGGGCTCTGTCACCTGCCACTCTATGTGGTAATCGCCATCGGGTTCGCGCCAGATGTGGACCTCATCAGATATCAGCATAGTGTTTATAAAGCCTTTAGTGGAGTGCCAGTTGAAGGCCGCACATTCTACTCGCCCTGATATTCAATTACTGCCCTGAGCAGTGTTTTGATGAGATTCAGCTGGTTCTCAAGGGCGGACTCGCTGAAGGGGTCCTGGCCCAGTAAATCCCGGTACATGGGCGCCATGGTGACATAGGACATTACCAGATTGTTGAATGCCATCACTGCCCAGGGCTGCAGGCCAGCGCCCTGGATCAAGGGGATACCCCCCCCGTTGATGGTCGCATCTGGCTGGAACATAGGCCGAAACAGGCGATCGATCATCTCGTTGGTGTGCGGCCCACCCGACAGCGCGGCGTGTTGTAACAGGCGCGCCAGATTCGGGTTGGCGTGATGCTGGCGCACGATAGTTTCCAGCCACTGGAATATCCGGTCTTGCGTCACGGGCGCCTTCCCCAGTTCCTCCATGGGCGCCGAAAAATCCACCAATAACCGGTCGAGCACGGCCTCGTAGAGAGCCTCCTTATTCCTGAAGTGGTTGTACAGGCTGGGCGAGCGAATGCCTACACGGTCCGCCACATCCCCCAAAGAGGTGGCGCTATATCCCTTCTCGGCAAAGAGATCCTCGGCGGCATCGAGAATGCGCTGGGCTGTGGTGGGATTTTGCTCACTGGCAGCTAAAGGCGTTCCCATGGCACATGACTCTCTCAAATGATAAGGGGTGTTACTGACTAATAGCCGTTAGTATATCCCAGTCTGCCAGTTGACAAGGGATACACGAATGTGAATAATCTCGCCTCCTGATTTTCGACCCCCTATCGAGGTACTTAACAGTGGCAAATTCAGCACAGGCAAAAAAGCGCGCACGGCAGTCCGAAAAGCGCCGCAATCACAACGCCAGCCTGCGTTCCGTGGTTCGCACCATGATCAAGAAAGTAAACGCGGCAATCGGCACTGGTGATGCGGCGGCGGCAAAAGCCGCTTACGACAGCGCGGTGCCGATCATAGACCGCATGGCCGACAAAGGTATTATTCACAAAAACAAGGCGTCCCGTCACAAAAGCCGCCTGAACACCCAGGTAAAAGCGCTGGCCGCATAACGCGCCAATCTGCCAGAACAAAAAAAGCCGGCTTCTCAGCCGGCTTTTTTTTCGCCGATGACTTCCGGCTATTTAGAGCTCCTAGGCCGCATTGCTTGTGTCTGCAGCCTCCTGTTTCTCATGCTCTGCGGCAAATGCTGCAAGCATACTCTGCTCATGCGACTGCGCCTCATCGGTGTCCAGCGGACGCTCAAGGGCGGACCAGTCGATATCGCCGTCGGTGGCGAGACTTTCGTAATCGAGAATACCCAGCTCTTCAAACTTGGGCCGGATCTTTTCCGTCAGCAGACCAATTCGATTGAGGTTGGGTATCACACGCTGGAATAGCAGGTTACGGAAGGTAGACATGACAAAACCTTCCAGAACCTGCTTGCGAGCTTCTTCCACATCCCAGCCAAAGTGCCGGAAGACATCCGTGGCCACCAGCCGCTCACGGCTGACCACACAGGCCTCGTAGGCAAACAAGGCTCGCTCTTCCCGCTCTTCATCGGTCAGTGTTTTGACGAATTCTTCCAGGTAATTTACACCGAAGGTAACGTGGCGCGCCTCATCCCGCGTAACCAGGTAGACAACATCTTTCAGCACCGGGTCAGGGGTTGTTTCACGGGTGGTATTGAACGCCGACAGGGCCAGGCCCTCGATAACAATCTGCATCCCGATAAACTTCATGTCCCAGCGCTCATCGGTAAGGATTTTATCGATGATGCTCTTCAGGTAGGTGTTGATGGGGTACATCATCCCAACACGCTGCTGCAGATATTTGTTAAACACCTCAACATGGCGCGCCTCATCAAACGTCTGGGACGCCGCGTAGAGTTTCGCGTTGAGGGTTGGCGCACAGGAGCACAATTGTGAGGCGACCAGCAGGGCACCCTGCTCACCATGCAGGAACTGGGACAGGCTCCAGGAGTTCATATGTAGCCAGAACTCCTTTTTAGTGTCCTCGTCCATCGCCAGGTAGGGCTCGTACTCGTGGAGGTTCATCATCTCCGGCATAGCGTTCTCTTCGGGCCAGGGACGATCCCAGTTGATGTCCATCTCCGGGTCCCAGTTGAGCTGTTTACCCAGGTCGTAGAGTTTCTTGATGCGATCATCCTGCACCTTGTAATCCCAGTTATACGAGCCGCTGAGAGGTGTCTGGAATATCTCCGCTATGTGATCGACATCGTCGCTGGTCAGCAAATCTTCCAGATCCGGGTTTTCCCGGGGGTAATCGGCACCGGCAAATTTCTGAATCTTGCGGGGGGCATCTTTGGTCCACTCTACTTTCATTGGAAAGGCTCCTTTGTGATACATCAGAGACTGACTATGAAAGATGAGAGCATCGGCAACAAGGTAAAGTATTGTCAATTTCAGGTCATTTGTGGCCAAATAGCACAATGTCTACAACCAGCACACCAGCACAATACATTCTTATCCTCATAGACATGGCGGAAAGTCAGGGCTGCGATCGGGCCTCACTGCTGGCGGGCACCAACCTCGCCAGCACCGGCATCGCAAATATTGGTGCGAGGGTGAGTGATCGGGATTTCGCCGCTGTGGTAGCCAACGCCCTGCGGCTGACCGGCGACCCGGCGCTGGGGCTTAATCTTGGCTTGCGACTCAACCTCAGTGCCCACGCCGTATTAGGACAGGCATTCATGACCTGCCGCGACCTGGGCCAGGTAATAGACCTGTTCCTCACGTATTACCATCTGCTGGCACCCGCGCTGCACATCGAATACGAAATAGTCGACGATTACTGCGTACTGACCACCGTCAGCAGCCTCGCGGAAACTCCACTGGATTTTGGCTACGAGCTGATCTGCGGTGCCATACTGAATACCCTGGGGGGCTTGCTCAACTGCAGCGATTTACAGCTGCGCCTGGAAGTCCCTTACCCGAAGCCAGCCCACTGTGCCCGCTACTTCGAAGTCTTCGGTCCGGACATACGGTTTGGCTCAGTAAGCGGCCGTATCGGCTTTCACCGAGACCTTTTGCACAGGCCTCTGCCCTCCTCAAACCCGGCGCTGCGCAGTCTTTACGAAAATGAATGCGCGCGCTTGCTGGCCGACCTCGAAGAGGAGGCCTCGGTTGCAGAGTTAACGCTGCGCCTGATGCGCAAGCTGGAAGGACAGTATCCGCAGATGCCCCAGACCGCCAAATTACTCAATCTCAGCCCGCGAACCTACCGCAGGCGGCTGGCGAGAGAGAATCGCTCCTACCAGGAATTGCTGGATCAGGTGCGGGCAGAGCAAGCCACACGCTACTTGCAGAACTCCCGGTTACCACTGTCCAGTATCGCCTACCTGATCGGCTTTAACGACGCATCAAACTTCCGCCGCGCCTACCAGAAATGGACGGGGCGCTCACCTGCCGACGTACGGCATGGCCACTAGAGCGCTCTCCATCTACCTGGGCCGCGGGGCCGCGGGCCGACAATGTATGCGCGTCGCTACACGCCAGCGGCGCCATCCCCTTCCTGCTCACCGGGGAGCGCGACATTGTCGGTGCTCCCCCTGGACATTACTGGGACGGCGGTATCATCGATTATCATTTCGACCTGGGCCAATACCGCGGCGAGGGTTTGATTCTCTACCCGCATTTCGGTGCCGATGTGGTGCCCGGATGGCTCGACAAGTTTCTGCCCTGGCGCAAGTCGGCTATCCATGATGTGGATAAGCTGGTGTTACTGTGCCCCGGACAGGAGTTCACGGCCGGGTTGCCCTTCGGCAAAATCCCTGGCAGGGAGGATTTCAGTCGGCTCGAACATACCGAGCGGGTGCGGTATTGGGAACAATGCATTGAACGCAGCAAAGCGCTGGCAGAGGAAACGGCGGAAGTGTTGGCCGGCAGTGACCCCTTGCGGGGCGCCACGGTGCTTGGCTGATTCAGCTCACATGTGTATCGAGGTAGCGCTGCACCTCGCTGCGCAATACCGGTTCGAACATCGAGGCCAATAGGCCCAACTTCACATTCACATCGATCTGCCCATCGTGAAAGGACAGCTGGCCATTCACGCCAGCGCCCTTAATGTGTACAGAGTCTCCTTCCCAGCGCGAGCGTACACCGTGATCGCGCTCCAGCTCTTTGGCAAGACCTTCGGCTGCTTCGCGGACTTCTTCTTTTGACATGGTGTAGGGCTTGGTCAGCCTGAATCCGGCCATGTGAGTTCCTTTCTGATTATTTGTCTGGAGTATAGAACATGGGCCACTGGGAGGCACTATCCACAGGTTACTCTCACCATTGGTGTTTGCCGCCAACCAGGCGTGAAATCGGAACACCCTACTGCCCGCGGTATCAGACGGTTATAAACTCTCCCGCATACCACTCCAGCATGGCAATCTTTTCTGCCAGTGGCTTGTCCGCCTCCATCTCGTAGACATTGCGGAAGCCGATGATGACATCGGTGATGCCTATCTCTTCCAGCGCGGCAATGCCCTCTTTGGTAAACGCGTCCTGGCCGGTGGTGTATATCCGGAAGGGTTTGTCAGCGGTGCCGTACTCTTCGCGCAGCTGATTGATGCGTTTTATGTAGCTGGTCAGCTGGGCCATATCGGCGCCTGCGCACATCCAGCCATCGCCGATTCGTGCGGCGCGCTTCAGGGCAGGTTCGGCGTGACCGCCAATCAGGATGGGGGTCGGCCGGGTGGGTACCGGGTTCATTTTGTTGGCGGGCATGTGATGTATCCCGCCCTCGTAGCCAAAGAACTCTCCTGTCTCCAGGCCACGAAATATTGCTATTTGCTCGTCCAGGCGCTGGCCCCGTTTTTCCCAGGGTACGTCGCATACGGCGAAATCCTCTTGCCAGGGGCTGATGCCAACGCCAAAGACAAAACGGTTTCCCGAGAGCACCTGGATACCCTGTACCTGCTTTGCCACCACCGGAGCCTGGCGTACGGCAAACTTGTACACAAAGGTTGCGAATTCGATTGATTCGGTGACGGCCGCCATCGCGGCAACCGAGATCAGGCTTTCCACAAAGGGTACGCTCTCCAGAAATTCCCTGCTGCCATCTTTGTTGTAGGGATATTTGGAGCTGGCCTCCTGCGGGTAACAGATACTGTCCGGTACGCTGATACCGTGGAAGCCCGCCGCCTCCGCGGCCCTGGCCAGAGGCAGGTAGTGACTGGGCTCGCACATACCGACCTGGTAACTGAATCTCATGGCTTATCTCCTGATAAGTGAACACTGGCGCAACAGCAGCGCAGTGACGAAAAAAGATGCCAATACTCTACTTTGAATTCCCGCTCCTTGGTACGCGCCGGCAGGCGCAACGGTTCAGCCATGCAGCCAGGCGCACATTAATTCGCTTACAATAGCGTCCTATGGATGACACTCAAGACAAACCAACAATTGCTGCCACAAGCGACCAGGCGCGCCGCTTCCTTTTCGAGCAAGCTGATATACGCGGAGTGAGTGTGCACCTTGACGCAGCCTTCGGCGATATCCTCGCGATTCACCAGTATGCACCGGGTGTCAGCCAACAGCTGGGAGAGTTACTGGCGGCTGCCGTGCTGCTGCGCAGCACTCTGAAATTTGATGGCAAGCTAGTGCTTCAGGCTCGCTCCCAGGGTCAGATTCCCCTGCTGATGGCAGAGTGCACCAGCGGGGGTGAAGTCCGGGGTATTGCGCGCGGTGCAGACCTGGCCACAGCCAGCCATTTTGATCAGTTGCTAGGCGACGGCTCCCTGGCGATTACTGTGGACCCGGCCCAGGGTAAGCGCTATCAGGGCATTGTCCCGCTGGCGGGAGATTCACTGGCACACAGCCTGGATGCCTATTTCCAACAATCGGAACAACTGGGAACCCGGTTGTGGCTGGCGGCAGACGGTAACCGCGCCAGCGGCCTGCTGTTGCAGCAACTCCCGGCGCAAATTACCGCCGACCCGTTGGAGCGCGAACAGCAGTGGGAACATGTCTGCGCTCTGGCCGCCACCTTACACTCCAGTGAACTGCTGGAACTGCAAACCGAGGAGCTGCTTTATCGGCTGTACCACGAGGAACCACTGCGACTGTTCGCACCTACCCAGGTGCAATTTCACTGCAGTTGTTCGCGGGAACGCACCCTGCGTGCGCTTTCTGCCATCGCCCCCTCGGAGCTGGAAACACTGCTGGCCGAACAGGGTTCCATTACCATGGACTGCGAGTTCTGCAATCAGCAGTACCGCCATTTCCGCGAGGACCTGCAGGATCTGCTGGGCCCCGGAGGCGCGCAACCGATTCTGCATTAGCCACTATCCTCACTCGACGTGTGATACCAGCGGCAGTAATAGCCAGATTTCTAGTATGTTTATTCTAATTTATTTCCCTATTATTCGCTGCAACTGGTGGCCACACCCCAGTAAATATCACTAGCGAGGAGTTGAATCATGGCTGAAGAAACAAAAGTTACTACTGCACCTAAAACTGCTGCCAAGCGTAAGCCCGCCACCAAGCGCAAGCCTTATGCCAAGCGTAAGCCCACAGCACGCAAGACCGCTGCCAAGAAGAAGGTCACCCCTGAATTTGCATCGAAAGCTCAGGAAGCAAGCCGCAAGGCATTCCTGGCCAGCCTCGGCTTCTATGGCAAGGCGTTTGACCAGGCCCAGGAACAGTTCAACAGCATGCAGGATCAGATGGAAGATCGTCGCAAGAAAGCTGACAAGCTCTACAAAGAGCTGGTCAAGCGCGGCCAGAAGGTTGAGAAAGACGCCAAAGTCGCTCTCAAGGACATCGAACTGCCCAAGCTGGAGCTGGACAGCCTGACTGACCGCAAAAAGTTGGACAAGCAGTTGAAAAAAGTTAAGGCGCGTTTTGCTGAACTGAAAGAAAGCGTAGGTTTCAAGGCTGCCGCGTAAGCGTATCCCATCCAGGAGCACACTCCCTGTTTTCGGGGAACTTTTTCGGGGCCACTATGTGGCCCTTTTTTTTGCACGCTAATCTGGTTTAATGGTAAGTCTAGTGCAGCGCACCCAAACCTGAGCGCTTCCCGAGGGCTAATGGTATGAGCGATGAAAAGAGCAAGGTTTCAGACAAGGCCGGCGAAATAGCCAAAAATATCTGGTTGGCGGGAGTCGGCGCCTATGGCAAGGCCGTAGACGAGGCCCAGGGGCGCCTGGAACGCGCGATGGAGCCGCCCAAACTATTTCGCGATCTGGTCAAGGCTGGCAGTGCCCTGGAAGAGGATGCGCGCCAGGCCCTGGAAGCCGGCAACGCGGCCAAAAGCTCGGTTGAGCAACGCATCAGCCGGGTCAGGGAAAACTTCCATATGCAGCGTCCCGCCCGCATAGAGGACATTGCCGCGCTGCAGAAAAAAGTGGATCAACTCAGCCGCAAGGTCGACAAGCTGGCCAGAGCACTGGAAGAGCAGGGGGCAAAAGAGAGCGCACCCGCTAAAAAGGCCGCTGCTAAAAAAGCCGCTGCTCGCAAGACGCCGACAAAGGCCCACAGCAGAAAAAAACCGGCAGTACGCGGTAAAAAAGCCTAATAGCTGCCGGAGGGCACACCTGATCAATGCGGAAATGCCTCAGCGGAGCCCTGCATGAAAACGAGGGACCGAATTCTCGATACCAGCCTGGAACTATTTAACCTGGAGGGAGAGGCGCACACCACCACCATCGATATTGCCAATGTACTGGACATCAGCCCCGGCAACCTCTATTACCACTTCAAGGGCAAGGACCAGATTATCGCGGAGCTGTTCCAGCAGTACGAACTGGCCCTGGGCAGCACACTTACCGCCCCTATCGAAAAGCCGCTGGATGCGGAACAGGGCCAGGTAGAGGATAACTGGTATTACCTCTACGTGGTGATGGAAGAGATGTACCAATACCGGTTTCTGTACTACAACCTCGACGACATACTGCAGCGCTATCCCGACATTAGAAAGGGATTCAAGCGATTGATCCAGCTGAAACGCGCCGCCCTGTTCGCCATCTGCCAGAATCTGCTGCAACAGGACATCATTGATGCCCGCGACCAGCAACTACTGGGCCTGGTTGACAACATGACCCTCGCTCTCACCTTCTGGTTCAATTACGATCAGTTACTGCACGATGGCAGGCCCCCGGAAGTTACTATTCACCAGGGTGTACTGCAGTTGATGACCATGGTGGCACCCTATCTGGGAGACCAGGAAATGAGTTTCTACCGGGATTGTGAAAATATTTACACCACCTTGCTGGAGCAGGCAGAAGCGCCTTAGCGCTTCCGCAGCAATATGACGTCGGCGCCGATCAGCTCCAACTGAGCGCCCTGCCCCCGCGCCCACCAGCGCCAGGTTTGCTCGCTGAAAAAGCACACATGTGTAGGGTCATTCTTGTAATGCCAACCTGCAAAAGCCTCCATGTCGTGCACCAGTTTGGTCATAATCGCCAATACTCCCCCGGTGTTTAGCAGGGACCACAGCCGCCCCAGTTCAGTGCCCGGGTGATGAAGGTGCTCCACAACTTCCGTGGCACAGACAAAATCGTATGTCCTGTCGAATACATCGGCATCAGCTTGATAAAAGATGTCATACAGACCCACCTCGTGCCCGGCCTCACGCAATATCGCTGCCAGTGCTGGCCCCGGACCACAGCCGAAGTCCAGGCCGCTGGAGCCCGGTGCCAGGCACGCCAGCAGCGGCAGGGCCAGCCGCGATAAAAATGTCCGGTAACCCGGGTCGTCAACTTCATTGCGATGCAAATCGTATTCGGCCCGTTCCGCCGTCCTGTCGAGATAATGGAGCGGCGGCACAAACACCAGGGCACAGCGACAACAACGCAGGTACGGGCGCCGTTTATCCTCGTGATAAGGCTCCATTGTCTGCCCTTCGCACAAGGGACAGTGCAACACGCCGCTCATCTGCTATTATTCCCTGTCAACTGAAACCAAGGAGCGTAACATGACAATCAAGACCGGCGACAAGATCCCTACCTCTACTCTGAAAACCATGGGCGAAAAGGGTCCCACCGATATAAGCACCAATGACATTTTCGCTGGCAAGAAAGTACTGATGTTCGCCGTACCCGGTGCATTTACTCCGGGTTGTAGCGTCACACACTTGCCCGGCTATGTCGTCAACGCCGACAAAATCAAGGCCAAAGGCGTCGACACTATTGCCTGCATGTCCGTTAATGACGCGTTTGTCATGGGCGCATGGGGCCAGGCCCAGAACGCAGAAGAATTGTTGATGCTGGCCGACGGCAATGGTGATTTCACCGCTGCGCTGGGCCTTGAACTGGATGGCAGGGGTTTTGGCCTCGGGACGCGCAGCCAGCGTTTCGCCATGATTGTCGACGATGGCACCGTAACTCATCTCAATGTTGAGCCCGGCGCCGGTGTTGACGTGAGCTCTGCCGAGACCATGATGGCCCTGCTGTAGACTGCTGAACAGCTAGCGCAACGCATTGGATGTGTTGCGCTAGCGGAAGACCTCGCAAGCGGGCCCATCCACCACCACAGATACCTGTTTTGCCAGCCGTTCGCGATCATCGTCCGTAGCAGCTTTGCCAGTTTCGTAAAAGCTTTTCAGGCCCGCAGCAACCTGCACGAGAGTGTCCTCAATTACGGGAGTGACAAACCAGTCTCCCAGCGTTTCGCCGAACTTACCCCAGGGCATTTGGGCTATCATCGACAGTTCGACCGCAGTTCCACCCGCTGGTGCAGCCTGAAGTGAATAACTGAACTGTGCACGCGTGAACGGCGTCATGACCTCCTCCCCATTGTGCAGCTTGATAACAAACCCCTGGCCGTCACGCCACTCGATAATGGTTTCCTCCAGATAGTCATCCTCTCCCTGGTAAACCCGGCGGTGTGCCCCCACGCCCCTCGATTGGGCCGATATAATTTCAGTTCGCGTAAGATCCGGCACATACAGATGGGCAACGCTAAAATCACTGAGTATTGCCCAGGCGCGGGCCGGAGATACGGCTACGCTCACAGCGGCAGTCACACAGGACGCCCCCGCTGCAGCGGGGCCACCCCACAGGGCTAGCACAGACTGCAGTAAAACCAGTGTGTGACGTCTGTTTAGATGCATATCAGCCCCTCCGATCGGGTGCGAACTGGGTGCCCAAAGCCAGACCGGGCGTAAAGGCTGTAAAACTCAGACCAGCAGCACATAACAAACACTACTGATGACTGCGACTGCCAGCAAATTCAGAAAAACACCCTCCCGGGCCATCCGTGCAGTGCTTACCAATCCGCTGCCATACACCACAGAATTCGGTGCGGTGGCCACCGGCAACATGAAGGCACAACTGGCACTCATGGCGGCGGGCACCATAATCAGCTCCGGGGCAATTCCCGCAGCCAGCGCGGCGGCGGCCAGCACTGGCATAAGAAGCGTGGTACTGGCTGTGTTGGATGTGGTCTCCGTCATCAGACTGACAGACAGGCAGACAATTACGATCAGGGCAAAGGTCGGTATAGCGGTCATGTCCGAGAGCCATTGCCCCATCAGCTCACTCAGTCCGGAGCTTACAAAGCCTTTGGCCAGGCAGATGCCGCCGGAAAATAGCAGCAGTACTCCCCAGGGGATAGTCACAGCGCGCTCCCAGGTCAGTAATCGCTCACCTTTGCCATCGGGCACCAGGAACATTATCACTACCGCCAGCAGTGCCACGGAGGCATCGTTCGCCTGGGGCAGTCCCAACCAGGCTGACCAACCACCAAAGGGCTCGCCCCGGGTGATCCAGGCCAGCGCTGTCAGCCCGAAAACCAGCATCACCCGCCGCTCTTCCGTACGCCAGCTACCCACTTCCGGCAGTTGCACAACGATGCCGCCTTTAAGGTTGCGGGTCAGGATAAAGGCCATCGACGGTATCATTAATATCACCACTGGCAGGGCCCAACCCATCCACTGGGTAAAGCTGATCACCTCACCTGTGGTCTGCTCATAAACCTGCATAAAAATAAGATTGGGAGGCGTGCCTATGGGTGTTCCCAGCCCACCCACACTGGCAGCGTAGGCAATACCCAGTAACAGCGGCACCGCCAGCTCCGCCTTGTGTTTTGTCGCATCCAGCACTGCCAGTGCGACCGGTAACAGCATCAATGTGGTAGCCGTGTTGGAAATCCACATACTCAAGACGGCCGAGGCGGCCATAAAGCCCAGCACCAGTCTCCGCCCGCTGCTGGCACCGAACAGGCGCACCATGGCCAGGGCGATACGCCTGTGGGCACCGGAATGTTCCATCGCCTTGGACAACAGGAATCCGCCGAGCAACAACAGGATAAGGGGGGAACCGTAGGCCTGGCCCACCTCAGCGGGGGTAAGTACACCCAACAGTGGCAGCACCGCCAGTGGTAGCAGGGATGTCACCGGGATAGGTATGGGCTCAAACACCCACCACAGCACACACAGCATAGCCACAAAGCCAACCACGGCCATATTCGTGCCGTAGCCACCCGCATGCAGCATCGCTGCTGTCAGCAAAGCTGCCACCGGCCCCAGCCACAGGGCCAGTTCACGCACTGCCGGCATAGTATCAACACCTTTTATTGTTTTGTCCGCCGGCTTCATGCCGGCAGCACCCTCTGGTGGGGCTACATCCTGTCCCACCCGGCGGATGCTGTAAACCCCGCAGGGCAAACCACTGCGTGGAAACTAGAGTCCATGCCAGATAACGACTACACTCCCGGGCACCATGAAGAAACCTTCCCCTACATTGATCGATCGCTTCGGACGCCGCGTTGACTACGTTCGCCTGTCGGTAACCGACCGCTGTGATTTTCGTTGCGTTTATTGCATGGCAGAAGAGATGACCTTCGTGCCAAAACCACAGGTACTCACTCTGGAAGAGCTTTTCGAAGTGGCAAAGGCTTTTTCCGAGCTGGGGGTTGGCAAAATTCGCCTCACGGGCGGCGAGCCGCTTATTCGCAGCAATGTGCTGACCCTGGTAAAGCGCCTCGGCCAGCTACCGGGTCTTGAGCAACTGGTGCTCACTACCAACGGCTCCCAGTTGCAACGAATGGCCGCAGACCTGAGCAGTTATGGCGTTCGGCGCATCAACGTCAGCCTTGACAGCCTGCAGCCCCGCCGCTTCCGCCAGCTCACGCGACACGGCAATCTGGACCAGGTACTAGCGGGTATAGAAACCGCTATTGCTGCCGGATTCGAGGGAATAAAAATCAATGCGGTCATTCTGAGGGGCCGCAATGAGGATGAAGTGCTGGACCTGGTCGATTACGCCTACCGCCGCGGTATTGATATTGCCTTCATCGAGGAGATGCCACTGGGCCATATTGTGGAGCACAATCGAGCGTTGAGTTTTTGCAGTAGCGAACAACTGCGCGAGATCATAAGCCAGCGTTACAGCATGCATTCGCTGGGTGAACCCGGCGCAAGCGATGGCCCGGCGCGCTATTACAGCGTGCCGGGAAGCAGCACACGGGTTGGTTTCATCTCTCCCCACAGCAATAATTTCTGCCACCTGTGCAACCGCGTACGAGTCACTGCCGAGGGCCGGCTGTTGCTCTGTCTGGGCAACGAGCACTCGGTAGACTTGCGGGCGGTTCTGCGCGACCCGCACTACACGCTGGGTTCCCTGAAAACGGCGATAGTGGAGGCCATGGCAATCAAGCCCGAGCGCCACCATTTCGACAATAACAATGAACCCGAGATCGTCCGGTTTATGAATATGACTGGCGGCTAATGCCGCTTCGCCAGGCCCCGCATCGCTTAGTGTACAATGGCCCGCCGTTACCCGAGGAACCCCGGTGCAATTAGACGATTTTCCCCAATTGGCCTCTATCGAGGAGATCGAGCAGGGCTTTGAATCCTTCGGTTACATCTGCAGCCCGAAGATAGCCACGGCTGTATTTCTCGCCTTCCAGCTGCGCAAACCGATACTGGTGGAGGGCCCCCCCGGTGTGGGCAAGACCGAGCTGGCAAAAACGACTGCACAGCTGCTGGATCTGCCGCTCATTCGCCTGCAGTGTTACGAGGGCCTGGATGAAGCCAAGGCACTGTACGAGTGGAAATACGGCAAGCAGCTGCTCTACACACAAGTGCTGAAAGAAAAGCTTGGTGATCTGTTAAAGGGTGCAAAGGGTCTGGCGGAGTCGGTTGAGCGGCTGCATCAGTTCGGCGATATTTTCTACTCGGAGGACTTTCTGGAGCCGCGCCCCCTGCTGAAAGCAATGCAACAGGAGCGGGGTGCCGTTTTACTCATCGATGAAATCGACAAATCGGACTACGAGTTTGAATCCCTACTGTTGGAGATCCTGTCGGACTATCAGATTTCCATTCCAGAAATCGGCACGATAAAGGCCCGCACCTCCCCCATGGTCTTTCTCACCAGCAATAACACACGGGACATTTCCGACGCACTCAAGCGCCGCTGCCTGCACTTGTATATTCCGTTTCCGACGGTGGAGCTGGAAGAACGCATCGTACGCAGCCGGGTGCCGGACGTGGATTCACAACTGCGACATCAGCTGGTGGAGTTCGTACATTCCCTGCGCCAACTGGACCTGAAAAAATCCCCCGCTATTTCGGAAACCATCGACTGGGCCCGCAGCCTGCTGCTACTGCACGCCGACCAGTTGGACGAAGAACTGGTGCGCTCCTCCCTCAATGTCCTGCTCAAGTTCGAGGATGACATAGAAGCCGCCGAAGCGGAATTGAGAACCTTGCTACCTGCCTAGAGACTGACTGCCAATGAAATCGTCCACCACACGACTCGCACTGGTGTTGCTTTTGACAATGTTGCTGGCAGGCTGTCATGCCAGCAACATTGGCACGCAACCCGCTGCATTGGGTAGCCCCGCCACCATGGCGACAATGCAGGTACTGATCGACGAGCCCGGGCCAATCGTGTTCGAAAAACACCTGGCCGCCAACTGGGCGATATCGCTGTCCGGGCTACTGAACCTGGATCACCCAAAGGCTGTAGCGGCGGGTTTGGAAGATAGGGAAGAGCCAATACAGATTTATGTTTACAGCCTGCACCACCCCCAATTCGGCACATTCCTGGTGGACTCTGGCATGTCGGTAAAATTTGTCGATGCGGCAAACAATGACGACATTTCGATGGTGGTCAGCATGGCGATGAATATCCCGGCGCTGGATGTAAAGCTCACAACAGCCGATCTGATAGCTCAGCTGAATGGTGTTGACGGCGTCTTTCTGACCCACATCCACCTGGACCATATCATGGGCCTGACGGACCTTCCGTCGAATGTGGCCGTGTATTCCGGCCCCGGGGAAGCGACAGCGAGCAGCATGCTGAATATCGCCAGCCAGGGCACAACCGATCGCCTGCTGGCAAATGTCAGCACACTGCAGGAGTGGCAATTTGATGACGAAGGCGTTATCGATGTATTTGGCGATGGCTCGGTATGGGCAATACACACACCGGGACACACGCCGGGCGCCACCGCCTACCTGGTGCGCAGCACCACCGGGCCACAGCTGCTGATCGGTGATGCCACCCACACCAAATGGGGCTGGGACAATGGCGTGGAGCCGGGCCCCTTCTCCCTGGATATTCCCCTGAGCGCCGCGAGCCTTTCCATGTTAAAGCAGCTGGCAAAAGACCATCCGGAAATCATTGCCCACCCGGGGCATCAGTCACTATAGTTTCGCCATCTGTTATAAAGTAAGGACAGAATGCTCTTCGGTTAACAACATGCAATCAAATCTTGTCAACTTTATCCAGGTTCTGCGCACGCACGATGTGCGCGTGTCTCCTGCGGAGACGCTGGATGCAATGACCGTCGCCACAACCCTGGGCTATGGCGACCGCAATGTGCTCCGCGACGGGCTGGCCATGACTCTGGCCAAAACGCCTGAGGAGGAGGCAGTATTCCTCTCCTGTTTTGATCGTTACTTTTATCAGCGTCTGTCAGACTTCTCTGAAACCAAATCCAACAATGGGGATATTCCGGACGATGCGGCCGAGTCGCCGGAGGCAGCGGATGACACCGGGGATCAAAGTAGGGAATCTTCTGAACTCTCACCCCTGACAGCCGCTGCTGAGCAAGATGCCGGTGTACAGGCACTGATGGACTCGGCACTGATGCAAAGCCTGGTCAACAATGATCGCAACGAATTGACCATAGCCATTGGTCGTGCGGCAGAACAGGTCGGCTTGCGACAGATACAAATGTTTACCCAGAAAGGCCAGTTTACCCGCAAAATTCTCGACGCGATGGGCGAGGAGCAATTGCGGGCGGCGGTGATAGAGCTCGAGCGGCAACAAAGCCCGGCCCTGGTTGATCTGCAACGGTATCGGGACATTTTGCGCGAGCAGGTTCGCGACTATGTCGAGCGCGAATATCTGCTACATGCCGAGGGCAAGACCCGGCAGTTCATGGACGATGTCTTAACCAAAACCCGGCTCAACAATATCGAGCATATGTATCTGCACAAAGTGCATGAACTGGTACGCAAGATGGCCAGGAGACTCGCCAGCCGCAACTCTCACAAACGCAGGCAGCTGAAACGAGGCCAGCTGAACATGGCAAAGACCATGCGCAAAGGCATTCCCAACGATGGTGTAATGTTCAACACCTACTGGCGCCAGACCCGCAAGGAAAAGCCGCAGATACTGGCGGTGTGTGATGTTAGCGGCTCGGTGGCGGCGTACGCCAAGTTCCTGCTGCTATTTCTCTACAGCCTCCAGGACGTACTGCCAAAGGTGCGCAGTTTTGCCTTCTCCAGCCACCTGGGGGAAGTGAGCACCTATTTTGACGACTACCCGGTAGAAAAGGCGATAGAGCTGGTGAACTGGAAGTACGGCGGCGCCACCGACTACGGCAGCAGCCTGCAGGATTTTGCCAAACTGGCGCTGCATGATATCAACAGCAACACCACGGTTATCATCCTTGGGGACGCACGCAACAACAATGGCAACCCTCAACTTGAGATCATGCAAAGTATCTACCAGCGCGCTCGTCAGGTGATATGGCTCAACCCTGAGTCCCGCAGGGTATGGGGCAGCGGCGACTCGGAAATGTTGCGCTACCAGAGCGCTTGTCATTTTAGCGCCGAATGCAATAACCTTAAGCAACTTGAGCGCATTGTCGACCAACTGCTTAAAAGCACACGCTAGGGCAAGTCGCTACTCGAATTGTAACTTGCGAAAATTCGCGATTGAAATGGGTGGCGAGTTGAGAATTTTTTCATGAATTACACTTGCAAAGACTGCAGCTATCGCGGAAAAAAGTGCAGCCAGGATGGCTCCTGTCTGGCATGCGGTTCATTCAATTTGGCCAAGGCTCAAAGTCAGGCTGAACCGGTAAAATCGGGCAAGTTTCGCATGACTTTGCTGATTGGCCTGTGGGTTTATCTCATTGGGCTGATCATCTGGAAACTGAATAACTGAAATTGACGTAAGAATATTTTTTTACCGTATTCGCTGCGAGAGCTGATGCCGCAGCGGCAGCCTGATGCAGTAATACCGGCTCTCGCCACGGGGTTCTGTGCTACCAGGCACACACCCGCCCGGGTTGCAGGGAGTTCTAATCGTCCATAGTGGTGAGGCTGAGACCCCCTGCAGCCGGGGCAGCGCCAACGCCATTTCCTTCCTTGGCGAACTTGATTTTCAAGCGTACATTGTTTGCTGAATCGGAATTTCGCACCGCCTCTTCTTCGGATATCAACCCCTCCTGATACAGTTCGAACAGCGCCGTATCGAAAGTCTTCATGCCGGAGTTCTCGGATTTTTTCATCACCTCCTTCACCCCATCGATTTCACCACGCAGGATAAGCTCCGCAATTAATGGTGTGCCCAGTAATATCTCAATGGCCGCGCAGCGCTTGCCGTCCACAGTGGGAACCAGACGCTGGGAAACAAAAGCCTTGATATTCAATGACAGGTCCATCAGCAGTTGCTGACGTCGCTCCTCGGGGAAGAAGTTGATGATACGGTCCAGCGCCTGATTCGCGTTGTTGGCATGCAAGGTGGAGATACACAGGTGACCTGTTTCAGCAAAGGCAATCGCGTGCTCCATTGTCTCCCGGTCGCGGATCTCTCCAATCAGAATCACGTCCGGCGCCTGGCGCAGGGTGTTCTTCAGCGCGTTGTGCCAACTGCGGGTATCCACCCCCACCTCACGCTGGTTAATAATGGATTTCTTATGCGTGTGCACATATTCCACCGGATCCTCGATGGTCACAATATGGCCGCTGCTATTGCTGTTGCGGTAATCGATAAGTGCCGCCAGCGAGGTTGACTTGCCAGACCCGGTCGCACCCACAAACAGCACCAGCCCGCGCTTGGCCATCACCACCTCAGGCAGGATGGGTGGCAGCCGTAGTGACTGCCAGCTGGGAATATCAGCCACGATATTACGTGCTACGATACCCACTTCATTTCGCTGTACGAATATATTGACCCTGAACCGGCCAAAGCCGGAAATGGATATCGCCAGGTTCATCTCCAGTTCCTGCTCGAACTCGGCGCGCTGGGTGGCATCCATAATCTCGTTGGCAATATCCCTGATCTCACCCGGCTTCATCAGTTCGCTTGCTATCGGCTTGAGTTCCCCCTCAAATTTGGCGCAGGGTGGCGCTCCTGTGCTCAGGTAAAGATCAGAACCGCCTTCTGTTGACAGGATTTTAAGCCATTCGGTAATTCTCACTAGGAGTCCCCCGGGGTAATTCGGGCGCGCAAGCTCGCGGCCCGGGTTATCTATTTCACGTTACCGAAGAAATCGTCCGGCCATCCCAGCCGACCCAAAGTCTCTCCAGCGCTGGTACTTTATCATTATTGCGACCGATAACACTATTTGCGTTGGCGCCGGCATCCGGGCTACTTCCCAGCGAGTCACAGGGGCCACCACAGGGCCCCGCCGCCCCGGATACCGCGACACGACGCCATCGACAGGACTACAGAGCACAGATTTTCGCGGTTACAAGCTGGCCTGAGCACGCTGCGCCATCGTGCGGTGGCACCTGTACTCCGCCGGTAGAGGAATATACACTTGGTGCCCGCTGATTGGCGCGGGCGCTAACAGGACCCATCGGACCGCCCCCCTTACCCGCCATGGACACAAGGAGCTACGCTTGCCCTCCCATTTGCAATCTCAACTGCAGGACCTGGCCGATCCAGACTCCCTCGCCATACTAAAAACCATCAGGCGCGGCCTCGAAAAGGAGAGTCTGCGAATAACACCTGACGGCAAGCTGGCCCAGACTCCGCACCCCGAAGGTATGGGCTCCCCCCTGACACATTCCTCTATTACCACCGACTACTCCGAGGCCCTGTTAGAGTTCATTACCGCGGTGAGTACTGACGTGGAAGCAACTCTGGATACGCTGGAAAACGTTCACAGCTTCGCCTACCAGCAACTGGGAGACAACATGCTGTGGTGTGCAAGCATGCCCTGCATTGTAAGTGGTGACGAAGGCATACCGGTCGCTCGTTATGGCAGTTCCAACGTCGCGCAGATGAAAACCGTCTACCGCCTGGGGTTGGGGCACCGCTATGGTCGCCTGATGCAAGCGATTGCCGGAATTCACTATAATTTTTCCATGCCGGACAGCTATTGGGAGCAGGCCTGGAAAAAAGCCGGGAGCCCAGGGGACATCTGCGACTACATCAGCACCGGCTACCTGGGCCTTATTCGCAATTTCCGCCGCCATTCCTGGCTGCTGATTTACCTGTTCGGCGCTTCACCCGCGGTGTGCGCAAGTTTCCTGAGGGGCCGCGGTGATGCGGGTCTGCAACCCTTTGACGAGCAGGGCCGCAGCATGCACCTGCCTTACGGCACAGCTCTGCGTATGGGCGACCTGGGCTACAACAGCGCGGCCCAGAAGGGCCTGAACATCTGCTACAACTCGCTGGATAACTACGTGGAAACCCTGCGCAGTGCGATTCTGCGACCCCATTCGGAGTACAGAAATATTCCCCGGGGGCAGGATGGCGACTACCAGCAGCTGAGCGATAGCCTGTTGCAGATCGAAAACGAGTTCTACAGCCCGATCCGTCCCAAGCGTGTAACGCGCTCCGGCGAGACACCTCTCACCGCCCTGCGCCGGCGCGGGATCGAGTACATTGAAGTCCGTTGTGTTGACGTCAGTCCCTTCTCTGCAGTGGGGATCGACGCCGGGCAAATGCGTTTTCTCGATACTTTTCTGCTGTACTGCCTGCTGGAAGATAGCCCCGCTTGCAATAATGCGGAACAGGTCACCCAGGCCGCCAATCTGAAAGCTGTGGTGAATCGCGGCAGAATGCCGGGACTGATGCTGGAAACAGCGACGGGTGAGCGACCCATGAGCGAATACGCAACAGAGCTGTTTACCGCCATGCAACCGGTGGCTGAGCTGCTGGATACCGCGAACGAATCAACGCAATACACCGAGAGCCTGCAACAACAGCAGGCAAAAATCTCCGATCCGGAATTGACCCCTTCGGCAAGGGTACTGCGAGAGATGAAAGAAAAGGATCTGCCGTTTTTCCGCCTCGCCATGTCCTACAGTGAGCACTGGGCTGATCATTTTCGCAGCCGCAAGCTCAGCCCGGAAATACAGTCGGAGTTCGAGGAAGAAAGCAGGCACTCCGTCGCGGCGCAACATGAAGTGGAGCAGGCGGACAACATCAGCTTCAGCGAATACCTTGAGAGTTATTTTGCCCAATACCGGGAGCTTTAAACAGCTCCCGGGGGAGGCCCTGACCGTGTTCATCGCTGCGATTCACGCCCCTTGAACTTCCTCGCCCACTTTCATCTGGCCTGGCCCGATGAAGGCCTGGTTGCCGGCGGCCTCGAGGGTGACTACTACAAGGGCTACCTTGGCAGCGACCTGCCTGACCCCATCGCGCGGGGCGTGCGACTGCACCGTGCCATAGACGCCTACACCGACAACCACCCTCTGGTGGTACAGCTGCGGCGGGAATTCCCACCCCATCTGCGCCGCTATGCCGGCATACTGATCGATCTGAGTTTTGATCATTACCTGAGCAAACACTGGGACGATTACAGCGACATACCACTACAGGAGTTCAACTCGGGCATTTACCGCGCTCTTCAGTCGCACGAACAGGACCTCAGCGCCGGCTCTCGAAGAATGCTGGCACGCATGCTGGAACACGACCTACTGAGCCTTTACCTGGACTGGGAAACCATACCCGCAAGCGCCGCCAGCATCGGCCAGCGCTTTCGTCGCGGCAACCCACTGACCGATGTCGGCGCTGATCTGGCCCCCGTGAGGGGACTGCTGGAGCAGGCCTTTCACGATTTCTACCCGGAGCTACAGGTGTTCACCACACGGCACAACAATTCAGGGAAGGCAGCGGCCGAGGTTACTCGCAGACACGGGGGTGATTGAACCATTTACCCGAAGTGCCATCGAATATTGCGCTCTGCCGAAAAAGACCCTAACTTAGCCCCCCAAACCGCCAGCAGGCGGGATATTAAGGACTACCGGAATGCTGCAAACCCTCTCCCCTCGACGGGTATTTTTAGGCTTGGCTATTACCGCATTGCTCGCCATGCTGTTTGCCCGTGTCTACCTTGAAGAAATTCTGGGCCTTGCGCCCTGCCCGCTGTGCATGAGCCAGCGGGTTTTCGTTGTCATGTGGGGCGGTATCGCGCTACTTGCGGCGCTGCACAATCCACCGCGGTGGGGCCAGAAGGTGTACGCCTCGCTTTGCGCGCTGGCTGCCATTGGTGGCGGCGCTATCGCCGTACGGCACGTCTGGCTGCAGCACCTTCCACCGGAAGAGGTCCCCGCCTGTGGCCCCAGCCTGGAATACATGCTGGAGACACTACCCTTTAGCGAAACCCTCAACCTGGTCCTGATGGGCAACGGCAACTGCGCCGAAATCATGTGGACCTTCCTCGGACTGACCATCCCGGAACAAACACTTATCATGGCGAGCGGGGTGACCCTGGTCTGTCTGTGGCAGCTTTTTCGAAAAGCGTCATGAGCCTTGCCGAGCTGTGCCCGCAACCATATAGTTAGGCGAGCCAACAGTTACTTCGCAGGAAGCACGCAATGCCGCACAGGAACAGTGACCCCAATCAGCAATTCGCCGCGGTGGAAGACCTGCTCACCCGATGGCTGCGGGAACGTCGTGAACTTTTGGGTAACTACACCCAGATAGCGGTCGCACTGGAGGTAACGCTGGAAGCCACAAAACTCACCGCTTACCAGCATGCGCTGTGTGGCTTGCTCGTGGATTACGTGTCAGCGGGGCATTTCGAGGTGTTTAACGAGCTGTTGAATGAGGCAGAGAGCTTCGCTGACGGCAGTGGCGCACTAGCGCGACAGCTAATGCCCGCCATAGGCGACACCACGGAGGTCATCATGGCCTATGAGGAAAAATACGGGGGTGGGGAGGCATTCCCCGAGACAGTACAGCGCGACCTTTCCTCACTTGGGGAGGTTCTGGAATCGCGTTTTGTGCTGGAAGACCGGCTTATTGCCGGCCTTCACAACAGGCATCGACGCCGGGTAGAGAACCAGGCGCCCAAGACGTCCTAGCCTTCAGCTTCTGCCTGACTCGGTATGGAGATCAACTCCACGTCAAACACCAGCGCGGCATTGGGGCCGATGGCCTGACCTGCACCGCCGGCACCGTAGCCCAGCTCGGGCGGAATAACCAGCTTGTAAGTAGAGCCAACCGGCATCAGCTGTAAAGCCTCGGTCCAGCCTGGAATCACCTGGCCTACACCGAAGGTGACTGTCTCACCGCGGCTATAGGAGGAATCAAACTCAGTTCCATCCACCAGCGTGCCACGATAATGTACTTCAACGGTATCCTCGGGCCCAGGCATGGGGCCATCACCCGCTTCGACAACTTCATACTGCAGGCCTGAGTCAGTCACCGTCACACCCTCTCGGGCAGCATTTTCAGCCAGGAACGCGGTTGCAGCGGCCAGGTTTGCCTCGGACACTGCTGCCTGTGCTACCTGTTGCTCGGCGGCTGCCTGCTCTTGGTAGGCCTGCATCTCGGAGGCGATCTCCTCCTGGGTCAGCAACGGTTCGCTGCCCTCAAGCGCATCGCGCAAGCCAGCGGAGAAAGCGTCGACATCCATGGGAACACTGTCAGAAGCCATGCGTTGGCCCAGAGTGAAGGCAATGCCGTAGCTCAGGCGCTGTGAAGTGGTTTCCAGTTGCGGTGCAGCCGTTTCAGCGGGAGCGGCCACAGTCTGGGTTTCGGCTGTTTGTTGGTTACAGGCTTGCAGGGCGACAGCGCCAACCAGAGCAAGCGGCAATGCATACTTCTTCATATTTTCCTTCCAATTGTATGAACAGGGAGTATCGCGAAAAAACGTTTCAATGCGAGTCCTACCCCCCGGAATAAAAGAACCCGCCGCCAATCTGACATCGAACAGCGCGTGATTTGACAGCACCGGGGGTGCAATAGTTTCGCAATGGCGGCACATATTACTACCCGGCACCCCTATACGCCACCCCGCTAAACCGTGGCGAAACCGCACCCCGGTGTCTAGCCGCATGGGGTGACTGCGAGTAGAATTCGCGTCCTCATGATTATATTACGCGACATCGGCCTGCGCCGCGGCAGCAAGCTATTGCTACAGGATGCCAATGTGACGATCCAACCCGGGCAGCGCCTGGCCATGATCGGCGCCAACGGCTGTGGAAAATCCAGCCTGTTTTCCCTGTTGCTGGGGGAGCTGACAGCAGATACCGGCAATATTGAGGGTATGTCAAGGCTGCGCATCGCGCACATGGCGCAGGAAGTACATGCGACCCAGATGCCCGCAGGAGAGTATATCTGGCGCGGCGACAGTGCACTGGCTCGCCTGCGAGACGAGCTACAGCGTCTCGAAACTGCCGGCCAGTTCGACGCGGCGGCTCCGATTCACGGCAAGCTTGAAGAAATTGACGGCTACAGCGCGGAGCGACGATCTGAGCGTCTGTTGCAGGGCCTGGGTTTTGCCGCGGATGCCCACCAACGCCCGGTCACTGATTTTTCCGGGGGCTGGCGTATTCGGCTCAATCTCGCGCGGGCGCTGATGACACCGTCGGACGTGTTATTACTGGACGAACCCACTAACCACCTCGATCTGGACGCCACGCTTTGGTTGCAGCAATGGCTGCAGCAATATCCCGGCACCCTGCTGATGATTTCCCATGACCGGGATTTCATCGACGCCACCTGCGAGCGCATCCTGCACATCGAGCATCAGCAACTGAATGCCTATAAAGGGAACTACTCCGAATTCGAACGCCATCGCGCGGAACGGCTGGCCAACCAGCAGGCAAGCTTCGAAAAGCAGCAGCGGCGTATAGCCGAGATCGACGACTTCGTCAGGCGCTTCCGCTACAAAGCCACCAAGGCAAGGCAGGCCCAGAGTCGACTGAAAGAGCTGGAGCGCATGCAGTCACTGGCGCCGGCCCATATCGACTCTCCCTTCGACTTCAGTTTTTCTGCGCCCGAACGTAACTCTGATCCGGTGGTACGCCTTGACGGAGCCAGCATGGGCTACGACAACCAGCCGGTGCTGACCTCTGTGGAGCTACATTTACGCCCCGGCAGTCGCTACGGACTGCTGGGGAAAAATGGTGCCGGTAAATCCACCCTGCTGAAGAGCCTGGTCGGCGACCTGCCTCTGTTGGTGGGCGAACGGGTAGCCGGCGAGCATTGCAATATCGGCTATTTTGACCAGCAGCAACTGGAGTCCCTGGACTTACAGGCCAGCGCTATTTTACACCTGCAGCGGTTGAGCCCGAATGCCCGAGAACAGGACATCCTCAATTTTTTGGGGGGGTTCAATTTCCGCGGCGATGCGGCCACCAGCGAGATCGCCCCTTTTTCCGGCGGTGAGAAGGCCCGCCTGGCGCTGGCCATGGTGGTATGGCAACGGCCCAATTTGCTGGTGCTGGATGAACCGACAAACCACCTGGACCTGGATATGCGCCACGCCCTGGAAATCGCTCTGCAAGCCTACGAGGGAGCCCTGATTCTGGTGAGCCACGACCGCCACCTGCTGCGCAACACCGTCGACGAATTACTGCTGGTGCACGATGGCCGGGTGGAGACCTACACCGAGGACCTGGAGGGCTATGAACGTTGGATTCTGTCCAGTTACCGCCAGGTAGATCGCAGTGAGCCGGCGGCAACGGACAGTTCCCGCAAGGAAAAGCGCCAGAGCGCCGCCGCCCGGCGAGAGAAGCTGCGGCCGTTACAGAAACGTATTGATAAAACTGAAAAAGAGATGAGCGCCATAGAGGCGGAACAGGCGGATGTGCAAACGCGGCTGAGTGACACCGATCTTTACACTGTGGGGCGCAAGGGCGATCTTGCCAAGCTGATGCAGAAAGAGGCCGAACTTAAAGTGCGGGCCACGGAGTTGGAGGAGTTCTGGCTGGACCAGCAGGAGGCGCTGGAGGAGTTGGCTGGCGACTGACGACCTCCAGCGGCAGAACAGTATCGTGCTAGGCATGTGGTTCGGCACCTGCTTTCTAGTCTCTATCCTATACAAATCCTACCGCGTCATTCATTTCTCGATCAAACGCAACTTGGCAGGTCTACTCAGACTCTTTATAGCGGCCTCCCGCTGTTGTGCCACACTGCGGTCAATGGCGGTGTCAGACCAGAGCAGTTTTACCGGCCGCCGGCCTCGCGTATAGCGCGGGCCACCGGCCAGCTCGCCATTGTGCTGGCGCAGGCGTCTATCGAGGTCTCGGGCAATGCCGGTGTAAAGCGTGCCGTCCGCGCACTGCAGGATGTAGACCGACCAGTCATCCGCCACAAGTGGCTATCCCCGGGTCCAGTTGTGGTAGCGCTCCACCCAACCCAACAGGCGCTCTGGTTTGTGGGCCTTGCGCCACTCGCTGGCAAGGAACTTGTTGCTCTCACCGAGGGTGGGGTAGATATGAATGGTCGCCAGGATTTTGTTCAGGCCGATACCGTGCTTCATCGCCAGCACAAACTCCGCCAGTAATTCAGCGGCGTGATAGCCGACGATGGTGGCTCCCAGTATGCAGTCCCTGCCCGGAGCCGTCAGCACCTTGACGAAGCCATGGGCTTCGCCATCGGCGATGGCCCGGTCCAGGTCGTCAATGCCGTAACGGGTAACCTCATAAGCGATGTCCTGCTCCCTGGCCTCCTGTTCATTGAGACCCACCCGGGCAACTTCAGGGTCGGTAAACGTCGCCCAGGGTACTATTGAATAGTCCACCTTGAACTTACGGAAACGGCCGAACAGGGCGTTAACCGCTGCGAACCAGGCCTGGTGGCTGGCCATATGTGTGAACAGATAGGGGCCGGCAACGTCGCCACAACCGAAAATAGTCGGTATGCGGGTCCGCAGGTATTCGTCCACAGTGACCGTACCGGCTGCAGTGAGCGGTATACCCAGTTCCTCAAGCCCCATATTCTCCACATTGGCATGGCGCCCCACCGCCAGTAACACCCGATCAAACGCCAGCTCCTGTTCTCCCTCGGGCGTTTTGAATACCGCGCGCCCGCCGTCGCCGTCCGCTCGAAAAGTCTGCGCCTCGTAGCGGGTGTGCACGGCCATACCCTGTGACTCCAACCTATTTAGCACCAGTGCAGATACTTCAGTGTCCTCCCTGGGCTGGATACGGTCGGCGTGGGTCACCAGCATCACCTCGCTGCCGAGACGGGCAAAGGCCTGCGCCAATTCACAGCCGATGGGGCCGGCACCCAGCACCAGCAGACGTTTGGGTAACTCCCTTATTTTCCAGACGGTATCCGAAGTGAGGTAATCGAGAGCTTCCAGCCCGGGTATATCCGGCACCCGGGGACGGGCGCCGCTGGCGAGAATAATATTGCGGGCGGTAATCCTGCGCCCGCCTACCTCTACCTCCCAGGGCGATTCGATACGGGCATCACCCTGCACACAGTCGACACCCAGCGAGGTGAAGCGCTCCACGGAATCGTGTGGCTCTATCGTTTTAATTACCGCCTGCACTCGCTCCATGACCTGCCGGAAGTCCACATTTACCGCCATGGGCTCCAATCCAAACTCTTCTGCCCTTCGCGCATAGTCAGCTATCCGGGCTGAACGAATCAGGGCTTTGCTGGGCACACAGCCCGTATTGAGACAGTCGCCGCCCATCTTGTGGCGTTCTATCAGTGTGACTTTTGCCTTCACAGTGGCGGCAATCAGTGCAGCTACCAGTCCCGCTGAGCCGGCCCCGATCACTACCACATTGGTATCGAAGCTGCGGGGACGGGTATAGGGTGCGAGCACACGGCGAGCCTGGATATAGCCTAACAGCCACTTCGCAATCAGCGGGAAGACCGCCAACAACACGAAAGAGAGCAGCAAGCCCGGTGAAATAATGCCAGCTGCCGATTCCAACTCTCCCAACTGGGTTCCCGCATTCACATAGACCGCCGTCGCCGGCAGCATGCCCAGTTGGGAGACCCAGTAGTAGCGCCAGGCCTTGATAGGCAACAAGCCCATGAGCAGGTTGATCACGACGAAGGGAAATATCGGCACCAGCCGCAGCGAAAACAGGTAAAAGGCACCATCTTTCTCAAAACCGGCATTGAAGGCACGCAACTGCCGGCCAAACTTTTCCTGCACCCGGTCCCGCAGCAACAAGCGCGACACCAGGAACGCTAGTGTCGCGCCTATGCTGCTGGCAAATGACACGAGTAACAGGGCATACCAGAAGCCAAACAGGGCGCCGCCAGCCAGTGTCATGATAGCCGCACCGGGTACCGACAGGGCAGTTACTCCCACGTACAAAGCAAAGTACAAAAGCCCGGCCAGCAGTGGATTTTCCGCGTACCAGGCGTGCAGTTCGCCCATACTTTGCTTCACCGTATCCAGCTGCAGGTAGTTGCCAAGGTCGAAGTAGAACCACGCGGTGATGGCGGCGGCTATGACCGCAATGACTACAATTTTTTTGATCAACACTGTGTTTCCACCTATATTTTCTTAGCTTTTTGGGATTCTGAGGGAGATTACTCTCACATCTGTGACAAGGCCACTGTGGTGAGGCTCATGGCGCTTGTCCGTTACTAAACCGGCAGCAAGGAGGAGACCTGTGCCCGGACGCGCCGTGAATACGTCCATGCATATCAGGCTTGCAGGACGGGACAGACAAGAACCCGAAAAGTCTCGGATTAGAACAAACAGAATATGACACCCGGATATATGAGCATTCCTAAATACTCTACTCACAAGGTTGCCCAGCAAAATCCCGGTGGTATGATTGCCCCCTCGAAACACGGACATATCGTCCGTCGATCACGCGGAGAACACCATGAGCGACCAAATCGTACACGTCAGCGATGCCACATTTGACGCAGAAGTACTCAACTCAGACATTCCAGTTCTCGTAGACTTCTGGGCAGAGTGGTGCGGACCCTGCAAAATGATAGCCCCGGTGCTGGATGAACTGGCTTCCGAGTACACTGGCAAATTGAAAATCTGCAAGGTAGATGTGGACGCCAACCCCGACATTCCCCCCAAGTTCGGCATCCGCGGCATTCCCACGCTGATCATGTTCAAGGGCGGCAATGCTGAAGCCACCAAGGTGGGCGCACTGTCCAAGACCCAACTCACGGCCTTTATCGAGGAAGTGGTTTAGCGCTTTCCGGGCCCGGTTCACGCCGGGCCCATGCCCCTCAATCAATAGTATTTAAAGCCTAAAAAAGCGGTAGACGATACTTACGGGGCATGCTACCTTCTCTTTCGTTGCACAGCCCCGTGCACCAATAATAACTCATCATCCAAAATATTTTTTTATGCACCGTGCGCTGGCGCCGCCAGCATGTACCCATACCTATACGACTAATCAACCCCCCTCTTAACTACACAGCTACTTCTTCTATGAATCTTACCGACCTCAAAACCAAATCCACCCAGGACCTCATCGATATCGCCAAAGAAATGGGCCTGGATAACATGGCGCGCTCGCGCAAACAGGACATTATTTTTGCGATCCTGAAACGCCATGCCAAAAGTGGCGAAGATATTTCCGGCGATGGTGTACTGGAAATTCTACAGGACGGCTTTGGCTTCCTGCGCTCCTCCGATAGTTCGTACCTGGCAGGACCCGATGACATCTACGTATCCCCCAGTCAGATACGGCGCTTCAACCTGCGCACCGGCGACTCAATCTCAGGCAAGATCCGACCACCGAAGGACAGCGAGCGTTACTTTGCCCTGCTCAAGGTCAGTGAGATCAACTTCAACAAGCCGGAAAATTCCAAACACAAAATTCTGTTCGAAAACCTCACCCCCCTGTTCCCGGACCAACGCCTGACACTGGAAACCGGCAACGGCAGCACGGAAGACCTTACCGGCCGAATCATCGACCTGGTTGCGCCCCTGGGCAAAGGCGTGCGCGGCCTGCTGGTGGCACCTCCCAAGGCCGGCAAGACCATCATGATGCAGAATATTGCGCAGGCGATCATCACCAACAACCCCGAGTGCTATATTATCGTTCTGCTAATCGATGAGCGCCCGGAAGAGGTCACGGAAATGCAGCGCTCGGTGGGTATTCGCGGCGCCGAGGTAGTGGCGTCCACCTTTGACGAACCACCCTCACGCCACGTGCAGGTCGCCGATATGGTTATCGAAAAAGCCAAGCGGCTGGTAGAACACAAAAAAGACGTTATTATCCTGCTCGACTCTATTACCCGCCTCGCGCGCGCATTTAACACGGTTATCCCAAGCTCCGGCAAGGTGTTGACCGGTGGTGTCGATGCCCATGCGCTGGAACGACCCAAGCGCTTTTTCGGCGCTGCGCGGAACATCGAGGAAGGTGGCAGCCTGTCAATTATTGCCACCGCCCTGGTTGATACCGGCTCGAAAATGGACGAGGTGATCTACGAAGAGTTTAAGGGCACCGGTAACATGGAACTCCATCTGGATCGCAAAGTGGCTGAGAAGCGCGTCTACCCCGCGATTAATATCCGCCGCTCGGGTACCCGCCGAGAGGAATTGCTCACCGCCGATGACGAGTTACAGCGGATGTGGATACTGCGCAAGCTGTTGCACGGTATGGAAGACCTCGCGGCTATCGAGTTTCTCTCCGACAAGCTCAAGGACACCAAGACCAACGCCGAGTTCTTCAAATCGATGAAGCGCAAATAGCGCCACAGCTCTGACCGGGCGCACGATTGCGTGCGCGCTGTTCAACGTGTACTGTCCTTCACCATACTGATCCCAGCATGGACGAATAACCCAGGTGAAATATACAGATCTCCGGGACTTTATTGCCGCGCTGGAACAGCGGGGCGAACTGGTTCGCATCAACACAGAAGTGGACCCGGTACTGGAAATGACCGAGATCGCCGATCGCACCCTGCGCCAGGGTGGCCCGGCATTGCTGTTCGAAAACCCCAAAGGCTATAACACCCCAGTACTGGTAAACCTGTTCGGTACCGAGCGCCGGGTAGCGCTAGGCATGGGCGAGGAGGATGTATCCGCGCTTCGCGATATCGGTGAACTGCTGGCCTACCTGCGTCAGCCGGATCCCCCCAAGAGTTTGCGCGATGCATGGGACAAGGCCCCGGTACTCAAGCAGGTGCTGCACATGGGCCCTAAAATGGTGCGCAATCCGCCCTGCCAGTACCACGCTATTGAAGGCGCCGACGTCGATCTACACCAGTTGCCGATACAAACCTGCTGGCCTGGCGATGCCGCACCGCTGGTGACATGGCCCCTGGTTATCACTCGCGGCCCCAACAAGGAACGACTGAACCTCGGCATCTATCGCATGCAGCTGATTGGTCGCAATAAACTGATCATGCGCTGGCTGTCACATCGCGGTGGTGCGCTTGATTACCGCGACTGGCAACTGCAACACCCCGGTAAACGCTACCCCGTTGCGATCGCCCTTGGCGCCGACCCCGCCACCACGCTGGCTGCGGTCACACCTATTCCCGACAGTATTTCAGAGTACGCATTTGCCGGCTTGCTACGCGGCGGCAAGACCGAGCTGGGAGAGTGTTTTACCCCATTGTGTCGCGAGCACGGACTGACCATACCGGCGACTGCGGAATATATTCTCGAGGGCTACCTCGAGCCGGGAGAACTGGCTGACGAGGGGCCCTTCGGTGACCATACCGGATACTACAACGAGGTGGAGCGCTTTCCCGTATTTACCGTGGAGGCTATCACCCACCGGGAGTCGCCGATTTATCACAGTACCTACACCGGCCGGCCGCCGGATGAACCGGCGGTACTGGGAGTAGCACTGAACGAAGTGTTCGTGCCCCTGCTGAAGAAGCAGTTCCCGGAAATTGTTGATTTCTACCTGCCGCCGGAGGGCTGTTCGTATCGTATGGCGGTGGTGACCATGCGCAAGGAGTATCCCGGTCACGCGAAACGCATCATGCTGGGCGTGTGGTCCTTTCTGCGCCAGTTTATGTATACCAAATTCATCATCGTTACCGATGAAGACGTGAATGCCCGGGACTGGAAAGATGTGATCTGGGCAATGACCACCCGCATGGACCCCAGACGCGACAGCGTTTTTATAGACAACACGCCCATCGACTATCTGGATTTTGCCTCACCAGTGGCGGGCCTCGGTTCGAAAGTCGGCTTCGACGCCACCAACAAATGGCCTGGTGAAACAGAGCGGGAATGGGGACGGCCTATCGCCATGGACGCTGAGGTCAAGCAGCGGGTCGATGACATGTGGGATCAGCTGGGTATTCCGCCCGGCCGCGACTACCCGACCTGAGTCAACTGCGCGTCAGCAAGTGCTGGTCGGGGACCATTTTTTCCGGCTTGGGCAGGCTGGGTAGCCGGGCTTCCTGCAACAATAAACCCTCGCGATAATAGGCCGCAGCCACCTTCGACTCGCCCAGGCCATCCAGCAGTCTGCCAAGTTCAGCACAGGTTTCGGCACTGCGTTGCAGGCGATAGCTTTTCTCAAAATAATCCCGCGACTTGCCCCACAGCTTGTCGCGCGCGGCCAGACGCCCCAGACACAGGAATAACTGAGCGTCCTCGGCGTGATCTGCCAACCAGCCCTCGGCATGAGCCAACTGACGCCGAACATCCGCACCTGTTACAAAACCGTACAAGCGCACCAGCGTTGAATCCCAACGTTTCTTCAGCTCGCGTACAATGGCTTTCTCGGCCACTGCATCACCCCCCAATGAAACTAGTAAACTGATATAGCCCCGGATCATTTCCGGGTCTGCGCGCACTGCAGCGGGCAATTTGTGCCAGGTCTCGCTGACACGATCCAGACTGGCATCGCCGCCGGCGCCCGCACTGCGCAACATCCCGCCGTAGACATCCTGCTCCAACGCGGTTTGTTCGTCTGTGTTGATAACCCGGTATTTTTTGAGCTGCGGTAACAGCTCCGCCAATCCGGCGCTGTCACCCAGCCCCGTATATGCCCGTTGCAGAAGTGATAATGCCTGGGGATACCGCCCCGGACTGCGCCTGGCGTCCTGCAGCGTGTTTATGGCCTGTTGATATTGCCCCGCCTGCACTTGTATTTCCGCCCTGGCCAGTGCCACTGCGGTATCCGCTGCCGCATTGGAATCAGCAGCCGCGAGCAAATGCTGTTCGATTTGATCCGGCTCATCCAGCCGCGCGCTGGCTCGCGCCGCCAGCAGGTAGTTCACCAGGGGAACCTCATTATTGCGAGCACCGCGCAGTAGCTCACTACGCGCTTTTGACCAGTTGCCCTCGATATAGTGAACCAGCCCTCGATTGGTCAGGCGCGTGGCCTGCCTGTGCCTGCGCGCATCCATCCAACCCGAAAGTGACTTCTGCCCACCCACCAGCCTGCGCAGCAATGCGATTAAGGCGTAGAGCAACAGCGTGAATATAAACAGCAACACCAGGGCCACCCAGAGACTGGACTCCAGCGTGTAATCACCATAGGCCAGTAGCAAATAGCCTGGGTCGGTTTCAATAATTGCCACCACACCAACGCCCAGCAAGAGCGCGATGAGGATCAGGGTAAATATCCTGCGCATGGCTTACTTTGCGCCTCCGGACTGCAATCGCTGTTTCACCACAGCGTCCAGCGCCTGCACCGAGTTGGAAATATCGGGCAGGCGGGTGGCGACGTTCACATCTGTCAGTTGCGCAATCTCTCTAGCCATGGCCCTGGCGGCGGCCTCGTCAGATTCAAAAAACTCCCCCACCCAGTGCTGGGCCCGCTTCAGACTCTCGCGATACAGGGTCTCGTTCCCCGACAGCAGCGACACCTGGGCCTGCTCCAGCAACATGCGCAGGTTTTGTCGCACCAACCCTTCCCACTGGGGATCCATCAGGGCCTGCATGGGAACATCGCGGCGGCGGATGATGATGTAGTCGGACAGCTTGGTCAGCGCCGCTTCGTAGCCCTGGCGCATACGCGCCTGCCAGGTATCGGCGGGCTGTTGCTCCGGGCCCGCCGCTTGTTTCGGCAACTGGAAGATCACTAACTTATCCGCCTGCTCTACCAAAGCGGCCAGGCGCAGGTATATCCCTTCAACATCCACCCTGGGCACTGCCCGCACCGCTGCGAGATCCGACGCAACCTCAGCACGCACCTCATGCAGGCGCACATCGTCCAGTTCAAGCAGGATTGCGTCCGCGCTGTTCAACAGGGCCTGCGCCGCCCTCACATCGTTCGCCATGATCAGGCGCTGGTTGGCCATTCGCAGCAGATACTGCGCCTCCGCCAACAACCAGTCATCGCGGTCATTGGTGCTGTAGCGGTCCAGCTCCGCCCGCTGCGCCGACAACTGTTGTTGCAAGGTCACCAGCGATTGCTTCAATTCCCCGGACTGCTGGGTAAGTTCCCCGGTACTGGCCTTGAGAGGATCCAGCGCAGTGCTCTGCTGGGTCTGCCAGCGCTTATTGAGTTCACTGAGGTCGCTCTGGGTTACCTCAGCGCCAGCTGTGGTCTCCAGCGCCTGCAGGCGAGCAGCAATGCCGGAGTCGTTGCGCTGTTGTTCACGCAGCAACCACGCCAGCCCGCCCGCCAGGGCCAGGACCAGCAACAGCGCTATCCAACCCGGCGCCGAGGATCCTCCTCCAGAGCTTTTTTTCGCAACGGCCGCGGTGCGTGGAGCCGTCGGTGCAGCTTTGGCAGACACCTCCGCATCAGCAGCTGTGACTGCCAGGGATTCTCCGGCCGCCGTGGTCTCCTGTGCCAGCTGTTCAGTGTTCTTGTCTTGCTGATCACTCACTCGTTATTCTCCAGCGCTGGTTTGCCATGCTGCCAAGACGCGCAACATTGCGCTATCCGAGGCATTTTCCGCCACAATCACTTGCTCAAATCCTGCCGCACGGGCCATTTCAGCAACCCTCGGCGAGGGCACCACCAAGGTGATATAACTAAAGTTAGTGGTTTCTGTCGAACGAAGCAATGCCAGCATGTTGCCCAGGCCCTCTCCGCTGCTGATCATCACCACGCCAATGTCCCACTGCGACAGCTTGAGGGGCAGCTCTCCGGGGGGCAATTCAGGGGCGGCGCGGCGATAGCAGGCCAACTCATCAACCCGCGCACCACGACGGCTCAGCTCCTCAGCCAGCGTCTGGCGTCCGCCCTCTCCCTTTACCACCAATACGCGCGCGTCCTGCACCTGTTGCAACTGTGGCAGTGCCAGCAAACCCTCACTGGTCATGGCCGATCCCGGTGTGTGAGCGCTCACACCAAAGGCTGACAACAGGCGCGCCGTACCAGCGCCCACGGCGTACCAGTCCAGCCCGACAGGTAGCTGTGGCCAGCAGGATTCGATGCAGGCCATGCCGTATCGGACGGCATTAGCACTGACAAATATCAGATGCTGGTAGTGATCGAGGTTCACTACTTGATTACGTTGTTCCGGCGCAAGTTTCTCCAGCGGCAATATCTGCAGCATTGGCAGGCAGTGCACGGCAAACCCCATTGCCGTGACCGCGGTGCACAGCTCCTCTGCCTGCTCCGACGGGCGGGTGACCAGAATATTAATGCTGCGCGCCATAGACCGCAGCCAGAATATCCGCAGCACCTTGCGCCAGCAGCTGATCCGCCACCCGCTCGCCCAGTTGCTGCGCTTCGGCGACAGCGGCCTCGGCTTCAGCTCGCAGAATAAGCGAGCCATCGGGCTTCCCCACCAGGCCACGCAAGCGCAGACGTGTGCCGTCCGCCACATGCTCTGCGAAGCCGGCAATAGGCACCTGGCAACCGCCCTGCAAGCGCAGGTTCATGGCGCGCTCGGCGGTGACACGCTGTGCAGAGGGCTCATGGTGTAAAACCTGTAACAGCCCAAGCACATCCGGGTCAGCGGTGCGCAACTCGACCCCAACGGCACCCTGACCGCCTGCTGGCAGTGAATGCTCAAAGGCAATCGAATGGGCGATGCGCGAGGCGAACCCCAACCTCACCAGGCCCGCGCTGGCCAGGATGATCGCGTCGTACTCCCCCTCATCCAGTTTCCGCAGGCGTGTATTGACGTTGCCGCGCAGAAAAGTCACTTTCAGGTCTGGTCGCCGCTCGCGCAACTGACATTCGCGGCGCAGGCTTGAGGTTCCCACCACGCTGCCGACGGGCAGATCATCCAGTGCCTTAAAACGGTTGCTGACAAAGGCATCCGAGGGATCCTCCCGCTCGCAAATCACACCCAGGCCAAGCCCGGGGGGAAAATCCATGGGCACATCTTTCATGGAATGCACGGCAATATCAGCTGTGCCATTGAGCAGCGCGGTCTCCAGTTCTTTTACAAACAGGCCCTTGCCACCCACCTTTGCCAACGGTACGTCAAGCAGCTGGTCGCCTCGAGAGGTCATTCCCAGCAACTCTACCTTGAGCCGGGGATGTGCAGCTTCCAATGCGGATCGAACGAACTCGGCCTGCCACAGGGCCAAAGGGCTTTCCCGGGTAGCGATGACCAATCTGGAGGGCATACTAATATCCTGTCCGGTTTCGAGGACCGGCATAATAACAGCCCGCCCCGCAAGCTGCGACCGGGTAACCCACAGCGTTCTTCAGCCCGCAACCAGCCGTTGCTTGACCTCCGTCAAATGGCGGCGGCTAACCATTGGTTTCTGAGAAACGTCGTTGAGCACTACATACCAGGGCCCCTGTTCATCGCGCTCCAGGCGCACGACATGGGCTACCGCAACCAGTGCGTTGCGATGCACCCGCAAAAAGCGCTGACCAAATTCACGCTCCAGTTCCTTCAATGTGTCGGGGATTAGCAACTCACCGGAGGGGCTATGGGCCGTGACATATTTTTGCTCGGCCAGCAGACAGCGGACATCCACTACCGGCATGGTTTCGACACCGCGATGGGTCTGACTGGCAAGCAGGCCACGCTCGATCGGCACCGCTCCTGCATCAACATTACCCAGTTCCACCAATGCCGCCAGTTGCACCCGATTGAGTCGGCCCGCCGTGGCCAGCGCCCGTGTCAGATCACGCTCCCGTACGGGTTTTAGCAGATAGGCCGCCGCCTGGTGCTGCAGGGCCTCCAGAGCGTATTCATCGTAGGCAGTGCAAAAAATTACCGCCGGTGGCTGCTCCTCGGTTTCCAATTTGGTGGCCAACTCGATGCCGCTCATTCCCGGCATACGGACATCCAGCAATAGCAGGTCAGGGCTGTGCGTGCGCACCAGCGCCAGGGCTTGCGCGCCATTACTCGCCTGCCAGCACTGGACGCCAGGATCCGACTTTTCCAACAGGCGCAGCAATCGTTCCCGCGCCAATGCCTCGTCATCAACTACCAGAATTTTCACACCTTACCCCCTCTACACACTACTCCCACAAGGGATAACTCAGTTCAACCCTGAACAGCCCATCGGCATGCACAATCTGCAAACGGCCCTGGCCACCGTACAGCACCTGCAAGCGCTGGCGGATATTTTCAAGGGCTATCTTGTGCCCCCGGGAGCGAGCCGGTTTTTCCGGTGCCGGGTTTTCAACCACTACCCGCAATACACTCCCCGCCTGTTTTACGCTGACATGGATCTTGCCGCCCCCCTCCATCTGCGCCACGCCGTGGTAAACCGCATTTTCCACCAACGGCTGTAATATCAGGCTGGGCATGGGCTTGTCGCGAACCTTCGGGTCTACCTCCCACTCTACCTGCAGCCTGTCCCCCAGCCGCATTTGCTCAATAGCAAGGTATAGCTCACACAGACGCTGCTCATCTGCCACCAGTGTGGGGCGCTGATTTTCCTGCAAACTGACCCGCAGCAGCTCGGACAAATCCTCGACGGCGCGCTCAGCCTCCTCCGGGCGGGAGACAATCAGGCTGGCGATACTGTTGAGGGTATTAAACAGGAAGTGAGGCCGGATTTTGGACCGCAATGAATCGAGCCTGGAGCGCAATTCCAGTTGTTTCTGCACCAGCAATTGATGCTGCAAATAGAAATAGCGCATGGCGATGCCAGTCAGTACTGCGGCCACCAGGAGATTGCGCAAAACCCACCACAATTCACTGCTGCCACTGTTAAAAACCGGGAACAGGCGCCAGCCAAAGGTGCTACTGAGCGCTGTAATCGCCAGCACCACCAGCAGGCAGCAGGCGCTCACCAAAGGCAGGCTGAGCCCACTGAGCGGCCGGCGCAGACAGCACAATATCGCGGCGCTGAGCAACACCACCCACTGTACAAAAAGGGAGCAGATAGCCAGCGTATCCCAGTTGAATTCCGGCAGCGAACTGGTACTGAGGGTGTACACCAACACCACCAGCTCCACCAGCAAGACCATGGTGAACACCGTACGTGCTGCACACAGGTCGGGCAGGATAAACTCGCCCGGGGCGATATCCTCTCCCGGCGGTGCCATCTGCCCCGGTGCTGGTTCCATACTCCATTCTCCCCTGTTATAGCTGGTATACTTGCACCCTTGACTGGCGCCGACAAGTCCAAAGATCACCGTGTGCCAACACCTTCGAACCAAACAGCAGGAATTAATCGGGAATGAGCAATCAGCAGGACACCAGCAAGCTCTGGGGCGGGCGTTTTACCGAACCCACTGACAGCTTTGTGCAGCGCTTTACAGCATCAGTCAGCTTCGACCAGCGTATGGCGGCGGAAGATATCGCCGGCTCGCTCGCCCATGCCGACATGTTGTGTGCGGCAGGCGTGCTTACCGCGGAGGAACTGGACACTATTCACCAGGGGCTTTCGCAGGTGCAGGAAGAGATCAGCAGCGGCAGTTTTAACTGGTCAGTGGAGCTGGAAGATGTCCACATGAACATAGAGGCGCGGCTGACCGAGCTTATCGGCGTCACGGGCAAGAAACTGCACACCGGGCGCTCCCGCAATGATCAGGTGGCCACTGACATTCGCCTGCATCTACGCGCAGCCATCGATGTGATTGCGCTCGAGCTTACGCGGCTGCAACGGGGCACCATAGGGCTGGCCGCGCAGAATACGGATACCATCATGCCCGGCTTTACGCACCTGCAAACCGCGCAACCGGTAACCTTTGGCCACCATCTACTGGCCTGGAACGAAATGCTGGAACGCGATTTCGGCCGCTTGCAGGACTGCCGCGCACGCCTCAACCAGTCACCGCTGGGTGCCGCTGCACTGGCGGGCACAACCTATCCCATTGATCGAGCCAGCACCGCGGCCGCCCTGGGCTTCGACAGACCTACGGAAAATTCCCTGGATTCGGTATCCGATCGAGATTTCGCCATCGAGTTCTGCTCTTTCGGGGCAGTGCTATTGACCCACCTGTCGCGCATGTCAGAGGAGCTGGTGCTGTGGGCATCCGCTCAGTTCAGCTTTATAGAGTTGCCGGACCGATTCTGCACCGGCTCGTCCATCATGCCCCAAAAGAAGAACCCGGATGTGCCCGAGCTGGTGCGCGGCAAAGTGGGCCGGGTTAATGGCAATCTGGTGGCCCTGCTGACCCTGATGAAAAGCCAGCCGCTGGCCTACAACAAGGACAACCAGGAAGACAAGGAACCGCTGTTCGACACAATTGATACCGTATTGGACTGCCTGCGCGCCTTTGCCGATATGGTGCCGGCTATCCGACCGCAAACCGGGCCGATGCGCGAATCCGCCCGCAGGGGTTTTTCCACTGCCACTGACCTGGCGGACTATCTGGTTCGTCAGGGGCTGCCCTTCCGGGATGCCCATGAGGTGGTCGGCAAGGCGGTTGCCCACGGTGTGGCCACAGCGAAAGATCTATCTGAAATGACGCTGGTGACCCTACAGGGTTTCTGTGCGGATATCCGCGAAGATGTATTCGAGGTGCTTACACTGGAGGGGTCTGTCGCCGCACGCGATCACCTCGGAGGCACCGCACCCAAACAGGTGGCCGCGGCAGCAGTCCGCGCCGCCCAGCGGCTTGAGAATCGCTAGAGTAGGGCCTCAAGCCGGGGCCAATCAGTTCCCGCTGTAGCGCAGGCTCAGCTGAAAGGTCACGTCTGAGGCGGTTTCCACACCAATATCCTCCACGATATTCGTGTCCACCGACCAACGCGCGGCGAAGCGCCAGCGAACGCCGCCTGACAAGGTGAGAGCAGTGTCCCCCAGCGCGGTCAGGCCGCTGTCGGTGGGCGCCGCATTACTGTCCACCTGCGCCAACAGCGACCAGTTCTCAGCCACTACCCAATCGAGACTCAGCCCGGCAAACCACAGGTTCTGGTCCTGTATGCCATCCAGTAATTCACTGTCGCCGGCGCGCAGGTATCCAAGCTGACCGTGCCAGCGCAGCGGCAGACTGGATAGGTGCTCACCTGAAAAGCGCAGGGCCACAAACTGATCATCTGCACCACTACCGAGAAACCTGTCCTCATCCCCAACACCAAACTTATAACCCAGAGCCAGTGCTACCACTGAATCTTCGTCGCGGAAGAAGGCGTAATTCAGCGCCAGGGTAATGTCACCGAGGCCCGAGCTGTCATCGTCAAGCTGGAACCCCCGGGCAAGTGCGGAAGAGTACTGGTAATTCAGCAGATTCCTGGGCACCTTGGAGCGGCCGCCATCGGACATGCCCCAGAGGTCATGCCAGTCGTCTATTGCGCGATCAAGATGACCGCCGCTCTGTTCCAGCCAGGGTATTTCCAGCTGCAAATCCCAGTTCGGCGCCAGGCCATAGCGCAGATCGAGAGCAAAACGCAGAGTCTCACCGTCGAAATTAAGATACTCCCGGCTGGTCTGATCAAGAACGTAGTTATTGGCAATGCTACTGTGTAAAGCGACCCCTAGCTCACCCTTACTCTCAGTGCCGGCATACCGCTGAGACGGCAGCCCGAGCAAGCCCGTCACCGGGCTGAGGTTTTTAACGTAAAGCGGCTCGTAGGCTCCCGAGCTCGTGGCGTACAGCGCCAGCGAAAGTAGCATTAAACTGCGGAATTTATTCAAACCTCTTACTCCGGCTACTGATCTCAGGTGCGTCCAATGATACGGGCTGCCAGCGCAGCTAACCAGTGTTGTGCACACGGCAAATCACCCGCTATTTCTGCCGGGCACCCGTACCTTATCCACCTGGATTGATTGCGGAGGCCGATGTTGCGAAATAATGCCCGCCGTGCAAACAATCAGCCGGTACTAACAGGCCCCCTCGGGCGGTATAATCTCCCGCTTTGCGAACGGGAACCGGGCTCATGCACAACACATTTGCCATACTTGCCATCGTCGCCGCACTATTGCTGGGTGGCTGCGGACAGATGGGGCCTCTATATGAACCCGCTAGCGACACGCCGACACCGCAGCCGACCGGCTCGGAATCCGGCATCACGCCCTGACGAGATCACCCCACATGGACTATTTCCCCTACCGGGACGGCAAACTGTACGCCGAAGACGTCGCAGTGAGCGATATCACCGCCGCCCACGGCACCCCCTGCTACATCTACTCACGTGCAGCGCTGGAAGCCGCTTACAGCGAGTACCAGCGTGCGCTCGCTGACTGTGATCACCTGGTTTGCTACGCGGTCAAGGCCAACTCCAATCTGGCGGTATTGAATGTATTGGCGCGCCAGGGTGCGGGTTTCGACATAGTCTCCCTGGGTGAACTGGAGCGCGTGCTGGCCGCTGGCGGCGACCCCGCCAAAATCGTTTTTTCCGGTGTGGCAAAAAAACCGCAGGAAATGGCCAGGGCACTGGAATTGGGCATCCACTGCTTCAACCTGGAATCCGCTGCAGAGCTGGAGGTATTGAACCGGGTTGCCGGGGAGTTGGACTCGGTGGCGCCCGTGTCCGTGCGCGTCAACCCGGACGTCGATGCCAAGACCCACCCCTATATCTCCACCGGTCTGCGCGAGAATAAATTTGGTGTCAGCGCCGAGGAGGCATTGTCAGTCTACCGGCGAGCTGCCGAGCTAAGCCATATAAGAGTGGTGGGGCTGGATTGCCATATAGGTTCGCAACTCACGGAGATCGCCCCCTTCCTGGACGCCCTGCGTCGGCTCCTCACATTGGTGGATGCTCTGGAGGAGACAGGGATTACCATCAGGCACCTGGATCTCGGCGGCGGCCTGGGTGTGCGCTACAAGGATGAAACGCCACCCTCTATTGCCGATTACATCGCCGCGATCAGGCGGGAACTGGGATCGCGCAAGCTACAGCTGCTGTTTGAACCCGGCCGGTCCATCGCCGCCAACGCTGGCCTGCTGGTCACCCGGGTCGAATATCTCAAGCCGACCCCAGTGCACAATTTTGCCCTGGTGGATGCCGCCATGAACGATATGCTACGGCCCGCGCTCTACCAGGCCTGGCTGGATATCCAGCCGGTCGAGCACAATGAAAAGGGCAACAGGGCAAGCTGGGATATTGTCGGGCCGGTCTGTGAGACCGGGGATTTCCTCGGCAAGGACCGTGAGCTCTGCCTGTCACAGGGTGACCTGCTGGCCATTTTTGGTGCAGGGGCCTACGGCTTTACCATGAGCTCAAACTACAACAGCCGTGGCCGCGCGCCGGAAGTGATGGTAGACGGCGACGCGGCACACCTGGTGCGTGAGCGCGAGTCAATAGCTGATATCATGCGCACCGAACGGTGTCTGGCGGATTAGTCAATGCTTCTCAAGTTCACCAAAATGCACGGCGCCGGCAATGATTTTGTGGTCATAGACCTGATCAGCCAGCGCTATAAGCTGCGACCGCGGGATGTGCGCCTGATCGCCGACCGGCACCTGGGCGTGGGTTGCGACCAGATCCTGGTGGTAGAAGCTCCCACCAGCCCGACAACGGACTTCCTTTATCGTATTTACAACGCCGATGGCAGCGAGGCAGAACAGTGCGGCAACGGTGCGCGCTGTTTCGCGCGTTTCGTGCGAGAAAAGAAGCTCACCACCAAACGGGTCCTCACACTGGAAACCCGCTCGGGCATCATCGAGCTGCGGGTCAAAAGCCGTCACGATGTAGAAGTAAACATGGGGCCGCCAGAATTCGAGCCCGCAGCCATACCCTTCGCGGCGAGTGAGCGCGCGCAAAGCTATCCGCTGACAGTACAAGGGGACACGCTGGAGATAGGTGCTATTTCCATGGGCAACCCCCATGCGGTACTCAGGGTAGATAGCGTCGATGACGCTCCGGTCACGCGACTGGGCCCACTGATAGAAACCCACCCGGATTTCCCGCAGAAGACCAATGCGGGCTTTATGGAAATTGTTTCAGATCACTGCATAAAGCTGCGCGTATTCGAGCGCGGTGTGGGTGAAACCCTGGCCTGTGGCACCGGGGCCTGCGCTGCGGTGGTGTATGGTATATCACGGGGCTGGCTGCGCGATTTAGTGACAGTGGAGCTGCCGGGGGGTAAGCTTTCGATATCCTGGGCAGGCAGTGGTCAGCCCGTGATAATGACCGGACCCACCGCAGTGGTGTTCGAGGGCAGCATAAGAATCTGAGGTCGCAGCACCTGCGGCACAGCAGACCAGGGGACGACACGTACTATGTCAGTTGGCAAGGATAAAGCGAGCGCCGCGTCAGCGGCGCGCGAAACCAGCCGCGTTACGGGAACGGACGATACAGCATCGGCGCTACTCAGTGATGACGCCGTGCGAGAGTTCCTCAAGAATAATGGTGACTTCCTGCAGCGCAACCCAGACCTGCTGGACCATTTGCATGTATCCCACGCCTCCGGCAGCGCCGTGTCACTGGTGGAAAAACAAGTCAGTGTATTGCGCGAGCGCAATGTGGATATACGCCACCGCCTGAACGATCTGACCGCGCACGCCAGGGACAACGACAAGCTGTTCGAGCAAACCCGGGCGCTGGTGATTGAACTGCTGGAAGCAAATTCTGTCACAGAGCTTTACCGCGCGTTTTCAGAATCCATGCGAACAGGGTTTGAACTCGAGTTTGCCACGATGATTCTGTTTGGTGACAACACCGAAGAAAAAAACTACCGTGTTGAAACCGCCGAGCTGGCCCAGGCCAATATCGGCGCGTTGCTCAGCGGGCAAAAAGCGGTTTGCGGTGCCCTGCGCAGGGAAGAATTCAGCTACCTATTCGCCAAAGACGGTAATACCCACAAATTCCACCAGGGCGGCTCGGCGGCTGTTGTGCCGCTAAACGATGGCGCCCAGCTCGGCCTAATCGCCATCGGCAGCTCGAATGCCAATCGCTTTACCAGCGATATGGGCACACTGTTTCTCTCGCATATTGCGGACGTCATACTGCGCCTGCTGCCGCGTATGACCGGTGCCGGGTCCTGATACCGTCGTGACAACTTCGGCGCAGCAGGGAACCGCGGCGCCAGCCAACGAACTGGCGCGTGCCATCGAGCGCTTCCTGGTTTATTTGCGGGATGTCCGCCAACTCTCACCTCACACGCTCTCCAACTACAAAAGAGACCTGCTGTCCCTGCACGGCTGGGGCCGGGAAGAGGGTAAAAGCAGCGCAGTGGAGCTGGTGGAAGCCGATATCCGGCAATGGGCCAGTCAACTGCACCGCCGCGGCCTGGCGGGCAGCAGTATCCAGCGCAGCCTGTCTGCGGCCCGCTCATTCTTCAATTTTCTGGGCCGCGAAGAGGGCCGGCCGCGCAATCCCGCCGCGAGCGTGCAGGCGCCACGAAAACCGCGAAAGCTCCCCAAAACGCTGGATGCTGACCAGGTAAACAAGTTTCTTTCGTTTAAGGAAGACTCCCTGATAGCGCTAAGGGACCGCGCCATAGCCGAACTTTTTTACTCCTCCGGCTTACGCCTGGCGGAACTCGCAGCCATCAATACCGCCGATATAGACCTGCAATCGCAGCTGGTCACAGTCACGGGCAAAGGCAAAAAAACCCGTACGGTTCCGGTTGGCGGAGTTGCGCTGGAAGCCATCCGGCACTGGCTCCAGGCGAGGCCAGAGGTGACAGCGGATATCGACTCAAGCACGGCACTGTTTACCAGCAACAAGGGCCGGCGCATCAGCGTACGCAGCATCCAGGCCAGGCTGAAATTGCAGGGGCGCAAAGCCGGTATGCACCAGGACGTACACCCACACATGCTGCGGCACTCCTTTGCCAGCCACATGCTGGAATCCAGCGGCGACCTGCGGGCGGTACAGGAACTGTTGGGGCACGCCAACATCTCTACCACGCAAATATACACCCACCTGGACTTTCAGCACCTGGCCAAGGTGTATGATGCCGCCCACCCCCGCGCAAAAAAGCGCGACAAAAGCTGAGAGAGCCCAGCCGCTCCCTGAACAGGATTTTCGTGGATATCAAGGTAATCACATTCGATCTGGACAATACCCTGTGGGATGTTGAGCCCGCCCTGCTCCGGGCAGAGCAGGCGCAACAAAACTGGTTGCAACAGCACCGTCCGGGTGCAATAGACACGTATGATCGCGAAGGACTGTGGGAATTCAAAAAATCGGTCTGGCGGCGCCACCCCCATCTGCTGCACCATGTCAGCAAGATACGCGTCCAGATGCTATACGAATTACAGCTGGCGGCCGGGTACGGTGAAGAGGAAGCGCGCAGCGGCGCCGAACAGGCGTTTGCGGCGTTCCTCGAGCAGCGCCAGCGAGTTGAGCTCTACGAGGAGGCCCTGACAGTGCTTGAGGCACTTGCCAGCGACTACACGCTGGGCGCACTAACCAATGGCAACGCTGACGTGTACAAGACCGACGCCGGTGATTACTTTGATTTCGCCTACCTTGCGCAGGAGATCGGCGTCAGCAAACCCCACCCGGATATGTTTCATGCGGCGCTACAACACACGGGTGTTGCCCCACACAATGTCATTCATGTGGGAGATGATCCCGAGCACGACATACTTGGCGCCAGGGAAGTTGGCATGCACACAGTATGGATGAATTCCCGGGACAAGACCTGGCCCGATACTCCGCGCGCGAGCCGGGAGATTACACGGCTGTCGCAACTGCCGGAAGCGATTGCAGAGATTGCTCGTTCAGACCATTGACCCGCTACACTAGATAGCGTTCTCCCCGGTTTCCCCGGTGCGAATGCGAATAACCTGTTCCAGTTGTGTTACAAAAATCTTGCCGTCGCCGATTTTACCGGTGCTCGCGGCTTTGATAATGGCCTCGATAGTTTGCTCTACCACATCATCGGCAAGTGCAATTTCAAGCTTGAGCTTGGGCAGGAAGTCCACCACATACTCCGCACCGCGGTACAATTCCGTGTGCCCTTTCTGACGACCAAAACCCTTTACCTCGGTGGCGGTTATGCCCTGCACACCGATATCGGACAGAGCGGCACGTACATCGTCCATCCTGAACGGCTTGATTATGGCAGTAATGAGTTTCATCCCGGAGCGGCTCCCTGTGTTTAAGAACCGCTATTATGGTACTCCGAGCTGAAATGGCAAGGGCTGCGCGCAAGCCCCGACCAGATCGCCGCCTGTATCCGGCACAGAAAAAAGGGGCCCTAAGGCCCCAAAAAGTACGCATCGTTAAATGCGCCCGCAACTCAAATCAGGCAGATTTGGTGAACTCCGGATAGGCTTCCATCCCACACTCAGACAGATCCACGCCCTCGTACTCTTCCTCTTCGCTGACACGAATACCCATGACCGCCTTCAGAACGCCCCAGACCACCAGGCTGGCAACAAATACCCAGACGAAGATGGTGACAGCACCTATTAACTGGCCGCTGAAAGACGAACCGCCGTCCTCTGTAAGGGGGTTGGTAATGGGCACCAGCATCAGGCCGAGAAAACCGACCACACCGTGAACGGAGATCGCACCCACTGGGTCATCAATCTTCAACTTGTCCAGGGTGAGAATGGAGAACACCACCAGCACGCCACCGATTGCACCAAACAGGGTTGCCTGTAGCGCAGTGGGGGTGGAGGGCTCGGCGGTGATAGCCACCAGCCCGGCGAGAGCGCCGTTGAGCGCCATGGTCAGGTCGGCCTTGCCAAACATGATGCGGGCAATAATCAGTGCACCGATAAGACCACCCGCCGCCGCTGCGTTAGTGTTCATGAAGACCACGGCAACGGCGTTTGCACTTTCAACACTGGCTGTAGCCAGCACTGAGCCGCCGTTGAATCCGAACCAGCCCAGCCACAAAACGAAGGTGCCCAGTGTAGCCAATGGCAGGTTGGAGCCGGGAATCGCATTGATCTGGCCGCTGGCGCTGTACTTGCCTTTGCGGGCACCCAGCAGCAGTACACCTGCGAGGGCAGCAGCCGCGCCAGCCATGTGCACAATGCCGGAGCCTGCAAAATCGGAAAAGCCGAGGTCACCGAGGGTGTACATGCCGAACACCGCGTTGTCACCCCAGGTCCAGGACCCTTCCATCGGATAGATAAAGCCGGTCATAACAACGGCAAAAGCGAGGAATGCCCAAAGCTTCATACGTTCAGCGACCGCGCCCGATACAATGGACATTGCCGTGGCGACAAACACCACCTGGAAGAAGAAATCTGCCGATGGCGCGTAAGTGGCAGGCTCTTCCATGCCGGTAACACCGTTGCCGGTGATGGTAGAAAGGAACGCGTCACCGCCATACATGATCATATAGCCACACACCATGTACATGGTGCAGGCCACCGCGTACAGGGCCACGTTTTTTAACAAAATTTCAGTGGTATTCTTGGCGCGGACAAGGCCAGCTTCGAGCATTGCGAAGCCTGCCGCCATCCACATAACCAGTGCGCCACAGATCAAGAAATAAAATGTGTCCAGGGCGTACTGTAGTTCAAAAATGCTGTTTTCCATGGGAGTACTCTCTAATAACAGTGTCGTGGGTTAGATAGCGTCTTCGCCGGTCTCGCCGGTACGAATACGTATCACCTGCTCCAGCGCGGTTACGAAAACCTTGCCGTCACCGATCTTGCCGGTGTTGGCCGCTTTGGTGACGGCTTCGATGGTTTGCTCAACTACATCGTCAGCCACCGCCACTTCGATCTTCACCTTGGGCAGGAAGTCGACCACATACTCGGCACCCCGATACAACTCGGTATGACCCTTCTGACGACCAAAACCCTTGACCTCGGTAACCGTGATGCCCTGCACCCCGATTTCCGATAGCGCTTCGCGCACGTCATCCAGTTTGAATGGCTTAACAATAGCCGTGATTAATTTCATAGTTTTCTCCTGAAAAGGAGCCGGCCATATCACTGGTCGGCTCACTGTGCTCGATTGCGATTACATGCTTTTGGAAATGGTGAAAACCGCGGTATCGTCACCCCAGTCGGTGCCAAACACATCGTCTTCGTCCAGCGTAGTGCCAACGTAAGCAACGGAGAGATCAACCCCGGCCACCGCGTAGGAAAGGCTTACCGAGTAATCCGTGTAGTTGTCCTCGTCCGAGGAGAGAAAACCGCCGCCCTGTTCCAACTTGTTATAACCCACGTGCAGGCCCAAACTGAGGTTTTCCACCAGAGTGACGCTGTAGTGGGCTGCGTAGTACCAGAATTCATCGGTTTCAGCGTAGTAATCGTCCGAGTAGTTCACACTGACGGAGAAGTCTTTCCAGGACCCGGATACATAAAATTCCTGATAGTCGCCCTCGTCACCGTTGTCACCCGGGTAGTCGTAGTAGATGTAACCCACGTCAATGCCGAAGTCAGTGTCGCCGATGGCACTGGTCCAGCCGGCGTAGTAATCCAGTTCCAGACTGCCGTCATAGCCCTCATTGCTGTCAAAATCGACAGTAGAGCCCCAGGTGCCAATGTAGAAGCCGGGGGAAAACTCTACGTCGAAGCCGCCCTGGACAGCCGCCGATTCGTCAGACTGTGAAATACCCCGGAAGCGGTAATCGCTGGTCAGGGCAATATTGCCGCTGATCTCAAAACCATCCCCTGACACCACGTCCATATCATCTTTTTCCTGCGCCTGGGATACACCAGCGCCCGCCAGTAGGGCACTAGCAACGGCTGCCGTGAGAAATTTTTGCTTAAACATGTTTACTCTCTCCATGGTTTGTCTCAAAAGTTCAGAATCTGCAGGAAGAAAAAACCACTTCGGACACATTCTTCACGCGATACCAATTCTGGTACGCTGAATTTGCACGGTGTGTGCCAAGCAGAATTAATTCCTTTTAAAACAATATTTTGAGTAATTTTTTGCACATTTCCGCAAGTCCAAAAACCCATCCTGGGGCGCGCATTGCGCACCAATTTGGTGCTTCGAACCAGAATGGCGCATTGAACCGAGCTGTGCCCGGTGCGCGATTTACTCTACACTCGGCAACTCTTGAACAAAGCGAACTATGGCGGCACATATGGCCCTGAAACCCCCACTCCCCTGGGAAGTTTTGCAACACGTTAACGAGCTGGTCAGCTCCAGCGGTATCAAGGGCGAGGTCGACAAGAGCGTCAGAGCATTAACGCAATCCGCGCTCGCGAAGCTGGATGTGGTCAGCCGCGAGGAGTTCGACACTCAGGCGGAAATTCTCATGCGGACACGCGCCAAAGTTGTGGCCTTGGAAGCAGAGCTGGAAGAGTTGACCAAAGAACTGGAAACACTCGCTGGAGAAAGCTGAAAAAAGCCCGACGCGGCAGATCTTGCGTGTCGTTGAGTTATTGAGCTCAAGGATGAGCGATGGAATTGTCAGTGGTATACAGCAGGGCATTATCCGGCATGGTGGCACCGCTGGTGCGGGTGGAGACTCACCTCTCCAACGGACTCCCTGCTTTTCACATAGTGGGCCTGCCCGAAACGGCAGTGCGCGAAAGCAAGGACCGCGTTCGCAGCGCCATTCTCAACTCGCATTTCACTTTTCCCGACCGGCGCATTACCGTCAATCTTGCCCCCGCAGATCTGCCCAAGGAGGGGGGCAGGTTTGACCTTCCCATAGCGTTGGGTATTCTCACCGCCTCCGGGCAGGTACCGCCAGACCTGCTTCCGCAACACGAGTTCCTGGGAGAGCTTGCTCTGGATGGCTGCCTGCGGGCAGTACCCGGCGCCATCCCCGCAGCCGCTGCCACCGGTGAAAACGGCCGCAGCCTGGTGCTGCCCTCCGACAGTGCTCCCCTGGCGGCACTCGCCCCGGGCAGCAAGATTATTCCGGCGGTTGACCTGCTCACTCTTTGCGCCCATCTGAACAGTAGCCGCCCCATCTGTTACAGCGTGGCTGAACCCCCGACCTGTGGTGGCATCTACCCCGACCTCAGAGACGTTGTCGGCCAACAAGGCGCACGCCGCGCGCTGGAAATTGCCGCCGCTGGCAATCACAACCTGCTGCTGTTCGGGCCGCCGGGAACAGGAAAAACACTGCTCGCCAGCCGCCTCCCCGGCATCCTTCCGCCGCTCAGCGCAGAGGAAGCACTCACCTTGCTGACACTGCAAAATTTCCACGACCCCAGTAGCACCAGTGCTTATCTGCAGCGGCCATTTCGCGCCCCGCACCATACAGCCAGTGCCACATCCCTGGCTGGAGGCGGAAGCAAACCTCGCCCGGGTGAAATCTCACTGGCCCACGGTGGTGTTTTGTTCCTCGATGAGCTGGCTGAATTCAACCGGCACAGCCTGGAGGTACTGCGCGAACCCCTGGAGTCGGGAGAAATCACATTATCCCGGGCGCAACACCGGACACGTTTCCCGGCGCGGTTTCAGCTAGTTGCCGCCATGAACCCTTGTCCCTGCGGATTTCTCGGGGACCAGGAGCGCCCCTGCCGCTGTACGCCGGAGCAAATAAAGCGCTACGGCGCACGCATATCGGGGCCACTGCTGGACCGCATAGACCTGTACGTAGCTGTAAACCGGCTGCCGCCCTCCGACCTGCTGGACGGTGGTGATCACGGCGAGCCCTCCTGCGACGTACGCGCCCGGGTCTGCGCCAGCAGGTCCCTGCAGGAACAGCGCCAGGGTTGCGCCAACGCACAGATCCCACCCGACCAGGTGACCCGGATATGCGCACTGGAAAAACGCAGCAGAAATCAGCTGGAGTCCGCCGCGAAGCGTATGACACTATCCGGGCGGGCTCTACACCACACCTTGCGTGTGGCGCGCACGATTGCAGACCTGGAAGGCAGCGAGGCAGTGGGTGAGGCACACATCGGCGAGGCATTGGCCTATCGCAGCACCGACCTGCCCTTGCAGTAGGCCGGCAGGTCGGTCGCAGCAGCGCCGCAAAACGCCAGCCACGGACTTTCAAGTATCGAAAGCGAGGCAGAAATGGGCAGGTGGCATATTTCAATTTGATGCTCTACTCTGCTTTTCGCTGGACAAAATTTTAAATAAACCGGATATCGATCATCATGCGCACAGCTCTAAACATCACGCTCTTACTCGCCAGCCTCTCCGCTGGCAATGCCGGGGCCGCAGTTTCTCCCGAACAGGCGGCTCAGCTTGGCAAATCCCTGACCCCCACAGGCGCCGAGCAAGCCGGCAACGCCGATGGCAGCATTCCCGCGTGGGATCCCGCTGGACCGCCCATACCCGCCAGCTTCGTTCCGGGCTCAGACAACTATGTTGATCCCTACCCCGAAGAAAAGCCGCTTTACACGATCACCGAAAACAACTGGAAGGACTATGCCAGCCTACTGACACCGGGCACCCGGAAAATGTTCGAGAAATACGGCAAGGACGGCTGGGAAATGCATGTTTATCCCAGCCACCGCACTGGCTCCCGACCCGACTGGTATTACGCGAACACCTTCAAAAATGCCACCGGCGCGACGCTGGTAGCAGATGGGCAGCAAATAGATGGCAGTTACCCCGGCGTACCCTTCCCTATTCCCCAGTCCGGGCTGGAGGCAATCTGGAACCATATGATCCGCTATGGCGTCGATGCCACCCAGACCTACGATACTTACTACGTCGATTCATCCGGCGAGCCCATTCTCGCCACTTCGGCCTATTCCACTTCGGTCTTCCCGATGTTCAAGACACCGGATGAACTGGTGGGAGACAAGTCCTGGACCATGCTCAGAATCAACTACGAGGCACCGGCCCGCAGGGCGGGGGAAATTCTCCTGGTACATGAACCCGGCGCTGACTACACCGCGGGCAAGGGCCGCAAGGCCTGGCAATACCTGACAGGCCAGCGCCGTACCCGCCTGGCACCAGCGGTGTCGTTCGATACTCCCAATCCCGGGGTGGCTGGCACCTCTACCTACGACGATGCTTCTATTTACAACGGCTCTCCCGAACGCTACAACTGGCAACTGGTAGGCAAGCAGGAAATGATTATTCCCGCCTCCAACTACCGCTTTGTTTTCGAAACACAACTGAAAGATGCGCTGGGGCCGAAGTTTCTGAAACCTGAATTCATACGCTGGGAAAAACACCGTGTCTGGGTGGTTGAGTCCACCCTCAAGGAAGGCCAGAGACACCTGTACAGCCGTCGCACCTTTTATCTGGATGAGGACACCTGGGGTGCCGTGGCCAGTGACATGTATGACGGCCGGGGCGAGTTGTGGCGGCTGCAGTATCTGTATGGTGGCCAAATGTATGATCGCAAGGCAGGATTTGGCTCAGCATACGGGGCCTACGACCTGCTGCAGAACATCTATAATCTCAATGGCAAGACAATCCCTGGCAGATTCAAAAACGGCGTGGAGCAGGGGGATAAATACTTTACTCCCCAGGGCCTGTCGCGAGGCGGGGTGCGCTAGGCGCGCCAACTATTTCATATGGCTTTCCTAATCCTGTTGCACTACCCTATACTCAGGTGAGTAAAATAAACAGCTAAGGAGTACCAATCACCATGCAGAAGAGTATTAAAGCCGCCCTGCTATTAGGGTCATTCGTCGCCAGCGGTGCGATGGCAGGAGTCTCTCCGGAGCTCGCCGCACAGCTAGGCAAGACTCTTACCCCAATGGGTGCCGAAATGGCCGGTAATGAGGATGGCAGCATCCCCGCATGGGATCCCGCAGGCCCGCCAATTCCAGCAGCCTACGAAGAAGGCTCAAGCAACTACGTTGGCATGTATCCGGATGAAGAGCCCATTCTCATTATCAACGGCAGCAACTGGCAAGAATACAAAGACAACCTGACCGCTGGCACCATAGGTATGTTTGAGAAATACGCCGACGATGGCTGGGAAATGCAGGTGTATCCAACCCACCGTGTCTCCACCCGCCCCGACTGGTACAACGCCAACACCGAAAAAAATGCGACAGGGGCAACCCTGGTGGCCGATGGCCAGAAAATCGAGGGTAACTACCCCGGCCTGCCGTTTCCCCTGCCTCAGTCTGGTCTCGAGGCCATCTGGAATCACATGATTCGCTACTCGGGCGACGCAAACCAGGACTACGATACCTATTATGTCGATTCCAGCGGCAAGCCCATTCTCGCGACCAGCGCGCACTCGGTGTCAGTTTACCCCATGTTCAGAAATCACGATGAACCGGTGGGCGACGAAATCTGGACCATGCTGCGTATCGACTACAACGCCCCCGCCCGCCGGGCTGGGGAAATCCTGCTGGTACACGAGCCCGGCGCGGATTACACCGCGGGTAAAGGTCGTAAGGCGTGGCAGTACCTGACTGGCCAGCGCCGGGTTCGCCTGGCACCCGCTGTATCTTTCGACACGCCCAACCCGGGTGTTGCTGGCACTACCACGTACGATGACTCCTTCGTTTACAACGGCTCACCAGAGCGCTACAACTGGAAGCTGGTTGGCAAGAAGGAAATGTATGTGCCAGCGAACGACAACGAATTCGTGTTTGAGACCAAGCTGGAAGATGCTCTGGGGCCGAAATTTCTCGATCCAGATGTTATCCGTTGGGAAAAGCGCCGCGTGTGGATAGTAGACTCCACGCTGAAGGAAGGTCAGCGTCATCTGTATAGCCGACGTACTTTCTACCTAGACGAGGATGACTGGGTGGCCATAGCCGGTGACATGTATGACGGCCGTGGCAACCTGTGGCGCTTGCAATACATGTACCCCGCTATCAAGTACGGCGAAAACAGTGGCTTCTTTTCCTCCTACGGGGCATACGACCTGCTGCAGAACATCTACAACATGAACGGCAAACCTATTCCGGGCCGCTACAAGAATGGCAGTGGCGGCGTTGGCGACAAGTTCTTCACTCCCAAAGGCATGGCGCGCAGCGGCGTGCGCTAAGCGCTGCTAATCCCCTGCGCCCACCGATGGCGCATGTGCGACAAGCTCACAAAAAGACCAACAGTATCTGTTGGTCTTTTTTTTTCCCTTCCCGGCGGAAACATAGGAGAATGCCTCCCGTCATTTTCGGCCGGTAAAACTGTCGGCCCGAGCAGCCGGCGCAGCGATACGCCCACCACTAGAGTAAAAGGAGCAAAAACCGTTGGACGAACAACAGTTGCTGGAACAATTCCACAGTAATGCACCGGACTTCCTGAAAAGACTGGGCGGCCGGTTTACCAATGCAAATCCAGCCACCGGAACCTGCGTTATGGAATTCGACATAAGCCGGGACTTCTGCCACTCAATCGATGTCGTTCAGGGTGGCTTTGTAACAACCATACTGGATATCGCCATGACCCACGCGGCCTTCGCCAGCAGCGATAATGTCTCTAATATAGCCTCTCTTGAAATCAAGACTATGTATCTGGAGCCTACCAGGGCAGGTCAATTACGGGTCGAAGGCAGCGTCGCCAAGCTCGGCCACAAAACAGCCTTCCTGGAAGGCCGGGTCTATAACTCCGATGGAGTATTGACTGCCACCGCAAGTTCCGTGGCCAAGGTGATGCGCAGCTAGTGTCCCAACTTAATCCCCGCCAGCGCGAAGCCGTGCGCTATATCGACGGCCCACTGCTGGTTCTCGCCGGTGCCGGCAGCGGTAAGACCAGCGTGATCACACGCAAGATCGCCTACCTGGTGGAAACCTGTGGCATAAACGCCAACCGCATCGCCGCCGTCACTTTTACCAATAAAGCGGCCCGGGAAATGCAGGCGCGGGTGGGGAAGTTGTTGGGCAAGGGCATTGCCGAGGGTCTCACGGTCAGTACCTTTCACCAACTGGGACTGAAGATCATACGCAGTGAACGCAAAGTACTGGAGCTCAAGCCCGGCTTTTCCATCTTTGATGGCGAGGACACTCGCACACTGATACGCGACCTGCTTATCCAGGAACACGGCGCGGAAGGTGACCAGGCCAATACCATCGCCCAGCGCATTTCCAACTGGAAAAACGATCGGGTTCTGCCGGAGCAGGCTCTGGCCAACGCCAGTAGTCCGGCGGATGTTCTATGCGCCCAGGCCTACCTGCGCTACAAGCGGGCACTGCGCGCCTACAACGCACTGGATTTCGACGACCTGATCCTGCTTCCCACCATCCTGTTTGAGCACCATCCCGATATACTGGAGAAATGGCAGAACCAGCTGCACTATCTGCTGGTTGACGAATATCAGGACACCAATACCAGCCAGTACCTGCTGGTAAAACAGCTGGTGGGTCTGCGCGGCCAACTTACAGTGGTGGGCGATGACGATCAGTCAATTTACGCCTGGCGCGGCGCCAAACCGGAAAATCTGGGTCTGCTGCAGGAGGACTATCCGCAACTGAAAATCGTCATGCTGGAGCAAAATTACCGCTCAACTGCCCGCATCCTCAAAGCGGCCAATACCCTGATCGCCAACAACAGTCACGTGTTTGAAAAACAATTGTGGTGCGAACTGGGTTACGGCGAGCCCCTGCGCGTGATCCGTTGCAGCAGCGAACAGCATGAAGCCGACCAGGTGGCGGCTGAAGTCCTCGATCACAAGCTGCGCAAGCGCACGCGCTTTGGTGACTACGCTGTGCTGTATCGCGGCAACCATCAGTCACGACTCATTGAGGTGGCCCTGCAACAACAGCAGGTGCCATATCACCTCAGTGGAGGCACTTCATTCTTCGCCCGCAACGAAGTGAAGGACATCATGTCCTACCTGCGACTGGTGCTGAACGAGAACGATGACAATGCGTTCCTGCGCATTGCTAACGTGCCGAGGCGTAAATTGGGGGCCTCAACACTGGAAGCCCTGGGCAACTTTGCCAATACTCAACGCTGCAGCCTGAGCCAGGCATGCTCTCGCATCGGACCAGACAGCATTCCCGAGGCGGGCCTGAAGCGGCTGCGCGAATTTCGCAACTGGATGTCCACTGTGCGCAGCCGATGTCAGGGTGAATCGGGTGTCGACGGCATACGCCAGATGATTCGAGAAATGGATTATGAGGACTGGTTGTTACAGCTCAGCTCCAGCGAGGATGTCGCCGAACGGCGTATGGCCAACGTGGATTTTCTGGTGGATTCGCTGGCGCGCGTCATGGCTAGCGAACAGGTGCCGCTGGATGAGGCGATATCCCGGCTGGTACTGCGGGACCTGTTGGAGCAGCAGGATGAGGAAGACACCGGTCCCGACACTGTGCAGTTGATGACTTTGCATGCGGCCAAGGGTCTGGAGTTCCCCCACGTCTATATTATTGGCATGGAAGAGAACCTGCTGCCTCACCGGGTTAGTATCGAGGAAGACAATATTGCGGAGGAGAGGCGCCTCGCCTACGTAGGCATTACAAGAGCCCGGGAAACGCTGGTAATGACCCTGGCGCTGAAACGGCGCCAGTTTGGCGAGACAATCAACTGCGAGGCCAGCCGCTTCATCGCCGAACTTCCCCAGGACGACCTGCAATGGCAGGGCGGAGGGGCCGATACCGAAGAGGCCAATGAGGAGCGGGGCCAGGAAACCCTGGCCGGCCTGAAAAACCTGTTTGGATAAAGCCACCTGCGCAATCGGCTCAACTGCACTGCTGTCATTGCACTGGCGAATAATCGGCTATTGATATCAATCAGCAGATATTACCGTTTTGTCCCGCTATAATGCTCTGCCCCAGCAGAGACAAGAGGGTTATGCAATGCGAATGCCCGCCACAGTAACACTGCAAGTATGAACAGCATCCGTATAACCGTACCCACTGCTACGGGGGTGACGGGCAAAAAGAAGCGTGTCAGCACTGGGGCACGCCGGGAAAAGGGCGAACAAACCCGCCGCAAGATTCTCAATGCCACACTCAAAGTCATCTGCCGGGACGGGATACGCGCGGTGACGCACCGCTCTGTGGCGGCAGAGGCAGGCGTGCACCTGTCGCTAACCACATACTACTTCACCGACATCGAGCAAATGATGAAGGAGGCTTTCCAGCAATTTTGTGAGGCCAGTCAGCCCGACCTTGAGAACGCACTGGAGGCCGCTTACGAATACCTCGACTCGTTCACACGAGGTGAATTGCGCAAGCGTGAAACCCGGGAAAAGATATGCCACGACATGGCGATCATGACCGGTAGGCACGTCTATAACCAGATTGTCCACAACCCTGAGAGACTTGCGTTGGAACAGATATTGTTCAATGAAGCCAGGCTGTCTCCGGAGATTCACAAGCTTGGCGTGCAGCAACGCGAAAAGCAGATCGAACCATTGATCACCCTGTGCCGGATCTTCAATCGCAAGGACCCTGAAATCAACGCCGAACTGCTGTTTGGCTCAATTACCTCAATGGAGTATCACGCCGTGACTCTGCACAGGGACGAAGTAGACGAAGCGAAGATCGTGGCCCTGCTGCGCCGCTTACTGGGTTGGCTGGGTGGCCTCAAGTCGGCCTGACACAGCATGATGCGCTACCCCGTTACCATCGAGGACATAAGCGCCGCAGCCCTGCGGATCGCCCCCTATATTCATCGCACACCGGTGCTGTCAAGCCAGTTGATAAACGCGTTAACCGGCTGCGAAATCCATTTCAAATGCGAGAACCTGCAAAAGGCTGGTGCCTTCAAGGCCAGGGGCGCTCACAATGCTGTGCTGCTATTGACTCCCGCTGCGCGAGCCAGAGGGGTTGCCACACATTCCTCGGGCAACCATGCCGCGGCCCTGGCACTGGCCGCCAGCCATTTTGGCATACCCGCTTACATCGTCATGCCCCAGAACGCACCGGCGAGCAAAGTAGTGGCTGTGCGCGCCTACGGTGGAGAGATTACGTTTTGCGAATCCACCCAGGCAGCACGGGAAAACGAACTGGAGGCCGTATGCGCCAGCACCGGTGCCAGTTTCATTCCCCCCTACGACCATACCGACGTCATCGCGGGCCAGGGTACGACCGCTTTGGAGATTGCCGAACAATTACGGCCAGCACCCGACTTCCTCATAACCCCTGTCGGGGGTGGTGGCCTGCTGGCCGGTTGTGCAGTGGCCAGCGAAGCGTTAATGCCGACAACCCTTGTGATAGGGGCCGAGCCCGCAGGGGCAGACGATGCGCTTCACAGCTTGAAAACGGGGGTTCGGCAACCTCAGACCGCCCCCGATACCGTGGCGGATGGTCTGCGCACAGCTCTGGGGGAAATCAACTTCAGTCTGATCCGCGATCACGTAGCGGATATCCTGAGCACTGATGACACCATCATCATCCGCGCCATGCGCATGATCTGGACCCACATGAAACTGGTAGTAGAACCCTCTGCGGCCGTCGGGCTGGCGGTTATTCTGGACAATCCCCAGCGCTTCGCGGGCAAACACGTGGCCGTGGTACTCTCTGGCGGCAACGTCGATATTGACAAACTGCCCTGGTGAACAGAGCCCCAACTGTAACCGAGCAATCGTAAACACACCAAGGAAAATGATATGTACATCAACGGAGAATGGACCCAGTGCCCACAAAGCTTCCCCGTGTTCAACCCCGCCAATGGCGAGGAAATTGGGCGAGCCCAGGACGGGCAGCGCAACGATGCGCGTAGGGCGATTGATGCGGCAGCCGCGGCACAGGCCGGGTGGGCCGCCCTTACTGCATACGAGCGCTCGGGCCTGCTGTACCGTGCCCACCAGCTGATGATGGAACGCCGGCCGGCACTGGCAGAACTAATGACCCGAGAGCAGGGCAAGCCACTTAAAGCCGCTCTGAACGAGGTTAAATACGCCGCCGATTTTCTGCTCTGGTTCGCCGAGGAGGCCAAGCGCATCTACGGTGAGACCATACCTTCAGCCCGCAGCGACCAACGCTTTCTGGTACACAAAAGCCCGGTGGGCGTGGTAGCCGCGGTCACCCCCTGGAACTACCCCATATCCATGCTTACGCGCAAACTGGCACCAGCCCTGGCGGCGGGTTGCACGGTGGTGCTCAAACCTGCCGAAGCCACACCATTATGTGCAGTGGCCGTGTTCGAAATACTAGACGAAGTGGGCTTTCCCCCGGGTGTCGTGAATCTGGTGACCGCCGCTGACCCCGCCCCCATTGGTGACGAGTTTTGCCGCAACCCCCTGGTCCGAAAACTCACCTTTACCGGCTCCACTGCTGTTGGCAAAAAGCTGGCGCAGGCCGCCGCTATACAGCTCAAGCGCGTCTCCATGGAATTGGGTGGGCACGCGCCTTTCATCGTGTTCGATGACGCCAATCCGGTACATGCTGCCAAGGGTGTGTCTCTGGTGAAGTTCCTCAATACCGGGCAGGCCTGTATCAGCCCCAACCGCATTTTTGTGCAACGGTCCATGTTGGCGCCTTTTCTGGAAACCCTGCAGGAACGGATAGACAAAATGCGCGCCGGCGACGGCATGGATCCCGCCACTGCCATCGGCCCACTGGTGAGCCAGACTGCTGTGGACAAGGTTGACCGGCAGGTTAAGGACGCAGTGACACAGGGCGCGACCCTCCACACGGGCGGTGGCCGTTTGCTGGAGAACGGGCTGGACAAAGGCCATTTTTATGCGCCCACCCTGCTCAGTAATATTACACCCGATATGCTCATCTACCGGGAGGAAACTTTTGGCCCGGTCGCCCCGGTGATTGCCTTCGACGACGATGACGATGTCATCGCCATGGCCAATGACACCAACTATGGGCTGGCCGCTTATGTTTATACCCAGAACCTGTCGCGCGCGATGCGTGCATTCGAGGCGCTGCAGTTCGGAATCATCGGTATCAACGACATCAATCCCACCAGCGCAGCAGCACCCTTTGGCGGTATGAAGGAAAGCGGCCTGGGCCGCGAGGGTGCGCGGGAAGGACTAGAGGAATACCTGGAAACCAAACTGGGCGGGTTCAGCATATAATGCCTCACTCACGACTATAAGGAGTACAGCATGACCGGACCTAAATATGCAGGGCTCGACACCCTCGCCCTGCATGCCGGCGCCCAGCCCGATCCAACAACCGGTGCGCGCGCCACCCCCATATACCAAACCGCCTCATTTACATTTCCCGATTCGGATTACGCCGCCTCGCTGTTCAATCTCGAGCGCACAGGGCATGTTTATTCGCGCCTCAGCAATCCCACCAACGCCGTCCTGGAGGAGCGAATTGCCGCACTCGAAGGCGCTGTGGGTGCCATCGCCACAGCCAGCGGGCAGGCGGCCTTGCATCTGGCTATTACCACCCTGATGGGGGCCGGGTCCCATATTGTTGCCGCCAGTGCGCTGTACGGCGGCACCCACAATTTGCTGGCCTATACCCTGCCGCGGTTCGGTATCGAAACCACCTTTGTGGACACCCGCGATCCGGAGGCGTTTCGCGCCGCTATAAAAGACAATACCCGGCTGGTGTTTGCCGAGACCGTAGGCAACCCGGGGCTGGATGTACTGGACATTCCCGCCGTCTCGGCCATCGCCCATGAAGTAGGTCTTCCCCTGATGGTCGATTCCACCTTTACCACGCCCTACCTCATGCAGCCGCTGGAATGGGGTGCGGACCTGATCGTGCACTCCGCCACAAAGTTCCTCAGCGGTCACGGTATCGTCATCGGGGGGTTGCTGGTGGACGGCGGTAAATTCGACTGGGATGCATCGGGCAAATTCCCCACCCTGAGCGAGCCCTACGCCGGCTTTCACAATCTGGTTTTTACAGAAGAATTCGGCCCCGCCGCATTTATCGTGCGGGCGCGCAAGGAGGGCCTGCGGGACTTCGGTGCCTGCATGAGCCCGACCACGGCATTCCATATATTGCAGGGGATTGAAACGCTTGGGCTGCGCATGCAGCGCCATGTCGACAACACCCGCGAGGTTGTACGGTTCCTGCAGCAACATGCCGCGGTGGACGCTGTAGCCTACCCGGAACTGGAGGGCCACCCCGATCGGGCACTGGCGGCCAAGCTATTGCCCAGGGGCTGCGGTGCCGTGTTCAGCTTCGAGCTCAAGGGCGGGCGCGAGGCGGGTATTGCCTTTGTCGATGCCCTCAGCCTGTTTTCCCATCTGGCCAACGTGGGCGACGCCAAGTCACTGGTCATACACCCGGCCAGCACCACCCATCACCGTATGGATGAAGCGGCCCTGAAGGCCGGCGGTATATCCGCCGGCACTATCCGACTTTCCGTCGGGGTTGAGCAGCTCGACGACCTGATTGCCGACCTGAAGCAGGGTCTGCGCGCGGCGGAGAAAGCCGTAGGAGCAACGCCATGAAGCTGACAGTCGAGGGGAACAGCGTCTATTGCTATACCAACAGTCGCGATATTGCAGCCGGCAAGGAGAGCATTGTGTTTGTGCATGGCTCGGGCATGGACCACACCGTATGGACCTTGTTTGCACGCCACTTCGCGCGCCATGGCCGCAATGTGATTGCGCTGGATCTACCGGGGCACGGGCGCTCCACGGGGCAGCCTAAAGCGTCTGTAGAGGAAATGAGCGACTGGGTAATCGCCGTGCTGGATGAACTGGCCATTGATCAGGCCGCCATTGTCGGGCACAGCCTGGGCAGCCTGGTGGCTCTGGATTGCGCCGCCCGCCACAGCAGCAGGGTACGCGCTATTGCACTGGTGGGCACCACGGCACCAATGCCGGTGTCCGATGCCATTCTGGATGCGGCCGCTGAAAACGATCCCGCTGCTTTTAACATGCTCACAGAGTACGGCTACAGCAAACGACATCTCTATGGCGGCAACAGCAATCCCGGTATGTGGATGGTGGGAAGCACCCTGCGCCTGTTCGAACGCTCGGCACCGGGAGTGCTATCTGCGGACATGCAGGCCTGCAACAACTACCAGCACGGTCTGGATAGGGCCGCCAAGATTCGCTGCCCCGTGCGTGTTGTAATGGGCGAAGGCGACAGGCTCACACCCCTACGGGGAGCACGCCCGCTGCTGGATGCCCTGCCGGACGCGCAAGTTTCCGTGCTCAAGGGTGCGGGGCACACCCTGATGACAGAAGCACCCAACGAGCTGCTGGATGCCCTGAAAGAAATGCTGTAGGCAAACCCACACCACCGACCAACAGGAAGGCACTATATGGATATTTTGTACACCAGCGCATTCAAACTCGCCGACGCGATCAAGGCGCAAACCCTCAGCTCGCGCGAGGTATTGGAATTTTTCCTCGCCAGAATAGAGCAATTCAACCCCGCCCTGAACACTGTCGTAGCACTGGATACCGAACGCGCTCGCGCTCGCGCTGATGCCGCTGACCAGGCAGCGAAAAGCGGCGAGAACTGGGGCCCGCTGCACGGTGTGCCACTCACCATAAAGGATGCCCTGAATACCAGTGGCATTGTCACAGTGGGTGGCATCCCGGAATGCGCCGACAATATTCCGGATAGCAACGCGCTCAGCGTACAGCGCTATATCGACGCCGGCGCCATCGTATTTGGTAAAACCAACGTGCCTTATATGAGTGCCGACCTGCAATCGTATAACGAGGTTTACGGCGTAACCAACAACCCCTGGAACGTGGAGCGCACCTGCGGGGGCTCTTCAGGCGGCGCGGCGGCAGCGGTTGCGGCCGGCCTGACGCCACTGGAACTGGGCAGCGACATAGGCGGCTCCATTCGTACCCCCAGCCACTTTAACGGCGTATATGGCCACAAGCCCAGCTTCGGCATTGTGTCCCAGCGCGGCCACCTGCCGCCCGGAGAACACAATCTGTCGGGGACCGATCTTTCCGTGGTGGGGCCCATTGGTACCTGCCCGGCAGACCTGGAGCGCGCACTCGACATTCTGGTGGCACCCAGTCCCGAGGACGCCAAAGCCTACCGACTGGAGCTTCCGCCTGCGCGCACCACGGACCCCCGAAAACTGCGGGTGGCTGTATGGTCAGACGACGCTTTCTGCCCGGTAGATGCCGATATTAAGGCGGCTATAGAGGCAGCCGCAGATTCACTTGAGGCCGCCGGAGCCCAGGTCGACCGCAATGCGCGCCCGAACGTGGACCCGGAGAAGAACCGCCAGAACTATGCGTTCACTTTAATGGCGGCCATCGGCGCTGCCATGCCGGATGAAGTATTTGAGATGATGAAAGAGGTGGCGGCCAGTGCCGACCCGGCTGATGTCAGCATGCCCACTCTGCAGGCCCGCGGCATCGCCAGCAGCCACCGGGAGTGGTTGCGGCAGATTGAAAAGCGTCAGCACATCCGCGCCGCCTGGGCGGCGTTTTTCTCTGATTACGACGTGTTGCTATGCCCCTGCGCGAATGTGCCGGCCTTTCCACACGACCACACCCCGGACATGGGCGCCCGCACACTGCAAGTAAATGGGGAAGACCGCCCCTACTTCGATGTTCTGGGTTGGGCCGGACTGACCCTGAACGCCCTGCTACCGGTCACAGCCGCGCCCGTTGGGCTGAGCCGTGACGGTTTACCCATCGGAGTTCAGGTAGTAGCTGACTATCTGGAAGATAAAACGGCGCTGGCTGTCGCGGCTATGCTGGAACAGCACCACCGCGCCTTTTGCCCGCCGCCGGGCTACAAATACGTCATTTGACTACTGACTGCCGGCGACCATGTAGTCGACGGCGGCGATGACCTCTTCGTCAGAGCAGTTCATACAGCCGCCCTTGGCGATCATGCCGGTACCGGCGACGCCATTGATGCCGGAGAGATGCAGTGCATCCATGCCGTTGGCGATGCGAGGAGCCCATGCAGCAACGTCACCCAGCATGGGTGCACCGGCCGCTCCTGTGGCATGGCAGGCCATGCAGGCTGCGTTGTAAACCTCTTCGCCGGAGCGCGGGCCAGCGCTGGCAGATGCCACCGCACCGCCGCAGCTGCTGTCGCCTGCCAGGCAGCTCTCACCCACAGGCTTGATACGCTCCTCTATTTCAGCGCGCTGGGCCTCGGTGAGATCTACCGCCAGGGCGCTAACACCCACGCCCAGGGCCAAAACACAAAAAACTATTCGAGTTATCACAATGCAGTCCTCTATTGATCAGGCGCGCATTATAGCTACTGTCGTGCGGCGTATAAAGTACCCATTCCGAGCCTACCGAGTCGTCCACCACCGGTGAGGGACTGGCAGAATACTGCAATTCCACATAACATCAGCGCTACTTGAAACAACCACAAGGCAGCAAGCCGATGAAATTGTATACCTACGACCCCGCACCCAACCCGCGTCGCCTGACCCTGTTCATGACATACAAAGGCATTGAGCTGGACACCCAGCAGGTTGATCTCGGCCAGGCCGAACAACTGGGCGAAGCGTACCGCCAGATCAACCCCGAGTGTTCGGTACCAGCGCTGCTGCTGGATGACGGCACCGTACTCACTGAAGTCATCGGTATCTGCGTCTACCTGGAAGCCCTGCACCCAGCCAGGCCCCTGCTGGGTTCAACAGCCAAGGAGAAGGCCCAGGTTATCAGCTGGGACCATCATCTGTTCGCCACCATGACCTCAGCGGTTGCAGGGATGTTGCGCAACCGCTCTGCCGCCTTTGAGAACCGCGCCCTGCCCGGGCCACTGGACGTACCCCAGATCCCTGAGCTGGTCGAACGCGGCAAACTTCAGCTGGCGTATCTCCTGCCAAAGCTCAACAGTGAACTATCGGATCGCCGCTGGCTGGCGGGAGATAATTTTACCTTTGCCGATATTGACCTACTGGTAAGCGTAGAGTTTATGGGCTGGGTAAAACAGACGATACCCGAAGACTGCAACCATCTGCTGGCCTGGTATGAAAGTGCCAAGGTGGAATTGGGCCTTTAACGATTGGCCGGACCAGCAAAATACCCTAGAAATACCAGGCCAGCTGCACCAGCGCGGTTGACCCCACCGCCAGAGTAAGGTCCCCAAAGTCCGTTTCAATACCGCCGTACTCCGTGCCATTGGACCCCACTGGCGCGGTGGCCGCTGCCAGTAGCTGCCAGTTCTGGGCCAGGTCCCACTGCAATACCACCTGCGCCAGGGCGGAGCCGTCCTGAGCATTGGCAAACAGGTTTGCCGTGACATTGAGCAGCGGTGCCAACTCAACCAGTACGGAGCCGGCAATATTGTGGCGGCCAATGGTGTAGAGTTCACCGCGTTCCAGGCGCCTGGCCAGGTCTTCGTCCGCGACAATGTTTGCGACTGTGTAGTCGTCCTCTGCCAGGCCAAAGCCGTTATAGAAATACTCGAGAACAACACTGGCGTTGTGGCCGGCCAGCATCCATGACCACGACCAGTTCACCACCAGGCTGGCAACCCATCCGTCCTGCGCATCCGTCAGGGTAATATCACCTCGCACTACCGCCTCGCCGAGATTGGTCACCCCCCCGGCCCCGACGATAAGCTCATTGAAATTCTCTGCCAGTAGCAGATCGTGCTCCGTTTCAACGCCGAAACCGTGGTACTTGAGCGCGGTTGAGCTCGCTTCGCCAGTGGCCTTGCCCTGCGGGTCCCGACGCTGCACAAAAACCGCCTGCCAGTCGCTGCCATCATCCAGCAGGTGCTGGCCATAAAACAGGTCTTCTCCCAGCTTGTACTCGGTATCCACCGCCGTCGGGTTGAAGGGATTGAAAAAATCCACCGGGTTGTATATCAACCCATTGCCCCAACTCACCGCCTGACGCCCTAAACGCAGCACTGTCTTGTCGCCGTTGTAGCCCACATTAAGACGGTCGAACCGCTGCACCATCGCGCGAGAATTGTTGTCGGTGAGGGTATCGGTCAGGTCCCACCAGCGCCTGTCGTCATTGGGCAGCCCTGGCGGCAGCAGGAACAGGCCGGCGGAGTCGGTCGGAAAATCGAGGCTATCACCCCACTGGGCAATGGCCTGGTAATCGGCCTGAAAGTTGAATCGCTGCTGACTACCGCTGAATTTCAGGCGCAGATCCGCGTACTCATCGTTGGAGTAGTCCCCGTATATCGCCTGATAGACACTGTCGCCGGGATAACGGCTGCCCTGCCAGCGCAACTTCACATGGCCGCCGTCAAAGCCTGGAGCCCTCGCTTCAGCCAACATGGCAGGAGAGACGAGCACCAGCAGCGACACTAGACGTGACGGCCAGGGGCCCATTCAGATCGCCATGGTGCCGGGTTGTTGCACCTCGTCGGAGACCAGCTTGCCGTCGCGCATGCCGATAAGCCGCCGGGCATAGACCATGACTCTGGCATCGTGGGTAGACAGTATAAAGGTCACGCCTCTGTCCCTGTTCAGGGCGACAAACAGGTCCATTAACTGGGCTGCACTCCGGCTGTCCAGGTTGGCCGTGGGCTCATCCGCCAACACCAGCGCGGGCCTGGTGGCTATGGCTCTGGCCACAGCCACACGCTGTTGCTGGCCGCCGGATAATTCTGCGGGGCGCCGCCCCTCCATGCCCTCCAGGCCCACTTCCGCCAGTATTTCCGTAGCGAGTTTCCGACACTGCTGGGCCGGCATACCCTGCACTTGCATAATGAATTCCACGTTTTCCCGGGCTGACAATACCGGAATCAAGTTGTAGGCCTGGAACACAAAGCCGATATTGTTGAGGCGCAAGTCGGCCAACGCACCACGGGATAACTGGTCCAGCCGCTGATCACCCACGGTGATCTCGCCACTGTCGGGCGTGTCCAGCCCCCCAAGTGCATTCAGCAGCGTTGTTTTACCGGAGCCGGAGGGCCCTGACAGACAGACAAAGGAGCCCTCAGCGATATCGAGGCTGACGTGATCCAGGGCGGTAATAACCTCTTCGCCCTGGTGGAAGGTCTTGCACAGATTGCGGCAGGCAATATCACTCATGTTGTGCGTCCATATCGGGATGAGTCACGAAACCTCAGGTCTTGTTCAGCGCCGCCACCGGGTCCAGCCTGGAGGCTCGCCAGGCGAGTGCGAGGCTGGCCAGCAACCCCAGAACGACGACAACGGCGGTGGACATCAGCACGTCCTGTAAGTACAGGGCCGGGTACAGCGTGGTGCCCATGCCCATCATCTCCATGCCCTCGGCCACACCGGAAATATCTATCCCGGATGCCAGTGGCAAGATGGTGGCCAGTGCCAGCAGGTTGCCCAGTACCAGCCCCAGGCACAGCAGGTAGAGGCTTTCCAGCAGAATCTGGCCCAGGATCAGGCCGGGCCGCATCCCCAGAGCCTGCATCAGGCCAATTTCACGCACCCGCTCAAACACCGCCATTAGCAGCGTGTTCACCAGGCCAAAAGACAGCACGAGGAACACCACTATCATGAACACCAGCGTAAAACCGTCCTGGGTCGCCAACATGGAACTGAGAAAACCATCGAGTTGTGTCCAGGACATCACTTCCAGCTCACTGCCAGCGGCAGCCACTATCTGCGGATACCAATCATCCACGTGGCGATAGTCATCCCCTGTGAGCGCTATTTCAGAGAGTTGCTCACCGATCCCCAGCATCGCCTGCAACACGGCCCGGCCGGCATAGACAAAACGATCCTCGCTGCCCTGCAAACGCGCGCGGTAAATGCCCACTACCCGCGCACCGCGATCCACCACATTATTGTCCGGGTCCTGTGACATGATCACCACCCGCTTGCCCAGCTCTGTCTCCAGCCGCCTGGCCAGGCTGGCGCCGATCACCAGGCCGCGGTCATCCACGCCCTCGAGCATACGGCCTTCCAGTATTTCCGCCGGCAGCGAGCCCAGGGCTTCTTCCGCCGCAGGGTCCACTCCCAGCAGGAGCACACTGCGACTACCGCGCTCGCTGCTGACAACTGCCGGCACTCGCACGCGGCCAGCCCAGGCAACCACGGGAGGCCGCTCAAGCACGTCCAGCAGCGCCCCCTCGGGCGGCGCCATGCTGTTGACCACGCTGGGGTCGCGCCGATAATTGAGGTGGTGAACCTGGACTTCACCCGGCAGGGTGTTGAGACCGTTGCGCACCATCTGATCGGTCATGCCGCGCATCAGAGCGGACATAAAAATCATGGCCCACACACCGAGGGCGATCGCCAGCAGCATAATCAGCGTGCGGCGATAATTGCGCCACAGATTGCGCCAGGCGAGTGTGGTAATGGCAGCCAGAGGAACGGTCATCAGACTGCCCTCATGGCTGCTACTGGCTGCAGCCGGAGCAGACGCAGTGCAGGGTATAGAGCGGCCAGCATCGCACCGACAAAAACGGCCAGTGGACCCACCAACAGGGAGAGCAGGCTGACCTCGGGATACATACGATCCGGCAGCATGAAGCGGGCTGCCATTTCCTCCATACCCGGGTAGGCGAAACCAGCATAGCTCAGATACCAGCTGATCAGGCCTCCGCCCAGCATGCCGAGCACCAGGCCCATAATTGCCAGCAGCAAGGTTTCCATAGCCACCAGGCGGGCCAGGCGCTGGGGCCGCAGACCCAATGCCAGCATCACGCCAAATTCGCGAGTGCGCTCGAGCACAGACATCAACTGCGTGTTCAGCACACTGAACGCCACCAGCACCACCAGAATACCGTACTGAAACCAGGCACCCGCCATGTCAGAGGCAATCGCCTGGCGCAGGCCGGGCATCAGCGCGTCCCAGTCCAGTACAGTCAGGCCATCGCGACCCTGCAATTGTTCACGCAATGCGAGAGTGGCCGCTGGCACAGATTCCAGTGAGGGCAACCTGATGACCACACTGTGGCCCTGATTTCCCATGCTGAACACCTGTTGAAACCAGCCCAGGGGCACCTGAGCCATGCTGCGGTCAACTTCCTCCAGGCCGGTATCGAGAATACCCACGACAGTGGCAATGGCCGCTGCGAAGGAACCGTCCCGGCCACTGCCGAGAAAGGTCAATTCATCACCCACCCCCACCTTGAGGTTCTCGGCCAGCACCGTGCCGATTACGATCTCTTGCGCGTTTTCACCGGCCAGGTAACGGCCCTCTCGCAGCTTGCCGGGGAAGGTAGACACACCGGGTTCATAGACCGGCTGCACACCGGTCAGCAATATCCCGAAGGAGCGTTCAGCGCTGGAGGCCAGGGCGAAGGCCTCGGCCCTGGCGGCGACCGTCTCCACACCCAACTCGGCGCGCACCTGCGCTGCCAGCCCGGCGACCTCTGGTACGCTCTGATAAATGTACTGATCATCGAGATAGCCCTGCTGCTGTATCTGGATGTGCCCGGTATAGGCGGCGAGGCTGCCATCGATCATCATCTGGTAGGCGCCCAACTGCAGTGACACCAGGAACACCAGCAGGGTATTGCAAAAAACCATAGCGCCCACCGTCAGCCAGGTGCGCCGGCGGTGGCGCCACAAATTGCGCCAGGCCATAAGCCAGGTAACGCTCACTCTCGCGGGTTTCTCAGGTTGGAAAGGGTGAACTGACTGGCCGGTAAGGCTACATCAAACTGCGCCGCCGCCGTGCGCAACTCGGTCCACTCCTGCGGGTTATCCCGCTTGGCCATACGCATCACCGTGGCCACGTTGCGCCCGCCCATGGGGGCGATCTCCCGGGCTTCCAGGGTTTTCACCAGTTCGCCGTCCTGATCCCAGAATTCCTGTTTCAGCAATACCCAGTCGTCGCGCACCGTGAGAACTTCCCTGCCCCAGACAACTGCGGCCTCCTCGTGGGGGATAGACTGGATCACATAGACCTGGAAGCCGGCCTGGGTATATTGCTCCAGCAGCGTGTGGTCATACTGGTCGATGATATTGGTGTCTTTGCTCACATCCTTGTTGGAAAAATCGCTGCCCATCCAGCTCTGGCTCATCATCGACGAGGGTATCTTGATCACCCGGTTGATCTTCGGTGTGTAAGTCCACATATTGCCATCCACCGACAGGGTGCCGTTGCCCGCGTCTTTTTTCGGCTCAACCACCCGCACCAGCGTACGCTTATCACCCTCTGTCCAGGCGCGCATTGTCATGGAGCGCTCCCAATCGGGGCGGTGGATGATCATGGTCATTTCCGAATAGGACGTCAGGCCGCGGTAGTGATCCATGGCCTTGCGAATGATCTCGGCCGCATCAATCTCCTGCGCCGCCGCGATGCCTGCCACGCACAGAGCGAACACAAATACCGCTGCCCGTTTCCACATCATCCCGCCTCCACCGATATACAGATAGAAGTGTAGTCAATTTCACCGCTGCATTGCATGAGCCCAGATCATGAAATGATGGCGTAACCACGGCCCAGTTGCGTTATAACTGCACAATGTCCGCACAGAGTCCAATTCGGCCACAGCAACACCAATTTCTACACAGTCTCGTGCAGGTGAGCCGTTTCACCGGTGTGCTTGCTGTGCTTGCCCTGACGGCTTGTACCGGAGGCAACCCGGACAGCGCTTTCGAGTTGTATCTGCAGCGGCTGTCGGGCGCCCTCTCGGTAGAAGCGCCCGCTATAGCGGCGCCATCGATTGCGCCGCTACCGGCTGTGCGGGACCTACAGCTGGAGATCCCCGGCAGTGCTATCGATGTGCTCGATTTTCTGGCGCTCAGCGGCTGTGAGTTGCAGGTGACTGTAGGCAAGCGCAATAGCAGCCTGGGCCGCCTGGCGCGGGACTCACAGCGCCTGCTGCTGGAACTTGAGTACCTGCGGCTGGCTCCGGCCTGCATTGCCTACCTGCGTGAACAGGGCGAGCCGGCATTGGCCGCCACGCTGGAAAAAGCCCGGATACAGAAGCGCGACCAACTACCCGCGCTGATATTCAACGCCACCCTGGGAGGCGAGGAATACCGCCAGTTCTGGAAAGCTCCCGCACAGGCGGGCAGCTATCCGGCAAATACCAGTAGCGCTGTTATTACCGGCCTACAACAGGTTAACGATCACGCACGGCGCTGGCTAAGCGGCGATTTCAGTGCCGACAATCTGGCTTTTGAATTACGGTTGTCAGAGGTTCTGGCCGGTGACGGCGGCGCTCTGCGTCAGGCGCTGGCCAATCAAGCTGGTGCGCTTCAGGCTGCCAACCACATGCTGGCCCGGCGCATGGAACGAGGCCCGCTTTGCGCCCCACCCCTGCGGCCGGCTTCCGCTGACATCCTCGACAACGTCGTTCGCAAGTTCTTCGTGGCGGGCACTCAACCCCGGGCTGCACAGCTCAATCGCCGCTACCATGAATTGCTGCCCGCCGTCGCAGGCCTGGAGGAAGTGCTGTTTGACGCACTCCCCCCCGCCTATCGCGCCTGGCAGCAACAACGGGATGCAGATCTGGCCCGATGGGCACTGGCCCCGCGCAAACACGTGTTGCAGCTACAGGCTGTACAGGAACCCTGTGTTACCGGGGAACGATTGGCGCGATGAGAACTCGAAAGGATACAATACGACGATGACTGCAATTGGCGTCACCCCATAGCTGGAGAGCTGCATGAGACACACACCACGAAACACCCTGCGCGCGCTGTTCTCGTTTGCAGCCATCGCCCTGATCGCGGCCTGTGCCAGCATCCCACCCACCCCCACGGTGGACTATAAGTCAGACTACAATTTCATGGATGTAAAGAAGCTCGCCTTTTACGATGAGTCGGGCATGGTGGGCGGTAACAACCCGGTTTCGCTGAGCGATATGGAGCGAGAGCGCATCGATACGGCACTGGAGACTGCATTTCGCAACAAGGGCTTTGTAATACTGGACGAGAAAGATGCCTCGGAGGCCGATCTGTTGATCAGCTGGACGTTGATACTCAATGATAAAACCGATGTTCGCACCTACCAGACTCCCACCATGGGCATGAATATGGGCTACTCCCGCTGGGGCGGTTACAACCGCTACAGCATGTATAACTGCTGGAACTGCACCCAGACAGAGGTATCGGTAAAGAATTACGTCGAGGGCACCTTTATTGTCGACATGATCTCACCCGAGCTGAAAAGGTCGGTATGGCGCAGTGAAGTGCAGTCCCGCCTGAAGGGCGAACCCTCTCACGACCAGGACAAATACAACGCGGCGGCAGAGCGGATACTGGCCTCCTTCCCGCCGTTCTAGTAGAGATACCGCGCAAGCCCCGCCACACTGACCGCCAGCAGGCCGAAGCCCAGTACCCGGTAAAAGACCCTGGTATCGGCACTCAGCGTGTATTCATGGAAGCGCAGGCCCAGCAGGTGGCCCACTGTCACACAGGGCAGCAACCACAGCTGATGGCGCCACTGCAGATCCACCCCCGTCCACACAAATGCCGCCAGTTTCAGGGCCACCAGCACAAACCAGAGTACAAACAGCGTATCGCGCAGCTGGTAGTGTTCAACCCGGCTGGCAGCCACAGGCACCACCAGGGGTGCCGCAATCAGCGAAGTACCGCTGACATAGCCGCCCACGGTCATAAATATGGCGTCCAGCCACTTGTTATTGCTCTTGAAGGGTCGGTCGAGGATATAGCTCACGGCATACACCGATACTACGACAAAGATAAAGCTACTGACGACATTGGCCGGCAGGGTGATCACCCCCGCCACCCCAATCAGTTTGGGGATAATCATCAATAAAAAGGCGTAGCGAAGAAAAGACCAGTTTATCGTCCCTCTCATCTCGGTAACACCCGCACGGAGGGCCTTGCGGTGCGACTGCAGCACGGTGATAAAGGAGAAAAAGAGCAGGTGAATGGCGATAATCGGCAGGAATACCAGCGGCGCATTGTAGATCATCAGCAGGAAGGGCAGAGTCAACACGGCCCCACCAAAACCCAGGCCAGAGCGCACAAAACCGCTCCAGACAAACAGTACCCCGATGGTTACCAGCTGCCAGGTTGCCAGGCTCTCCATAGATTTGCGTGTGCCCTACTCCGTTACGCGGCCGACAGTTTGCCACAAAATTGGGCCGCCGTTGGCGTGGACTCAATCGGGCAGGACAGGTATTATTCGCGTCCCCAAACCGCCTGTAGCTCAGCTGGATAGAGTAGTGGCTTCCGAAGCCATTGGTCGCAGGTTCGAATCCTGCCAGGCGGGCCAATTTCTAGTGGGTCTGTACAGCGGAGCATTGATGTGGGCTCTGCGCCCTCCGAAGGCGGGGCCTTGTGTTCTAAGGGAAATATAAACATCGTCCCATTCATTCATCTGGCAACTCATCGCGCAAGCAATCCTTTATTTCTTTCAGTGCCGAGCCAACACCCGTTATCTCCAGGCTTCCTATGAAATTATTTATAACTCCAACCCACTTTTTGAAGGGAGCCTTAAACACACCTGTAACACGCTGACCAATAGCTGCTCTAAGGTTTCCATTTACGGCGGTGACTTGCCTTTCCTTAAGGTTTAGCTGGGAGCCGTAAAAACCAGCGCTTTGTAGCGCGACCCTATCAGTTTGGAAAATGAGTCCTTCTGGATGGATTCTCTCCTCTCCATCTGTGTCATCTATGAAGTCATGAATATACTCATTAATGGCATCAGTTAGCTCAGCTGAATTGTCACCAAAATAGATCTCCGCATTTTCTGCGATTTGCCGGAAGGTTTCGATAGTGTCCATATACATACGAAACAAACGATACTTAACTTCATCAACCTCAGATTCTGATAATGGCATATCTAGCTCCTTTGAATAGATAGAGTCTGAGTCCATTGATTACCACATGTTGTAACGCGCCGTCCATTACACCCCATAACAGATCGAAATATGCAGGAAATGGCGTCACTCTTACCAGCAATCGCTACCGGCGGTTATGCCACGAGTGGGCAATCTGGTCGACATTCCCTCTATATGCTTCCTATACTTAACGCCTTCACGGCACATCAGTAGGTAAAACCAATGCGGGTGAAATACTTCGTTGGGGTCGCAATGAAAATGTATATTTGGATTGTTATTGCCGCATGTACGATCTTCAGCACCGGGGGCGCATACGTTTGAGGATCGTGCGTCGCCGGAGATTAAGCGCCATATGCTGGTGGAGTTATGCCAGCTATTCGAAATGGATCGAACGATAGCGAGCTTTGAATGCAATGCCATGCTGCCCCCTTACAGGATGTTGAGGGGTAGGGAAAAGAGGAGCACCAGTGCATCATGCGTTGCGCCTACAATTTCCGGCAAGCCTATTTTCGATGCCTTAATGGCACAGACGCCCAGTGAGCTGACTGTAGAGATTGTAATGTTCTATCAATCAGAGTTCGGTCAGAAGGTAAATCACATCGTCATTCACGGCAGTCGGCTGTCGCGTTAAAACACTGCGGCGCAGCAGGCGCTGAATCAGAACGTAGTGGTAGTCAGTTTCCTGCGACAACTTACAACCTTCCAACACCAGGCCAGGAGAAGTCTACTGATGTAACGCAATTCTTTCCAGCCGCCAATGTACCAGCGCCTTCCCTTGATCTATATACATGCTATTTTTATTACTATGTTGATAGCTTTGAACGATTAGCACTGTATGCCGAAAGTAACTTTTACGTTGTGAACATCGACACTGTGTCTGATAGCGTATTTTTTCAACTCTACGGGCAACTGCATGTCCAGCTGATGACCGAGTGTGGCACTCACATAGTGGTCACCGCCAGCAACGCGTTGAAGGCACTCCAGTATAGTGTGGTCCGGGTCAGTTTTAAGTACGCAGCCGTGCACGCCGTTGTCATAGACAACCAATGCCTCTACGCGGTCTATATTGGGAATATTGGATTTTGAGTATTCACTCATTGTGCCTGGTCGCTTTACGGCGCTCCAGCGTCGCAATAAACTCGTCAAAGCTCATAGAAAGACTTATAGCCACCATCAGCCATTGATAAGCAAGTGGACCCAAATACTCGCCCCGTAACCAAGGGCAATAACCGGCGTCCATTTAAGGTGGCTGAAAAACGTATACTGACCGCGAGCTTGCCCCATTAACGCCACACCGGCTGCGGAGCCGATGGAGAGCAGGCTGCCACCTACACCAGCCGTCAGGGTGACCAGCAACCACTGGGAGGTATCCATTTGAGGATCCATGGTGAGAACCGCGAACATCACCGGAATATTGTCCACCACCGCCGACAACACACCCACCAGTATATTGGCATTAGTGGGCCCCAACTGACCGTATATAGTTTCCGAAACACTGCCCAGGTAGCCTATAAACCCTAGCCCACCTACAGTGAGAATTACGCCATAGAAAAAAAACAGAGTATCCCACTCTGCATGGGCTATCTTGTCGAAGACATCGAAGTCATAGGGGTCTTCAACAGCAGCCGGGGGATACTCGTTGGAGCGCAGCCACTCCTTGGATTTGAGTCGCAGATAGTACCCGTAGAACTTCAGGTAGGCCAAGCCAGCCATCATACCAAACGCCGGGGGTATGTGCAGGAAGTTGTGGAAGCAAACTGCCGTACCTATGGTTAGTAGAAACAGTACTACAATCGTAAGGCCACCAAACTTGAGCCGATCGCTGTTTTCATTAGCACTCATGGGCGCCGGCTTGCCGGCGGGCAGGGCCAGTTGCATGATTAGCGCCGGAACGACAAAGTTTACAACCGACGGTACAAAAAGCTGAAAGAAATCCCAAAATTGCACAACACCCTGCTGCCAAACCATCAGCGTAGTAATGTCCCCGAACGGGCTAAAGGCGCCCCCTGCGTTTGCACCCACGACAATGCTCGTACAGGATATAGCCACAAACTTCGGCTGTCCCTGCCCAACCGCCATAACCACCGCGCACAATATCAGTGCAGTGGTCAGATTATCCGCTATCGGCGAGATGAAAAAGGCCAGAATGCCTGTCAACCAGAAGAGTGAACGATAACTGAAGCCCTTGTGTACAAGCCAAAAACGCAGTTCGTCGAATACTCCCCGCTCCAGCATTGAGTTGATGTAGGTCATCGCTACCAACAGGAAGAAAAAGAGCTCTGCGTACTCGAGGAAATCATGGCGAATACCGTGCTCCACAGCAAACGGCATATTGTGCTGGTTGTATGCAATGGCAATAACCGTCCAGACCAGCGCCGCCGCCAGCAGCATGGGCTTGGATTTTCGAAGATGCAGCTTCTCTTCCAGAATGACGAGAACATAAGCAGCAAAAAATACCATGAGGGCGACCAACCCAACCCAGGACTGGGTCAGGTCCAGGCGGGCCGCAGTCGGCTCACTCGATAAAGCGGGATTACACAGCAGAAACCCCAGAATCAATGTACAGAGCGCTTTCATTAATGATGATCCCGTTTAGTTGGCTGTTACGCGAATTCAAGAAGAGGAAATCGAGCGTTGTAGGGAAAATATACCCCAAATTGGCAGTGACTCAATTATTTATTTTTTCGCTGGTGGGAGGCGCTAGTAGCCGGATAGGTTTTGCTCGCGATATTTTTGAGAACTGGCACCGAATTTCTCGGCAAATCGGCTACTGCTAATACAAGAGAGCCGATTACGACCGCGCAAACTTGTGGCCACGCGACCTTCCATTTATCTCCGACAACGGAGAGGCACCTGGAGACAGAACATACCCGTTGCCCAATATCAGCCCAGCACACAGCAGTTTTACCAATTGCTCCAATTTTGGTAAAAATCCGGGCCATTTAACAGATTAGATAGTCAGTTCAATAACTGATACACCAGGATATAACTCAACCGCAGCGCATGACAAGATGACCCACGGGGCATAAAACGATAATGGACCGCAATCAAAAAAACCACCGCTGAGATGCCAGAGCAAGATTCTGATCATCACCTGAGACACTACCTAACACCAACCCCAGCAGGCCAGCCCTCGGGACCAGACCATGGTGAAAGGTATTAGCCGCTTACACTTAAAGCTTACGACATTGTCTCGTAAATCGGAGCAGAGCCGAATCGAAATATTCTGTCGAAAGCACTACTATCTCTAAAACGAGTTTCATCGCCTTTTTCAATTTCAGCTAGTTTTGCTACTTTTTGTGTATATTTTATCTTCAATCTCAAAACTTGAAAATATTCTTGTTTATCGAGACGCCGTTAATCCTGAAAGTCAGGCCAGGGACATTATAGGACTCCTGGTCAGCTTATTTGGATTTATCCAACATTGAATCGTGCTAGCCTGAACGCTATCAGGAAAACCAAATTGACTGCATCGCTGCTGCCCCCCTGTTACACCATCATACGTCGACAGTGTGGGTAATTAACACAACACTATAGGGTTGAACTACGACCAAATGACTGAAAAGACTAAAGCTGTCCTCTACTATATCCACGATCCTATGTGCAGTTGGTGCTGGGGTTTTCGCCGCAGCTGGGATCAAATGCGCGAGGCTTTATCCGCTACAGTCACCGTGATACATGTGGTCGGCGGACTCGCCCCGGACTCTGAAGTGCCTATGCCGATAGAGCAGCAAAGAGCGATAGCGGGCTATTGGGAGATAATTTCGCGGAAAACGGGCGCTGAATTCAATTTTGACTTCTGGACTAACTGTCAGCCTCGTCGTTCCACATACCCTGCCTGCCGCGCTGTGCTGGCTGCGGCAAAGCAGCAGGCAGAACTGGAGATGATTGACGCCATCCAGATAGCCTACTATCTCCATGCCAGGAACCCATCAGATAGCAGTACACTGGTTACTCTTGCCGGGGAGCTCGGCTTGGACGTTAGCCAATTTACTGAACATTTGGGTAGCACAGAGATACAAACAACTCTCGAGGAGAATTTCGCGCTCAGCCGTAAACTTGCGGTTGCCGGGTTTCCCTCACTGGTATTAGCCTGGGGCGCCTCGACTTTTCCCATTCCAGTTGACTACCAGTCTCACCAGACAGGCCTTGATAGAATAGCCTCCTTGCTGGAATCGTTTGAGCAATCCTCACATATTTCCTCAGCCGAGTGACAAGACGTGATGCATGGGAAGATCGTAACGCAAGGCATGGAACTCATGGTTTATGGCATGGGTACTGTGGTGGTATTTCTTGCCCTGTTGGTGCTGGTGACATTGGTGATGTCTGCCCTGGTTACCCGTCATTTCTCCGAGCCCAATGCGATCGCGGCAGCTCGATCCGTCGCCGGGCCTGACGTCATTCCCAAACAGCAACTTGTTGCCTTAATCACCGCCAGCGTCCACCAGCACCGCAGAAAAAAAACGTAGACCACCACAAGAGATTCTACTAATGCTCGAGAACAACCGCCCACTGGGAATAACCGATGTGGTATTGCGCGATGCGCACCAGTCGTTGTTGGCCACCCGTATGCGCCTGG